>JAJDDX010000331.1 GCA_029260055.1 Phycisphaerae bacterium
GATATCGACTGGGCGGTCAGGGGCTTCCAGGGTTGGACTTATCTGATCGGTCCGCCGCCGGACTTGCTGCCCACAGGCTTCTTCGCGCCGCTCGATTGTCCGCCGAATGCATGCCCGACGGGCGCCCGGCTACGCGATTACTCGCACGGAGTGTGCGAACCCGGTGAGGGTCCGTCCGCCCGAGGCACGTTCTGCGCCGAGGATGTGATCGAGCTTACGCCGTCACCCGGCGAATTGCACATGATGCACCGCAACGCGGAGTACAACTGCTGCCCGGTCGATATCATCGTCACGCTCACGGTTGACGGTAACACGTTACATCTGCGGGAAGAGGAGGTGCTCCAGGACCCGTGCTTCTGTAGGTGCTGCTACGATATCGAGGCGACCGTAGATAACCTCGCGCCAGGTCCCTACACCGTGGAGGTGTGCTGGATGGATGGCGGCGAGAGATGCGATGTGCAGGTCGTCGTGATTCCGTAGGACGACCTAGCGTCGCAGCCTGGCTTGCCGGCTGCGATGTCCTCGGGAGTTCATCGAACCGTATCAGGGAGGGCCGGACGGGAAGAGCCGTTCGGCCCTCCGCTTTGTACGCCGTGCCGCACGCGGGCTCTTCGACGAGACGTTAGCGTCACGGACCTTGCGGTGGTTCGGGCGCGTCCGGTGTCGCCGGAGCCTCCTGCAACTCGCCAAGCGGAAAAACGACGCCGGCGTAGCGCAGGTGCGACTGGAATCCGAACTGCGAAAGCCACTGAGCGCGGATGAACTGAGCGGAGACGATGTCCGCGCCGTCGGCTGCCTGCCGTCGCAGGAACTCGTGCAGCAGCAGCTTCCCGATGCCTCGACCACGGCACCGTGGAAGCACCGCGATCTTGTCGAGCAGCACGTGCTTCGGCGTTCGGCGGAAGTACCCGACCCCGGCGATGACGTAGCCCGCCTGATCCACCGTGACCAGGAACTTCTCGTGAGCGCTGATCCCGCCGCCGATCCCGCCGATGTAGAAGATCCGGTGGAGCGTGTCGATTTCACGTGCGCTGGCCGCCGGGCGAATGCGCACCTCCCGGTTCGTGCGGTCAATGTGCGACGTGACCAGCTCGGCTCGCCGCGGGCCCGCTTCGGATGTGGTCACCAACTCCGCCTTCTCGTCGAGCGCCAAGTGCGGGTAAGCGGCACGAGTCAGGAAGTAACGCTGGTCGTACGAGGGCAGCTTCTCCTGCAGATCGGTGTAGAGCCTGCCCAGGACATCCTTGATGTCCGCCCCCTCACGTAGCCGGTGGATCGCGTGCTCGATCGTGGCCTTGCCCTCTGCCGGGCTGTCCTTCAAGACGGTTTCGGCGTAGAGGCGGAGCCTCGAGCCGGGGAACTTCTTCGCCGCCGCATCAATGCGGTAGTTGCTCTGTAGCTCCTGAAGCTGAATCGCACGCGCGTGCACGTCGGCGTCCGGCACTTCGGCTGCCCACGAGTGGTACCGGGCGATGGCGAAACAGAGCGACTTGGGCATGTAGCCGCAATCCTCCGTGCGCCGGACGTAGGCTTTCATCTCGCGGCAGAGCTGCTCCAGGTCCTCCGAAGGTCCGTCGTTCCGCTCGCCCTCGTCGATCGCGATGCGCAGGAACTCGATCCCTTCGCGTAGACCCAGTGCCTCGATGGCCGCGGCGAAAAGGACCTCATTTCCGGTCTCAGGGCGCAAGGAGGGGAAGTGAAAGTTCACGCGGTCCGCGAAGGCATGCTTGACCCGTTGGATCATCGAAAGGGGGCTCTCAAACGGCTGCCATCCCGCCGCCGACGCGATCCGCGTGTTTTCGTCAAAGTCGTTGAGCGGCACGGCAATACTTCGCGTGAGCGTGCCCGTGAGCGTCCATTGGGCCTCGGTCCGGCGGTAGAACTCGAACGCGGCCGTTAGCGCGGACCAGGAAAGATGCTTCCAAGTGTCCTTGAGACGCTGACGCACGTCCTTATCCGGATGCTCGTGCATGTGCGCGATCAGAGCCTGCACCGATTCACCCGGGATGTGCTCGAGCGTGGCGATGCCGTACTCCGGAAAGTAGCCGCCGAGCTGGGGTGTCAGCGGCGCCTCGCCGTCGCCGCCCGCGGCCACGCACATCAGCCCGAGGTCCGTCAGGAACGTCTCCCGCGACGCCGTATTCCGGACGTACAGCGTGAAGTCGCACCGCTGGGGGCTGCGCGGCCGAACACCCACGTGGTAAATGCTCCGTCCGTACTGCGTCCGGATCAGGCTCACCCAGATGCTGCCCGGGGACAGGTCGTCCAGGTCGATGAGCTGGCGCTGGTGGAAGATGTAGACCGCCTCGCGAATCAGCTCCGTATGTTGCAGGGCGGCGGTCATTCGCTCGAGTTCGTTCGGGTCGATGCCGTCTTCAAAAAGCAGCGTGTCGCCCCACGTATAGTCGCGGCCCGTCGCGGGGTCGGTGGCCTTGTCCTGACGGATGCCGAGGTGTTGCCGGAACGACTCGGTCAGTGACTCCGCCAGCTCGGATGCGCAGCGCCGCAACGCCTTCGGGACGGATGCCGACCTCCACGCCGCCAACTCGCGGCGAACCGGCAAGAAGAAGTCCTCCTTGAGGTCGGCCAGTCGCGCCAACGAGCGCAACAAGCGGACCGCGAAGCTCTCGGCGCGGTCCGAGCCGGCGTGAGCCACGGTGCGTCTGAGAGACGAGAAGGCCCGCGTCAGCGAAGTCCACTTCGCCGCCGCGATCCCCGATGACGCCAGCCGTTCGCAGGCGTCGTCGACGAGGAAATCGAGCAACGAGCCGGTGAACACGGACGCCGTCCGCCCGAAGGCTTCGGCCGGCTGATGCTCCACCAGCGTCACGAACGCACGGCTCCGCACGGCTTCGTCCGGATGCTGCGATGCGTGTTGCAGGTGGGCCTCTGCGAGGTCCTGATAATGGACCCGGCCTCCGGTCATGGCGCCGGCCAAGTAGTCAACGGCTCTAAGCGCGGCACCACGCGCCTCCGCCGAGAGTGCCACCGCCGCGGCGTGGATCGCCAATAGGCTCGGTGCCACGCCGCGCGGGGTCTCGAGGCGGTGGACCCACTCCTCAATCGGAACGCCCGGTGCCTGAACACCCACCATCCGGCTCGATGTGCCCTGATGGTGGCCGGAGACGGACCAGAGCAGGATGCCTTCACCCGTGATGTGCGTGAGCTCCGCATTGCCGACCCAAAGTGCGGGAAGCCGAAACCAGTCGTCCAGGTCGATCATGTGGTAGGCCGCGTCGTAGCAACAGTTGCCGATCCACACACGGTCGGCGACGTTCGCGTCGCTCCGGATTCGTAACTGCTTGTGGATGGCCTGGAACGTCAGCAGGTCGCCCTCGCTGTGGACTCCGGATTCGGTGACGCCGAGATGCTGAAGGAACGCTACCGGTATTCTGACGCGCACACCGCCGACGATTCGTTCGATGCTCGCCGATGCGTACATTGGCTCGATAAAATCGCGGAAGTTCTCCTCCACGACGGTGCGCCGAAACGAGCCCTTGGGAGTCAACTCTTCTTTTTCCAGCGAGAAGTCGCGGTCGATCACGGCGAAGTTCACGATCCGTTCGAACGGCGCGAGGAACCGGTTGCAGGAGGCGACCAGACCGCGGAAGTACTCCTGTTGCTCGGTGGCGCTCATGGTGTCAAACGCCAGTTCCGGATAGTCGACGTTGGGCCTGACGAGGAGCGTGACGTACTCGCGCCCGTCCCCGACCGCGAACACCCGCGACACCTCGGGAAAGTCGGCGAACAAGGCCTCGACGCGCTGAGGGGCGATCGTCCGGCCGCTGGCGTTCTTGTAGATGTCTTTCTTGCGGTCGACATGGGCGAGGAACCCGGCGTCATCGCAGCTCACGATGTCGCCCGTGCAGAACCAGCCGTCACGGAAGGAGGCGGCGTTATCCTGCTCATCCGTATAGCCCGGCGTGACGTAGGGGCCGCGAAGCAGGAGTTCATGGTCCTCGCCGAAACCCAGTTCGATACCGGGCAGTGCCGTGCCGATCGAATTGTCCGCGTACTGTCCCGGCGGCGTCATGGTGATGCCGCCCGTGCCCTCGGTCATTCCGTACCCGCTGAGCAGATCGATGTGATTGTACTGGTAGAAACGGAAGATGGCGGGATCGAGCCGGCCCGCGGCGCTCAACCCCCAGCGCAAGCGTCCGCCGGTCAATTCGCGTAGCGCGCGGCCTGCTTCTTCCGGGTCGTCCGGCGGCCCGTCCGCGACGTTGACGCGCCGATAGAGGTCGAGCCACTTCTTGGGCACGCTGATCATCGCCGTCGGGCGAAAACGCTTCATATGGGCGATAAGCGTCTCGGTCGAAGCGCTCTCGGCGAAGACGTAGGTGGCTGCCAAATGAACGCACCCGAGCATCTCGAGGTAACGACCGAACGTGTGATAGAGCGGCAAGTAACAGAGGAATACCTCGTTTTCGTCAATATCGGGCAGGGCGGCCGCGCGGGAGAAACGCTTGCTGACCAGGTTCAAATGCGAGAACTTGATTCCTTTAGGCGCGCCGGTCGTCCCGGACGTGTACATCGTCGTCGCGATGTCCGACGACCGGACGCCGGCGAGCCGGTCGGTCAAGCGGCTCGCTTGAATCTCGTCGGCGCGATCGACCAGGTCGTCGAGCGTCATGACTCCGGCGCCAGGGAACGTGCCTCGTGAACTGAGCGTAACGACGCACTCCAGCGTCGGGATTCGCTCGAACACGGCTAGCGACCGCTGCAACTGTTCAGCACCGGAGACGAACAGAATCCTGGCCCCTGATTCGGTCAGGATATGCTTCAACTGGGAATCGACTGCGTTGGCCGGCACCATCGTGTTGAAGATGCCGTTGGTCAGGCACGCCAGATCCACCAGCGCGCCTTCCACGCAGTTGGGCGTAAAGAGCGCCGCGACGGCGTCTTCACCGAGCACCGCCAGGATGCCGCGGGCGATACGCTCGGTACTTTCCGCGATCTCACGCCACGAGTACTCCGTGACGATATCGCCGTGCGGGACAATCCAGAGCGTCTTGTCCGCGTGCTGAGCAGCTCGCTGCCTGAACATTCGCCCGACGGTGAAGTCCGTATTGTCGATAAGCGAAATGACACGCTGAAGCCATTGCCCCCCGGGATGCCCGATGTCGGCGGGGTAGGCCGCGTGCCGCACGCTCGTCAGGCGGGCCAAATCGATGAACGCGTGGGCGGCGTTCGCGATGGTGGGGCGGTCCTGCGGCGGAGCGGCCTCGAACGCGGACAGCAGTACGTCGGCGGCTTCCGTAAGCGCAGCCAGTTCGATCGGCCCGTCGCAGTGTCGTTGAGCGGCTTCAACGAGGCCGGCCGCCGCTGCGGCGGTGTCCGGCTTGCCCGCCCCGCGCAAACGGCTGATTGCCTCGCTCAGTCCGCCCAGCTTCACGTCGCTTTGTGGGTGCGTCACTCGATTCGGCATAGCCGGTGATTCTCACCGTGCGGATGAACCGATGCAAGCGGATTTCGCGCCGCCCCGATGGTCCCGCGTTAGCGTGGCCGTGCAGCCGAGTTCGCGCCATCGCGCGGGGCGAAAGGGCTCGCGCAATTGGGGGACCAGTGAGTGAAATGCCCCGTAATCGGCCGCCTCCGGCAAGAAGTCGAGGAATCGACCGTTCGGCCGGG
>JAJDDX010000332.1 GCA_029260055.1 Phycisphaerae bacterium
TTCGATAACCCTTTGACATCTTTTTTCATTTCGACCTTGCAGACGGTGCATAGGCCTTGCATGGCTGGTACGTAGGCGGTGGGTTGTGCGTCGAATTTGCTCTTTTGGTCTGGACCTGGAAACAGGTAGCGTTGGCCATCGTACACGCTTGCGTATTCGGGTTTGCCTTGTACGACCTTATTCGAATTCACAAGGCATACAGCACACGCGCCGCCCAATGCCAGATCGGCATCGGTGTATTTGTGTGGGTCTTTTTCAAACATCTTTTGCTGCATTTCGCCAGGAAAGAGAAACAGTCTGCCATCATGAACGGTATGAAACTCCGCTTTACCGACAACGCGTTTTCCTTTTTCGACTCTGCATACGGTACAATCACCGCCGAGCGCGGGCGTGTATGCAGCGGGGTTGGCATCGAAGATGCGTTTTTGCTCTTCGCCCGGAAACAGATAGGTCTTGCCGTCAAACACAGATGAAAATTTTGCATCCCCTTTAACGAGCTTGTTCATTTTGATCAGACATACGGGACAATTTCCATCCATAGCGGGCTCGGTATCTGCCGCTATTGCGATGGTTGATCCTACAATAAACAACGAACACATGGCTGACAATACATACTTACTCATAACGATAGAACTCCTTATGGCTCGCGCTTTTTCGAAACGAAAATAAACGACTATTTGCACATGGACGCTGACGTCCTTCGTGCATGAATTACTTTACGATGTCATAGGTGGTGAGTCATATGGCGCATCACGGAATGGCTTGTCACGCTGTGATGAATCACGATGTCCCTTTGTTGCCTCAAATTGTGATGGCATATCTTTTTTGCTATTAGCTCTTTGTAGTTTATTTTAGTGGTTAAATCTTTGTCATGCACAGCGATTAGTTTTTTAGATGCGTTTGGCAATCTTCATAGGGTTTCAGGAATGCGTGGATGCGGTCGGGAATGCGTGTGCTTTGCCACTGTGTGAATAGTAGATGCAAATCTGTAAATGGAGCGCCACACCGCTTTTTGGTGTATGCCGAATGGCCTGAACAGTCTATGGCTTGGCGTATGGTGTTGAACTCATCGACGGTCCAGTCGATGTTTAATGCCTCAACTTCGCCCTGCTTTGAAATCAAAATGGCTTTGGGTCCACGCAGGCGTATGTGCGTCGTGCCTGATGGTGTTTGTATGTCGACAATGGTGTGCGTTCCTGCGAGTGTGTTGTTGTCTTGATCGGCATGAAGCTCGATGTCGGCTTGATCCATGCGTGACAGCGCGACAAACCCTGCTTGTTCATCGGTCATTCCTATCGCCAGGAAACCACCTGTCAGGTTACGTGTGAATTCCACCGTATCTGCGTTGGCTGTCGTGCCGACCCGATGAAACATAGCATATGCCGCTGCAAAAACGGATGTTGCGACCAAGGTGATTGTGATCGGGCTGATGCGTCGTTTGGGTGTCAAGCATGTTGGATTTACCGATGCTCCGATTACACCATGCAGTACGTTAAGTGTCGGCATCGATCGTGTTGCCATATCTGGATTTTGTGGTTTTATATACATATATATCATTGGTTTAACCTGTGTCGTGTTAGAAGATCTGACCCGTTGCCTCCAACCTGATTGTCGCGATTGGCTGATGTTATGCACAATATGATGCGTGTTGTTGTGATGTCGATTTTGCTCAGCCATACCATTATAACACCGGTCGACAGTGGTCTATTCCACATGATCATTGTTTTCGAAAATGTGCAACGATTGAACCGCTGGATGGTTCTTTGATCGAATGAACAATCACCATGAATTTAAATTAAGACCACACTATGAGCTTAACCGGCGATTCAAGAAACAATTACACAGCGGTCATACGATTAATGTTGTAGAGTGACCTGAGCATTCCAAATCGGCTGAATGTCAGTAGCAGGTTTCAAGGTTGAGTCATCGAATGCGCTGAACCATCATTGTTGATGCATTAAACATATCCTGCATTACTGATCTGTTGTAGGGTTCAGGTGTAAGGTCTATCGTGCCTCACGTGTTTGGTCGTTGTTGCCATACAAGCTCTTACTGTTTCATACAATCGCGAATTATGATAACGCCATCATTGACCCTATTATGGCGCTGCGCGTAAAGGTTGTTTATTCTGTTTAGTGGTTTGAATAATTATTGTATGCGCACCGAATGCGACCGTGCATCGGTCTTGAGCGATTGTATCGCTACATTGAAGGTTCGTTGTAAATACATTTCTGATTTGCACGCGTCCTTGAGATGGCCTGCACATCGTAACTAACATTTTTTGGAGCCACGACATGCGTCTTAAAAAAAAATTACATACATGGTCAGTAGCGTATCATGTTTACATGTTGATTGGTTTATTATCTGTTCCGGTTTTGGCAGACAACTGGCCACAGTTTCGTGGTGTACAAGCCAATGGTATCGGTGATGGGACACCACCGGTTGAGTGGGATGTCGAGCGCGGGACAAACATCAAATGGAAAAAAAACATTCCGGGGCTCGCTCATTCAAGCCCCATCGTGTGGGACAACCGGGTTTTTGTCACAACAGCCGTAAGCACGACAAACGATGAACCTGAATTGACAAAGGGATGGGAAGCCGCTGCCGGTCATTCTGCAAAAGACAAGGGGGGTTGGACATGGAGTTTGATATGTCTGGACAAAGCCACAGGCCGAGAAATGTGGAAACGCGATGTGTACACGGGTACACCCGAATTCAAACGACACCCAAAAGCATCACCGGCAAATTGTACACCAGCCACCGACGGCAAACGCATCATCGCTTTTTTCGGTTCTGAGGGGCTGTACTGTTACGACATGAAAGGTCGACTGAAATGGAAAAAAGATTTAGGCGCGCTCAATGGCAGCCCCAAAGGTAATCCAGATTTACAATGGGGCTATGCCAGCTCTCCGATCATTCACGAGTCACTCGCCATTGTTCAGTGCGATTGTGAGAATGTAAATTTTTGGGCAGCATTTGATATAGAAACGGGCAAGGAGGTGCGCCGAGTTGAGCGGGTTGAGGATTCAACGTGGTCAACACCGAATGTGTTCGTTGCGGGCGGAAAGACGCAGCTCGTGCTTAACGGCTACAAACACATGGGCAGTTACGACTTGTTTACCGGTGAGGAATTGTGGAAGCTGCATGGCGGTGGCGACGTTCCCGTACCAACGCCGCTGTTTTCTGATGGGCTTATATTTTTGACGAATGCTCATGGCGATCATAAACCCATTTACGCGATTGATCCGGATGCTCGTGGTGATTTAACACCGACATCCGTTGGCGCGCCGTCGGGTATCGCATGGTGGCATGAAAAACTCGGTTCGT
>JAJDDX010000333.1 GCA_029260055.1 Phycisphaerae bacterium
GTCCTTGAGCGGATCAATGCGGGCGACCGCAAGGGCGCGGCGGATGCGTTTTTGCGCCATAACAAGGGCGGCGGAAAGGTGATCGAGCATCTCACCCATCGCCGGGAGAAAGAGCGCGCGCTGTTTTTAACGCCGGTTTAATTTGATCGCCGACGCGTCAGTGGCGGCCAGTTCAGCCCCCTCACCCAAAATCGCTTGCGCGATTTTGACCTCTCCCCAGGGAGAGGTAAAGTTCTGAGCCGGCGGCGGTTTCACCTCTCCCTTCCGTCCGCGAAGGCGGACAAAGAATTGGGGGAGAGGTCGAAAATGCGTCAGTATTTTCGGGTGAGGGGTGCACGCTTGAAGTCAAACGCTGCGGTTGCAGGTATGTATATAAAGCGAAAGCAGACGGGAGACGACAAATGGATGTGCGCGCGGCGGTAGCCTTCGAGGCCGACAAACCGCTGGAAATTGAAATGGTGCAGCTCGACGGCCCGAAAGCCGGCGAGGTGCTGGTCGAGATCAAGGCGACGGGCGTCTGCCATACCGATGAATTCACGCTCTCGGGCGCTGATCCGGAAGGGATATTCCCTGCGATCCTCGGTCATGAAGGGGCGGGTGTGGTGGTGGAAACCGGGCCGGGCGTTGCGGGCCTCGCGCCCGGCGATCATGTCATTCCGCTCTATACGCCGGAATGCCGTGAATGCGAGTACTGCCTGCACCCCAAAACCAATCTCTGCCAGAAAGTGCGCGCGACCCAGGGGCGCGGCCTGATGCCGGACGGGACCTCGCGGTTTTCGCACAAAGGCAAGCCGGTCTTTCATTATATGGGCACGTCGACCTTCGCCAATTACACGGTGCTGCCGGAAATCGCGCTGGCGAAAATCCGCAAGGACGCGCCGTTCGACAAGGTCTGTTACATCGGCTGCGGCGTGACCACGGGGCTCGGCGCGGTGATGTTCACCGCGAAGGTCGAGCCCAACACACGCTGCGTCGTGTTCGGGCTCGGCGGCATCGGGCTCAATGTCATTCAGGGGCTCAAAATGGTCGGCGCGCGCCAGATCGTCGGTGTCGACATCAATCCGAAAAAGCGCGCCCTCGCTGAAAAATTCGGCATGACCGATTTTGTCAATCCGAAAGAGGTGAAGGGCGATCTCACCGGCCATCTCGTCGAGCTGACCGGCGGCGGCGCGGATTACACTTTCGAATGCATCGGCCGCACTGACACCATGCGCGTCGCGTTAGAGTGCTGTCATAAGGGCTGGGGGGAGAGCGTCATCATCGGCGTCGCAGGCGCCGGTCAGGAAATCTCGACCCGGCCCTTCCAGTTGGTGACCGGGCGTGTCTGGCGCGGCTCGGCCTTTGGCGGCGCGAGAGGGCGCACGGACGTGCCCAAAATCGTCGACATGTATATGGAAGGCCGCATCAATATCGATGACCTGATTACCCATACTTTACAACTTGAGCAGATCAACGACGCCTTTGATTTGATGCATAAGGGCGAAAGCATCAGAAGCGTCGTGGTGTATTGACGTCCGATTTGGAGTGCCAGAATGACCATTGAATTTGATAGAGATACAAAGAAATTTTTAGAAAGCATCAGCGCATTCGAACCGGCGTACTCGTTTCAAACATTTGGTTTTGTTGCGATTGAGGTTGATAGGCAGTATCTCTTGGTTCGGGGAGAGTTAAGTCTCGGAGTAGTACCGTCACGACTGCCACCGAAGAAATTCAAGCATTCATCAATCATAGCCGGGCGATTTTTGCTTGGCGAATGTAATCTTTCATTGGCCCCATTTCTGGAAAGTATTTTTGAAGGTGAAATTAAAACGCCTTTCGGAAAAATTGTGACGAAATTTGGTGATCGTCCAGATTTAAGTACGTTTTTTCAGCCATATCATTACACTGGTCCCCAAAAGAATATGCGAGTCAATCACTTATCTATTTCTGGTTCTAATTTATCTCAATACAAAAATAATCTTCATATTGACTGGAATCTACGCGCTGCGAACCCTCCATATTCTTCGCTACAAGATTTGCTGTTGGATTTTGGTATTATAGATGGATCGTCTTCAATTAGTGCAATCGATGTTTATGGGGATAACGTTGCGTTTGTTCGGCAAGATTCTAAGGTCCATAACGATGTCGCCATTCTAAATGTTGTGTTGGCCAATAACTTAAACACGTCTTTAATGGCGTTAGGCTTGATAAAGCACGTAAACGGTAACGTTGAAGAGCGTTGCTGCATTTCTGGTAATGAATTTGAATGGAAAGAATGCAATGGAATGCTTATTGGCGCCAAACAAATTCCTGTAAAAAGGTCAACAGTCTTAGAGGTATTTGCGAGCTATGCAGAAATCGCCCAAACTCATAGCTTTATTTTTGACCCTGACGCCGTTCCAAACACGCGACGAGTGGCTTATGAAGCTTTCGATCCTCAATTAGAAGGAATGAAAGAATTATTGCAACAAACTAATAAGCGTGGTCAGAACGCACGTGATTTTGAATCAAGTGTGGCTTGGTTGTTATGGATGCATGGATTTAATGTAGCGCATCTAGGTGCAACTGGTTTGACTCAGGACGCTGTCGATTTGATTTGCGAGACTCCAAACGGAAATCTTGCTGTTGTCGAGTGTACAACTGGAATTCTGAAATCAGAAAGTAAACTATCGCTTTTGATAGAAAGGACGGAAAAACTAAGTAAACATTTAGAGGGCAGCGGTAACATAAATCGTCGAATTCTGCCTATACTTATAACGAACAAAAATAGAGATGCTGTCAAAGCGGATTTGGAACCGGCTAGGCAGCACGGCGTAGTAGTTCTTACTTGTGAGGATATTGAACGTCTTGTTCAGAATACAATTTTACTTCCGCGGCCCAACGATTTGTTCCGTGAGGCGGAAGAAAGCCTTACCCAATCTGACCATGATCAAGGTCTGGGTTAACTACTGAAGATAGTCAAGGTCAATTGAACAGTTGCATTGAGAGCGTAGCGTTTGTGGTGATGCTCGGCGTCAGGAGTAATGGAGCAGGATGAAAACACTCTCCAAAACCAAATCCTTTGGCGGGACCCAGTCCGTCCATGCCCATGGCAGCAAGGCCTGCGCCTGCGAGATGCGGTTCGCGGTGTTCACGCCGCCGGCCGAAGCGCGCCGGGCCGGGCCGTTCCCGGTGCTGTACTGGTTTTCCGGTCTGACCTGTACGGAGGAAAATTTCACTGCCAAGGCTGGCGCGCAGCGGGCCGCCGCCGAACTTGGGCTCGTCATCGTCGTACCCGATACATCCCCGCGCGGCGATCAGGTTCCAGACGCCCCGGGCGAGTATGATTTCGGCAAGGGGGCGGGGTTTTATCTCGACGCGACGCAACAACCCTGGTCGAAACATTACCGCATGTATTCCTATGTGACGGATGAATTGCCGCTATTGATCTCTCGGGAATTCCCGGTCGATCCGGCTCGGGCC
>JAJDDX010000334.1 GCA_029260055.1 Phycisphaerae bacterium
CGCCAGCCTCGTCGGGTCGTGGCGCCAGCGTGGCAGGCGTGTCCTGTAGTCCCGGACAGCCTCAGGCTACTGCTTGTCCGTGTCACCGGGAAAGCGTGCGCTACGAGACGTGCGGCACTGGTGGGCGAGCCACCAGTGGCACCCAATGGGCCGCAGGGGCGGAGGAGAGGCTGGCCCGCACAGCGGACCCTACGAGAGAGCTACTGGCGCGCGCCTCAGACCACGTGTGCAACACGGACAAGCTGCTGCTTGTCCGTGGCACCCAGCCATGTTACGGCTTCAGCACTTCAACGCCGACGATCGTCAGATCGTCACGAGGATTGAGGGAGCCGCGTTCGTCGTCGAGTTGGGCCTCGATCGAATGCAGCATGCCGCGGACCGGCTGATCCGCGAAGGACTGGAATGAGTCCATGTAGGCTTGGGTATCGAGCGGGGCGTCTTTGTCCGTCTGGAAGGCCAGTTCCACACCGTCGGTGTAGACGACCACCTTGTCACCGGGGCTGAGTTGAACCTCCGTTGTCGGGAACTCTTCGTCCTTGAACAGACCCAGCAGGGCGCCGGACGATTTCAGCGGACTGACCGCCCCCTCGCCCGTCACGAGGATCGGGTAGGGGTGCCCGCCGCGAGCGTAGCTGAGCGTCAGCGTCTCGTGGTTGATAAGCCCGTACCAAGCCGTCACGAACTGGCAGTTGGGCAACTCTTGTTGTGTGAGCGCGGTGTTGAGGCCCGCCATCGCCTCGGACGGAGTCGCGATGGTGTAGTCATTGCCGTCGACGCGTTTGGGCACCACGGACCGCTTGATGAACATGGTCAGCAGGCTGGCTGCCACGCCGTGGCCGACCGCGTCGGCGACGTAGAACCCCGTGTGCGTCTCATCGATGCGGAACACGTCGAAGATGTCGCCCGAGACCCACGTCGCGGGGCGGTAGATCGTCGCGAACTGCAGATTCCCGATCGGGTCGCTGATCTTGGGAAGGAAGTCCTGTTGCAGGCGGGCGGCCAGTCGCATCTCCTGGTCGACCTCGCGGAAGTGTTCGTTGAGGCGCTTGCCCAGGCGCTCCATGTTGCGGACTTCGCCTTCCATACGGCGGAAGTGCTCGTGATAGCGCTCGATCATGGCGAAGCGGCCGCGAAGCTCGGCCACCGCGACGTGCCTGTCGAGTAGATCGAGCCGCCCCATTGATTCGGTGGGGCGTGAATCACTCGTATCGCCGAGCATGAAGCCGGTGATCTGCCTCACGTCGACAAGGCGCATCAGGCGTTCGTAGTCCTCGTGGTCGGCGCCGTTATTGGCACCGCTGCGAGGCTGCGACAGGAGGATGACATCAACGGGCTCATCACTGACGGTTCGGAGTGCGGACCGATAATCGGTGGCGGTCGTGGCGTGCCATCCGATCTCCCGGATCAGCTCTTGCGTGCCGGTTGGGATCGTGTCGTGGGGCGAATTGACGAGCAGTACCTGCATACAGGTATTCTGGGACCTCGGCCGATCCGGGTTTCCCCGGCCGGGGTACGGCTACACACCGGCTGACCAGCAGCCGGCGGTACCCTGAAATCAGCATTGAGAACGGTTCTAGTGGTGGGTCGACGCCTTACGGGGCGCGCTTTAGCACGGAGTCGGGAATAGTGAGCCTGTCGCCCGCTTTGACGCCCAGTTCGGTCCATACGCCGGCGTTGACCTCGATGGCGAAGCGCGCCGGCTCACGGGAGGGGTACTGACCATATCGGTCGTCAAGCGGAGCCATGGTGTAGGTTGAAACGATTGTGCCGTCTGCGCCGACGTAGGCGATGTCGAGCGGGATGATGGTGTCCTTCATCCAGAAGCTCAGTTCGTGCGCGGAGTCGAAGATGAAGATCATACCACGGCGGGTGCCGTTCGGCAGGTCGGCCATCTGCTCGGCTGTCACGCCCATGAGGCCTTTCTCCTGCTCTCCGTAGTCGTTGGCGATCCAGAGCGTAAAGGCCTTGTCCTTGATGGACATGTCGACCGTGCCGAGCTTGTCGAGTTCGTTCGGCTCTGATGGTGAACAGTTCATCCCGACAGTTGAGGCCAGGATCGCCAATGAAGCAAGGATGCCGGCTTTTCCGCTCACGGGTGAGGTCCTTTTAAGACATCCGACGGGGGGCCGCCCGATCGGTCATCGGATTCTACCCCCAGATCGCCCCGGATTCCATCGTCACGCGCCCGCCGCCACTCATTGATGAGTCGGCGGGTGTGGAGGACGTCTTTCACCGCGAGCACGCAAAGCCACAGGACCAAGAGCATGATGATGAGCCAGAAAGCGGCGTACGCCTTCGGATTGGCTGGCACGTCGACCGCGTAAAGCCCGACGACGAACATGATCGACAGGAGAAGGCAGATGGCCGCGCCCACACGCCGCCAGGGGCGATCGGCTACGAGCGTGGCGAACCGCGAGGTCTCATCGGGCGAGACGGGGGGCCTGCCCAGGTAGAACCAGGCGCAGGCGATTCCGCCGAGCAGGATCAGGATCGACGCGATCAACTGCATGCGTCAACTCCCGTGGCGGTCAGTGTTTGAAGTGCCGCGTGCCGGTACAGATCATGGCGACGTTGCGCGCGTCACACGCCCCGATCGTGTCGGCGTCGCGCTTCGAGCCGCCCGGCTGAATGATCGCCGTGATGCCTGCGTCCATCAGGATGTTCGGGCCGTCGGGGAACGGGAAGAAGGCATCGGACGCAGCCACGGCTCCTGTCAGTCTATCGGCGTGGCCGTTCTCCTTGGCGAGCCACGTCGCGATGCGGCAGCTCATCACACGTGACATCTGCCCGGCCCCGTTTCCGATGAGCATGGCGTCGTTGCAGACGGTGATGGCGTTGCTCTTGGTGTGCTTGCAGACCAGCCAGGCGAGCCGAAGGTCCTGCAACTCACGATCCGTTGGCTGGCGCTTCGTGACGACCTTCCACTGATCCTCGTTCAGGCCGACAAGGTCGCGGTCCTGCACAAGCATGCCGCCGGCGATCTTCTTGACGTCCGTCTCGACGGCGTCGGGCTTGACGGCGAAGTCGCCCACCGCGAGCAGCCGGACGCGCTGCCCCCATGCCTTTGTCGTCTTGATGACCTCGAGGGCATCTTCCGCGAACGCGGGCGCGACCCAGACCTCGACGAAGAACCCGCCGGCACCGAACTCCTTGCCCCAGGTGCCGTACGTGTTCATGACGGTCTCGGCGAAAGCGGCGTCGATCGGGAAATCGCACGCGAGGATGCCGCCCATAGCGGCATTCGGGTCGCCTGCGTAGGCCCGGCGATAGGCTTCGATCGGATCGGCGTGCGTGCCTACGCCGCAGGCGTTGGTGTGCTTGATGAAGACACAGTTGTGCACGCCGGTGTCAGGCGTGCTTCGCGATAACTCGTGGCATAGGGCCAGGGCTGCGTCGGCGTCGACGAAGTTGTTGAACGATATCTCGGTGCCGCTCAGGGGCTTTTGATTAACCGTGCCGATGCCATTGCGCTGGCTTGACGCTTCAGTGGAGTAGGCCGCTGCGTGCTGGTGCGGGTTCTCGCCGTATCTTAGAGAGCTGTGAAGCGGACGGCTCGGCAAGTGCAGCCGGCTCGTGCCGATCGCGGTGCTCGTCGCCTTCGTGCCATCGGCTTTGCGGCCTGCGAGGTAGTCGTGGATGGCTGCGTCGTAGTCCGCCGTCTGCTCAAACACCCGCGACGCCAACGCAACGCGGTTGTCGGCGTCGACCGTGCCGTCATGTTCACGCATATGTGCCAGCAAAGGGTCGATCTGAGCGGAATCTGAAACCACCACGACGTGCTTGTGGTTCTTCGCCGCGGCGCGAAGCATCGACGGCCCACCGATGTCGATCATTTCGATCGCCTGCTCGAACGTGCAGTCGGGATCGGCCACGGTCTTGCCGAACGGGTAAAGGTTCACCACGACCATGTCGATCGGCTCGATGTCCTGCTCTTTGATCTGACGCATGTGGTCCGGGCTATCGCGATCAGCCAGGATGCCGGCGTGCACCTTCGGGTGCAACGTCTTGACCCGCCCGTTCATCATCTCCGGAAAGTCCGTCACCTCTTCGACCATCGTGACCGGGACGCCTTCCTTCTTCAGCAGCGAGGCGGTACCGCCCGTCGAGATGATCTCAATGCCGAACTCGTCCACGAGCGCACGGGCGAGGTCGACGATGCCGGTCTTATCAAAAACGCTGATCAGCGTGCGCTTGATCTTTCGGTCGGACATGACGGGTCCCTTCCGGTCAATTCGTGGGTCGCTGGCCGGGCTTGTCGTACTGCGAGACAAGGGACGCGGCGAGCAACCAGGGCTGCCGACGGCCCGAGGCAGCGGCCTCGAAAGCCGGATCGAACAGTGTGGTAGCATCCATGCGAACACGATGGCGGCGTTGCGGGTTCCTAGGGTTGCGTGTCGCGGCGGCTGCGGAACGGGTCGCTCTCAGTCCCGGTAGCAGGGCCGGACTCGCCCGCCGACTTCCGGCCCGTGCGAGCCTTCCCGGCGTCGGCCGGAAGGTGAAGCCGCGCTCGCTCGGCGCTCACGCGTTGATGTCTCAGGAAGGGGACATCAGCCGGTCGGGCGCAGAGTACGCGGCCGTCACGCGCCACCAGAAACAGGGCCTGAGTATCCGGGTTCGTCACGGCGCCGGCGAGATTCGGGGCGTCGATTCGCGTGATGACTTCTCCGGAGTCGGCCTCGACGAACATCAGCTGCCGACCGCTCGAAAGGACCGCATCCTGGGTCCCCATTCGCGCCAGGAAGTCGGCGCCGTCGGGTAGATTCCACTTCGCGGTGCCGCCGGTCGCGTCGAGCGCCGTCAGGCCGTGTCCATCGCACCACTGGTACACCGTTCGGCCTATGACTACAGGGCCCGACACGAGTCTGCATGGGAAACGGTGCCGCCAGATCAGCGCTCCGGAGTCGCCATCGAGCTTGTAGAGTGACCGGTCCAGGCTCGCGGCGTAGACATCGCCGCCCGAGACGACGGGATCGCCCTCGATCGCGCCGGACGCACGGAAGTTCCAGAGGAACTGCTTGTTTGCCGCGTTGCACGACACTACGTCACCGCCGTGCGTGGCCAAGAGTAACCTCCCGGCACCGTACAGTACGGGTCTGGCAGTGATCGCGGTTCCGAGTAGGACCTCCCACTGCTTCAGAAGCCCGGTGCTGCACCCGCTGCTGATGACCATCGAGTACGCTCGGCCGTTTGGGCTGCCAGCGTAGAGGGTACGGCCCACGCCGACCGGCGGGTTGTCCATCGGAAAGTCGGGCTTGAGCCGGCGCACGAGGTCGCCGGTGGCATGATCGAACATCGTCAGCGCGTCGGTAGTGAGGATCGCGGTCAGCTTGCGGCCGTCTCCGAACTCGAAGTGAGATGGCCGATGGATCCTGAACTCCGCCGCCGTCAGTTTCTCCGCCCAGCGGATCAGGCCCACGTCGACCTTGACGGTGAAGATCGTACCGTTCGTCGTTGTGACGTAGAGTGTGTCGTCGACGAGGAAGCCCTCATCGAGTGCGTCGCCGCGGCTCAGGGGGATGTTCGCCTCCCAATAACGCGTCAGACCCGCGGCCTGGAGCTCAGAGTCCGCGACAAGCGGCTCGCCGTAGGCTCCGCTGAGGCACGAGAGGGTCGCGATCGCGGCGACGGCCGCTAGCTTCACGTAGGTCGGTCGGTAATCGGACATAGGCTCACGGATGATCCGGAAGGCCTCGACGGGTCGCCAAGTACGCCCTGGCGACAACTAGCCGAGCATCTCTCACGCGGCGGTTCGCGGTGCCGGGCCGCCCCTGTACGGCACGTCGTCGGGAGGAAGTAATCCCCGTTCATCGGGCGGCGGGGTAGCCACGAAGCATCGCCCACACCGCGATATTTGAGGACAAACGCCCACATACGTCAAGGAATCGGCGTCGCCGGGCCGAAAACGCCCCCGGGCGGTGCATGGGGCCTACTCACGCCGCCGCCCACGGTCCCGAGGCCGTCGGGTCGGCCGCGGCGGCCTCACTGAGCCGGAAGAATCTTCGAGCGGACCTCGCCGAAGCCGACCCGGTACCCGTCACCTCGACACCCGCCTTTTATGGTCACCGTGTCGCCATCGGCGAAGAACCTGCGTTGCGTGCCGTCCGGCAGCATCATCGGCTTGGTGCCCTTCCAGCTTATCTCCAGCATGCTGCCGCGCGAGTCCTCCGTGGGGCCTGAGATCGTACCCGACCCGCACAGATCGCCCGTCTTCATGGCGGTGCCGTTGCAGGCGTGATGGGCGAGCTGCTGAACCATGGTCCAGTACATGTACTTGAAGTTGGTGGCGGTGATTCGCATCGGCTCGGTCATGGTCTCGCTCTGAATGTACGCCTCGAGCTCGATGTCATATGCCCGGTTACCCTCGTATTGGAGATAGGGCAGCACCGCCGGTTCCTGCGTCGGCGCCGGCGTGCGGAAGGGTTCGAGTGCGTCGAGCGTCACGACCCACGGGCTGATCGACGTAGCGAACGACTTACCGAGGAACGGGCCGAGCGGCACGTACTCCCACTTCTGGATGTCGCGCGCGCTCCAGTCGTTCAGCAGGACCATACCGAAGATATGGTCCGACGCCTCTGCCGTGGAGATGCGTGTCCCCGGCTCGTTCCCGGTTCCGACGAAGAAGCCCATTTCCAGCTCGAAATCGAGCAGGCGCGACGGGCCGAACGTCGGCGCGTCGGCGTCGTCGGCCTTCGTCTGCCCCATCGGGCGGCGGATGTCGGTATCCGACGGGAAAACCGTGCCGGCGCGTCCGTTGTAGCCGACCGGAATATGCAGCCAGTTGGGCAGCAGCGCGTTGTCGGGGTCTCGGAACATGATGCCGACGTTCGTGGCGTGCTCCCTCGACGAGTAGAAGTCCGTGAAGCCGCCGATTTGAACCGGAAGCGCCATAGACACGCCCGACATGGGGATCAGTAGCTGCTTACGAAGCTCGGGTTTGTCGCGGATCTCGGGGTTGTCCGCGTCCAGCATCTCGCTGATGCGCGCCCGCGTTTCCGTCCACGCCTGACGACCCATCTCCATGAAGACGTTCAGCGATCCATGAGCGAAAGCGTTCATTTCACGAACGCAAGTACCCGCGAACAGAGCGGCGTCGTGCGCGGCGGCCAGGTCGAGCACCATGTCGCCGATGGCGACGCCGACCCGCGGGGCCGATTCGCCTGGGCGGCTGAATACCCCGTAGGGCAGGTTCTGAATCGGGAAGTCGCTGCCCTCTGGGACATCGACCCACGATGTCAGCTTCGGATCGGTTGTCGATCGCATCGGTCGAACTCCTCCGGGTTGAGCCGGGTGCGCGTATTCGTGGATGTCCCGGAAGCGTTCCGTGCGTGGTCGGCCCGTCGTCCACGCAGCGAATGAGCTTCTCGGGTGCTTGGTCCGATACCGAATCGTGGGCCGCCGGGCGACCTCGGATTCACCTATCAGGTCCGGAAGAGTAATGCGTGCCGGTGGCTGCGCCAAACGGGCGAGCGGTGGGGCGGCGTATCGTACGCTATGTCGGCGAGGAGTCTTCAGGCCACTTTAAGCAACGGACGTCCGGTATGAACCAAGTCGAGACCGTTCCAGTAGCACGACCGGTAGCGCCAGCCACGGCTCCGCCCGGCCCGTCGATCGTCGACGACGACGGCCTTGTGCCATGCGCCCGGCCGGCGGGTCAGATCGTTTACGCGCAGCCGGCAGCCGGCGGGACCGGCTTGGCGCCCGCGCGACCTACGGATCAGCTCGCGATTGCGTCGGCGATCTGCGGCATGACGGCCATCGTGCCCGTCGTTTCGCAGGTGCTCGGGCTCGGGCTAGGGATCGCGAGCTTGCGGCGGCTCAACAGGGCCAAGCGGCAGGGCGTGGCCGTGTCAGGCGGCGGCTGGGCTTGGACTGGCATCCTGACGAGCGGCTTTGCCCTGATCGGATGGGTGGGGTTCTTCTTAGCGTTGGCGCTGGTCGGCTCGTCGATTGCCGGCACGCAGGATTCACTCCAGGCGGTGCTTCAGAACCTCCCGACCTGATTCCTGATGTCGTGAACTCGACTCGTGCAAGGCCGATCGCGGCCGCCGTCCGGGGCCGGTCTTGACCGAATTGCGTTGCGCGTTATGCTCTCGACGCTTTGGGCAGGTAGCTCAGTTGGTAGAGCAACGGACTGAAAATCCGTGTGTCGGCGGTTCAAGTCCGCCTCTGCCCAGTCGACTCGCCGTTTCCGGACAGCGTCCGGCCTCTCCTACCCAGATTGCCCCGTGGATTCACCGCGCCGTCGCTGCCGAGTCTTCTCGGGTCGTTGCGATGATCTCGTCGATCAGATGACCCCGCTCGATCAGAGCTTCCTTGCGAGCCTTCGGGAGTTTCTTGATGCGGCTCTCCACGCTCAGCGCAAGGCCCCTGTCGCCAACCTCCTTCTCGAACACCAGTTGCAGCGGTCCCTTGCCGCGCAGGTACTTGGCGCCCTTTCCGCTGCCCGGGCGATGGTCCGCGAACCGGCGAGCTACGTCCGTGGCGACGCCCGTGTAAAGGGCTCCGGTTCCGCATCGGATGAGATAGACCGACCACCGAGGCTCGCCCATTGATTGGCCGCTCCACATTCGCCCTGTGATTACCTACGGGCACGCCTGCCCCGGACACGCGCACGGCGCCGCAAACGGGTACGCGCCGCCCTGGAACCCAGCCACCGCGTGGTTGATGTCCGCGAAGTTGATGTCGCTGAAGTCCGGCAGCTCCGGCGTCGCGGTGCCGCCTTGAAGATCGAGCCACACCTTCGGCTCGCTTTGTATACTCTGGAACCCGCGCACGACAGCCGAGATATCCTTGAAATTCCGCACGCCGTCCGGCGGCGTACCGGTGTTAGCGCCAACCACGTCGCCGAAGTCATCGATCGTCGTTAGCATCAGCGGCGCGGTGTAGCTCGCGGGATCGTCGATGTTCGCCCCGGCGACGATAGCATCAATCAGATAGACGTGCCCGGGCGACGTCTCGCAGTCACCCACGTGCAGTGTCGAGACCGTCCAAGGCTGGCCAAGGTCGTCCACGCTCCAATCGCGGTAATGACGCTGCGCGGCGTCGACGATGCGGGCGGTCAGTTGCGGACTGACTTCCGGTCCGGTCACATCCACTTCGATCGGTGAACCGACCCACCCCAATACCTCTGTTGCGCCGCCTGCGACAGAGAGGCTCACCCGCCGGGCCGTCAGCTTCCCGGCATTGTCGGGGTTCGGAGCAAGCGAGATGTAGCGATTCTTGCGCACGTAGCACACGCCGTCAACGCAAACTGCTCCGGGCGCGTCGCAGTCCCCGTCACCGGCGCAGGTGACGCCCAGGCTGTTCTCGGCCAGCGGCGGCCCGGTATCGCATTCGTCCGGAACGCCGTTGCCGTCAGCGTCCGACGAGGAGCCGTCCGCGATGTCGCACGCATCGGGGACGCCGTTGGCGTTGCAGTCTTCGTTCGTGCTGCCTGCGATGACCTGCACGTTGTCGACAAGCCATCCCAAGGTCCCACTCACGTTAGCGTCGCTCTGAAGCCGGAAGATGACCTGGATCGACTCGCCGGCGAATTCGGAGAGGTCCACGACGCGCGACTCCCACGCACCGCCGCCTCCGCTAAGACGCTCGACGCGCACGTTGTTGACGACCACGTCCGCGAAATCGGAGTCGAGTTCCGTGGATAGAGCCGAGCAGTACCGCAGCTCAGCCGACCCGGGCGGCAGGTCGATCAGCGGCGAGACGAGCCCGCCGTGCTGGCCGTCGCCATAACCGCACGTGGCTGCGTTGCCGGCGTAGGCCCACGATGGACTGTCGCACGCGCCGGCTGCCGGGCACGATCCGGTAACGCTGAAAATGCCGGTCGCCGTCCATCCGACGGGAAGACCGAGCGCGAAACTCTCGTCGAGCAAGACGCCGTCATTAGTTGCTTCGCATGCGTCGATGATCGTGTTGTTGTTGCAGTCCTCAGCCGACCCGTCCGCGATCTCGCAGATGTCCTGCGTGCCGTTGTTGTTGCAGTCGAAGTCGATTTCGCATTCGTCGGGGATCGAGTTGGCGTTGCAGTCGGAGCTGCCGCCGGCAAGATCGCATTCGTCCGGGACGAAGTTGCAGTTGCAGTCCAGGCTCGCGCCGAACGGGTAGATGTCGAGCCGGTCGTAGGTGCCGTTCCCGTTGCAGTCGACCTGGCACTCGTCCGGCACGCCGTTCGAGTCGGTGTCCTGACTCGTCCCGGACGCGATGTCGCAGCTATCCGGCATCTCGTTGACATTGCAGTCGATGGCAAAGCCGGGAACAAAGTCGAACCCGGTGGCGAACTGGAGCCCGTGGTCGTTTCCGCCTATCTCGGTCTTGCGGAAATCGCCGGTACACACGTCGTATTCGAACATACGGGCATCGGTCAGGTGTGAATGAGCCGTATCCCCGTGGTCGTGGCCGCCGGGCGTCGAGCTGAAGTCGCTGCCCGTGCGGCTGACAAAGACGTTGCCGTTCGGCCCGACGCGGATGCCCCAGGGGCTGTCCTGCGTGATGGCGGTCTCCGTGCCGACCTGGGCCCACTTGCCTCGGGGCGCGCCGTCGATCCGGTCGTATTCGAGGACTTCGTCGGTGCCATAGCTCGCCACCAGTAGGTTGCCGTCCGGTTTGAAGGCAAGCCCGCGTGGCTGCTCCAGACCTCCGTTGTCGCCGGCTGACACGAAGACACCGACCAGCGCACCGGTCGTGCCGTCGTATTCAATCACCTCGTCGGCATCGCTGGTGACGAAGAGGTTGCCGTTGGGTCCGTAGGTCAATCCAAACGGGCCGGCCAGCCCTCCGGACCCGGCGGTCACGAACGCACCTTGCGGAAAGCCTGTGCCGGCGTCGTAGGCCAGGACGCTGTGGGTGTCGCGGCTCGATACCAGAAGCAGGCCTCCCGGTGACAGGATCAGCCCCGTGGGGTAGTCCAGCCCGCCGGCGCCGGGCGGCACGAGATCGTCCACGTAATTCCCGGCTGAATCGAAGCGCAGTACGCGATCATCCGGTGCGCTGGTCACAAGCACGTCACCGGACGGTGTCACGATCACGTCCTGCCCCTCGTTGACGACCGCGCCGGTAGAGGCGGTCGTCAGCACTCCGGTGCTGCCGTAGAACTGACGCAGGGATTCCGCGGTCAATCCTGACGCGACCCACAGATGGTGAGCGCCGCTCAACGCGACCAGATCGCCGGTTCCATCGGTGTCACAATCCTGGCATGAATCCAGAGCGGCGTTGCGGTCCTTGTCCAGTGTGATATCCGCCTGAATCTCGCTGTAGTCGGAGACACCGTTGCCGTTGCAGTCGGTTTCGCACTCGTCCGGAATTCGGTTTCCATGTTGGTCCAGGCTGGTGCCCAGTAGAATGTCGCGGTCGTCGGGCACGTTGTTGCCGTTGCAGTCCGGTTCGCACTCGTCGGGGACTCCGTTGTCGTTCAGGTCGGTCGAGGCGCCGATGACGATGTCGAACGGATCGAGGATGCCGTTGTCATTGCAGTCTTCGCACTCGTCGGGCACGCCGTTGCCGTTCGTGTCCGTGCTGGTGCCGCCGCCGATGTCGGTCGAGTCGGCGATGTTGTTCATGTTGCAGTCTATGTCGATGCAGGACGACGTACTGATGTGCTGCTCCATGAAGAAGCGGCTGACCGTGTGGAAGTAGTTGTCCGTGTTGGCCTTCATGCCGCTCCAGGTTTGACCGCAGTAGCTCATGAGTGGACCGCGCCGCGGCGTCGTGAGGGGGTCGTCACACGTGTCGATTCCGTTGGAATGGGTGTGCCCGGTCCCGCATGAGTGGCCGAGTTCGTGCGCCGTGACCGGAACGTCCCAGTTGAAGGGGTGCGGTACGCTGGGGTCGGGGAACGCGCCCACCGCATAACCCACGACGCCGTAACCGAAGCTGAAACTGCACAGCGCACTGACGTACGCCTGGCCGCCGAACGGGAAATCGCGCCTTCCCGACAGGAACTGCGCCGAATCGCGGTTCACCGCATTCATGTTGACGGACCACCAGGGGTAGAACTGAAACAGCGGCTCCGGGCCGTTGAAGAGGTCGTTGGCGTTGTCCCATACGCGGGCAAAGACGATTTCGATACGCGTGTCTACGTCGCGCATGTAGATGGCACTGACCTCGCCATACATCTGCACGACGTAGTCCATCGCAGCCGTGGCGTCGTCGAACAACGTGAACAGTTCGTAGTCCGTTTCGATGGCGAGCTCGAGGTGTCTCATGCCTACCGTGGATGGCAGCCCGGTCGACGTGCCTCCGTTGGGAAGCGGATTCGTCGCCCACTCGGAACCCAGCGTGGCCTTCTCGCCTTCCACGCCACACAGCGGGACACCGGGCGGCGCCGCGGGTGCTCCGCTGGCCTTGAAGACCGATACCAGGTCCCGGCCGAGCGGCTGGCCCTGCCCGCCCTTCGAGGAGATGCGGTGCCGCGGCGCACCGGGCCCCAGGTCGATGTATCCGGCGGAGGAGTGGCCGCTCAGCGAGAGATACACGTGGGAGCCGGGCCGGCCGACCACGCGTCCGTGGAAGAGCGAGATGCGCGAGGCGTCGTAGGGCAGCGTGATGTCCGGCCCGTCCAAGCGGCCGACGACGAATCGGCTCTCGTGTCCGGTCACCCGGAAGGGCTGCAGTTCGAGTTCGACGGATTCGGCTTCGTCCAGCGGGAATTGACGGATGCGGACCTTCTCGCCCGAAGCATGGGCTCGGCGGATGTCGTCCGCGTCCAGCCGGAGGATGGTCGCCTTGGTCCGGGTGGGGGTATCGGCTCGCTGAACGCCCACGATGCGCGGCCCCGCCAACTCCACGGCTCCGGCGGCACGCGCGGCGTCCGGCGTCGCAGCCTCGGAGTCGTTCGTAAGCCCAGCGCCGACGAGGGCGGACCCCATCACCAAAGCGATCCGCCACGTTCGTCTAGTCCTACCTGCCCCCATATCGGTCTCCTCCGTTTCCCTTTGCCAGTCGGGCGATCCGACTCCTGACGCATTTGCGACAACGAACCCCGCTCCCTTGCGCTGCGGAGTCCGGGATATCCCACACGCGCGACGCGCCGCACGCGCAAGCGCCGCGCGCGCAGCGGGTTCATCTCTGGCACGCCGCGGCCGACGGCCAACCCGATTAGCACTCCGCGCGCACGTTTTCCGTTGTCTATTCCTCCGCTGACGGCTTTATGCCGTGCCCGAAACCGACCGAGGGCGGTCGGCCAACACCCATGATAGCAGGAACCCGCCTCGCGATGCGACCTGCCTCCGGTTTCTCTAGGTTCCGGCGGCCAGTTTTGGCCACAAAGCAAGCGGCAGGGTGGTGCCGCTGTCCGCGCAGCCACTGCCATACGATGCGACTAACCCACTGTGCGTACGGTACGCCGCAACGAATCTGCCTTTGTTCAAGCGTCACTGCTGAAAAAACATCTCAAATCCGCTACAATGAGGTTCACGATTTGATGAGGCCGGTAGATGCTGCGAGGAAGTGACACCCTGACGACCGCCGCCCTAGCGGGCGACCGTGACGCGCTTCGTGACCTGCTGCGCCGGCATGATCCCCACTTGCGAGCCCATTTCACCGGGAAGATCCGGGCGACCCACCGAGCCGCCTTCGATGTGGACGACGTCCTTCAAGTTACCTATCTGGAGGTCTATCTGCGGATCGGACAATTCAGGCCAGGTAGGCCCGGCGGGTTCCGGGCATGGCTGACGAGGATCGCTGAAAACAACCTGTTGGACGCCGTGAGAGGTCTTGGACGCCAGAAGCGCCCACCTCGGGAACGGCAGGTTGTGCTCCCTTCGCGAGAGGAATCGTGTGCGTCGCTCTTCTCCATGCTCAGCGGTGACGCGACGACACCGAGCATGCACATGGCGCGCAAGGAGGCGAAGGCGAAGCTCGAATGCGCGCTCGACAAACTCCCGCCGGACTACGAAACCGTGGTCCGGCTCTGTGACCTGGAGAAACTGCCGGTCGGCGACGTGGCGAAGGCGATGGAGCGTTCGCCGGCATCCGTCTACATGCTAAGGGCGCGGGCCCACGCTCGTCTCGCCGAGTTTCTGGGCTCATTCTCGCAGTGTTAGCTACGGCCGCGATAGATTGCGGCGCGAATGACGCTTGAGTTGGAAGCGAACCTGGCACGTGTTTCCTACGGATGGATCGCGGTGCGATGATCAACGACACGGGTGGCCACATCGAAGATCAGCCGGATCGGCATGTCGAAGCGCTGCTCGACTATGCCGAAGGGCAGGCCTCTCGCGCGGAGAAAGCGACTCGTGCCGTCCATTCCGAAGCGGGATCGCCCGAGGTTTTCCCCGGATATGCCACCGTTCGACGCATCAAATCCGGCGGGCAGGGCGTCGTCTACGAAGCCATCCACCAATCCACCAAACGTACCGTCGCGATCAAGGTCGTTCGCGAGTCGATGCGCGACGACCCGGACGCACGAGCCCGGCTCGCGCGAGAGGTGGAAGTCCTCTCGCAGCTTCGCCATCCCAACATCGTGCGCGTCACCGATGGCGGGGAAGTAGACGGTCGCCAGTACCTTGTCACGGACCACATCGCGGGAAAGCCGTTGGACCTCTACCTATCGAGCGGACACATCTCGATCTGCGAATCGGTCGAGTTGTTCGCCACGATCTGCGAAGCCGTCTCCGCAGCGCACATCAAGGGCGTGGTCCACCGCGACCTGAAGCCGAGCAACATCCTGATCGATGATCAAGGCCAGCCGCACGTCCTCGACTTCGGACTGGCCAAACTGATAGCCTCGGACGATGATGCCGCCTCGCATTGGCGCGACATGACGGTCACCGGGCAGTTCGTAGGGTCGTTGCCGTGGGCCACACCGGAGCAAGTCGACGGTGATTCCGGTGGAATCGACGTGCGCACTGACGTGTACGCCCTCGGCGTCATCTTGTACCACATGCTAACCGAGCGGTTCCCTTACGACGTGTCGGGGACCACCCGCACGGTCATGAACCACATTCTGTACAGCGAGCCGAACAGGCCAAGCGCCATCGCAACCGGCATCGACGGCGACCTCGATACCATTGCCCTCAAATGCCTTAGCAAGGAGCCCCAACGGCGCTATCAAAGCGTCGGCGAACTAGCCCGCGACGCGCGACGGTTCCTCAATGGCGAACCGATCGAAGCTCGCCGCGACAGCACGTGGTACATCCTCACCAAGACCGTCCGTCGCCACCGCGCCGTCGCCGCCGGGCTCGCAACTCTACTCCTTATGACCGCTGTCTACGCCGCCACAGCCACGATGTGGTACCAGCGTGCCAAGGCCTCGGAAGAGCACGCACATCAGAGGTTTTTGCGCGCCCGCGACGCACTCGCGACCATGGTCGACACAGCCGCCCGGCTCGGACGCCTTAGCGGCGCGAGCTCTGACCGGCGCATGCTGATCATGAAAGCGCGCGACGGGCTCGAGACCATGCAGGCAGGCGACGAGGTCGACGCCATAGTAAAGGCGCTCATAGCCGACACCTCCATCGAACTCGGAGGCATTGCTCAGGATACGGGCGACCTGGACGAAGCCGAGGCGCACCTGCGCGAGGGATTGGTGGTCTTCGAGCACCTCGCGGCCGGCGACCCCGACAACTCGACCCTGCAGAGCAAGCTCTCCATTGCGCTCGTACGTGTCGGCGACGTAGTCAAGGAACGAGACGACCTCCAAACCGCCAACGCATTTTACGATCGCGCCCTCGGCATCGACGAGGACCTCGTCTTGCGCGAACCTGCCGACATGACCTTCCGCGACAATCTGCTCTGGAGCTACGAACGCTCCGGTGCCCTCGCGCATCAACTCGGAGAACTCGCGGTCGCCAGAGACTTCTTCGCCAAGCAGCGAGCGCTCGGCGAAGAACTCGCGAACCTGGATCCCGAGAACAACCAACGCATCTGGGCATTACGTGCCGTCTACGGGCAGCAAATGGCGCTGGCAAGACAAGTTCACGAGTGGGCCCGTGCGGACGATTTCGCCCAAGACTGCGTCAACGCCAGCCGGCGGCTTGTCGAATCCGAACCCGATAACTCTGCCTATCTGGAAAGCCTCGTCGCGGCCTACCACGGGCGTCTCTACTGCCTCCAAAACCTCGATCCTCGCGACAGTGAGGACGAACGCTGGATAAGAGCCGATGCCCTCGCTATTGCCGAGCGCTTGGTGCGCGACGAGCCCGCCGACGCCGGTAACATGCAACTCCTCGCCGGCTCCCACCGAATGCACTACTTTGCCGCTCGTGCGGAAGGCCGACTTGAACCGGCCATTCAGCACCTGAATCGTGCCTTGGCCCTTTGCGAAACGATTGTCAATCAGTCGCCCGATGCTTCCAACGAACTCACCAGGCTATTGGCGGCACTCCGGGAATCCGTCAACGCCCACGCCGAACTCGATCGGATGGACCAGGCCATGGCACACAGGGCACGTGCCGTCGCGCTGGCTGAAGACGCCATCACCAACGGGAGCGCCAACAACCAGTTCCTCCTGGAATACGCCAAGCTCCTCGCCGGTCCAAACCTCGACGACCGGGACGGGCTACAAAAAGCCCTGGAGGTTTGCACGCGCGCTGCGGAAGGGACCCGATACGCCGATATCGGTATTCTCGAGGTACTCTCGGGCCTGCAACTCCGCGCGGGCCGTGCCGACCTAGCTCTCGATACGCTGCAAGCCATCCTCGACCTCCCCGGCGTCGAAGGCACGCCCCTGGGCCATACCATCGAAGGGAATCGAAGGCGGATCCTCGATGAGGCTTCCGGTTCTTGATCGGGCGTTCTTTCGAACCGCGGCGTGCGGCCCGGGTCGATCAGTCAAGACGCGGACCGAAGTCAGGCGGGCAGGCCGCCGTCGCTGGGCCCTGGCCGTAGTCCCTGCAAAGATGCGCGAGAGTTCGCGCTTGTCGTCGAGGGAGCTATAGCGGTTCAGCGGCCGAGGCAATCTGAGCGTTGATCGCGGCGATGAGTTCCTTGCGGTTGATCGGCTTCGCCGCGTAATCGTCGCAACCGGCATTGAGGCACTTGTCACGGTCGCCGGTCATGGTGTGGGCGGTCAGGGCGATGATTGGCAAGTCATATCCGTGCTCCCGCAGCGTCGACGTAGCGCGGTAGCCGTCAAGCACCGGCATCTGCATATCCATGAGGATCACGTCGTACGGGCTCCCCGCACGCGTGGCTTCCAGCGCCGTATCCACGGCCTCCTGCCCGTTCTCCACGACGGCGACATCAGCGCCGGCGAGTTGTAGCACCGTTGAAATCAGGCGCTGGTTGTCCTCACCGTCTTCGGCGAGAAGGATGCGGCATTCGAGACCACTGCGTTTGAATAAGGACTTACACCGCCCCGGCTTCTGTCTGGGCGGGATGGCGGCAAAGTCGAGCATGGCGGTCGTCGTATCCAGCATCTTGGCTTCGTCGACGGTGTCGGTGGCGATGGTGGCGCGGAAGCGCGTCCCGAACCCCATTTCGCTCTCGACGATTTCGATGTCGCCGCCGAGCAAGCGCGCGAGTTGCCGGCTGATGCAAAGGCCAAGGCCGGTGCCGCCGAACATTCGGGACGTGGAAGCATCGGCTTGACTGAAGGGTTGGAAGAGTGATTTCGCCTGGTCACCTGTCATGCCGACGCCCGTGTCCGCCACGTCGAACTGGAGCATCGAGCCGGGCTGTTCGTTCACGCAGCGCACGACCAACCGAATGCCGCCGTCGCTCGTGAACTTGATCGCGTTGCCGATGAGGTTGATGAGGATCTGTCGGAGTCTCGTCGGGTCGGTTTTGACCGTCGCGGGAAAGGCGCCGATGAATTCGGCCTGCAAGGACAGTTTCTTGGCGGTAGCGCGCACGCGCATGAGCGTGAGCACGTCGTTGATGCACTCCATCGGGGAGCACGGGACTCGATCCACGGTCATCCTGCCCGCTTCGATCTTGGACATGTCGAGTATGTCATTGATGAGCCGGAGAAGATGTTCACCGTTGCGCCTGATCGTGCGCACGGCATCGAGTCGGCCGGCGGGCACTTCCGCCGGATCGTACTGGTCCTCGATCAGTTCCGCGAAACCGAGAATGGCCGTCATTGGCGTCCGGATCTCATGGCTCATGTTCGCCAGAAAGGCGCTCTTGGCGTTGTTTGACGCGTCCGCGGCGACTCGAGCCTGCGCCAGCTCACTGTTGGTAGTCTGAAGCGCCGCCCGCTGTCCCTCCAGGTCCGTCTTCTGCCTCTCGAGTTCACTGTTGGCTGCCGCTATCGTTTGGGCGCGGGCGCGAAGCTCTTCCTCGGTGCGTTTTCGATCGGTAATGTCGCGGATGACGGCCGCGAAGATCCGATTGCCGCCGAGTCTCATTTCCAAGATCGAGAACTCCAGCGGAAACTCCTCGCCGTCGGCCCGACGACCGATGGCTTCGCGCCGGGTACCGATGACGCGCGGTGCGCCGGTCCGCAAGTAGCGGTCAAGACGGTCATCATGCTGATCACGGTGGGGAGCGGGCATCAGGATGCCGACATCCTTGCCGACCACATCCGAAGCCTCGTAGCCGAAAGTGCGCTCGGCTGCGGGATTGAAGGTGATGATTCGGCCGGTCTTGCTCGCGGTGATGATCGCATCGAAGGAGTCGCTGACGACTCGTTCGGCGATCTGTGTGCTGTCGGCGGCGGCGCGGCGAAGCGGTCGCGCGACGGCGAAACACAGCGTAATGCCGGCGAAGAGCGTGAGCAGGGCGGTGTCGGCGAAAGCTTGGGCCCACCAGGGAGCCGAATCGGCAACCACGCCGGGCAGGATCAGCATGACGATCAGCTCGGTGCCCGCCACGATCGCGAGGATCAATGCGAGGAGTCGCCGGGGCGATCGGTTGGCTTGATTCACTCGCGCCCGCATGATGGAACACACTCCACCGCTTGCATTTCGAAAGCCACGCGGCCACGACGAAGCCGCACGTGTGTCCGTCAGGGGATCAGACACACTGCTCAACCGTCGCGCAGCACGGCGTAACCGAGTTCCGTCGTAGCCACCGCTGGCGTATGAAGTTCGTGGACACCGGCTGACATGGCCCCGACCAAGGTTGATCGACCAGTTGACCGGCGGGCTGATGTACGGGTATTCCCGCGCAGCAGGCGTTCGTCGTACCGTGGTGCCGGCATTATCGGGGCGTGGGCTACCCCGTGCGCTCAAACTGGTGTCACTGGCGTTAATCCAGCCGTGCGGGACAGTGCGAGGGTCGGTTTGGAATTGGCAGGGCCGATCAACACGCGTGTCGCTGGGTGATG
>JAJDDX010000335.1 GCA_029260055.1 Phycisphaerae bacterium
CCGGACCCTGAAGACCCTTAGCCGCAAGCCGACGGAGCTTCCGGGCAAGTTGCTCTCCCCCGGCCAGCCGCGCGTCGTGGGCGTTGTCGCCGCTCCACTGGAACTCGATGAACCGGCACGGCGCACCCAACTCGCCCGCGACGGCCTGGCTGAATGCGCTGTCCGGGCTCCACCACCGCGTGGTCCGCGACCGGGCACCCGGCCGCACCATGTGGACAGCCGTGCCATGGATCACGACGATATTCATCACATTCGCATCCGCGCCGGCAACCCGACATCCGCTCGGGGAAAGGAACACCGCAGCCAGGGCCAGTGGTACCGCAACGGCCCCGAACCGATTTGTGACACAGTTCATCGAGGGCAAGCCTACTCCACGCCTCCGGCTTGCTCAACCGCGTTGCGGACTGCTATGGTAGCCGTTGCCTCGAGGCAAGACCTCTCACGGAGTACGCGCATGCTCGCCCTCACCGGCGTCTGGATCGGCTTGGCCTCGCTTGTCACCGCGCTGGCCATGCTTCTGTACCGCCCCGCGTTTACCGACCTTACGGTGACGGCTGTGCTCTATTTCACGGCGCCGGGCGCCATGTGCCTCGCAGGGCTCGTCCTGTGGGCCTATCGCAAGGAGCCGAAGGGCGCCGACCCGGGAATCCAGGCCCAGCGCCTTCAGGCGAAAGTCGCGATCGCCCTGGCCATCCTCAGTGCGGCCATCGTCTACACCCTGATCATCCGCTCGGAGAAGCTCGAGCCGATTGAACCACCCGCGGCCGGCATCTATAATCCCTCCCCCTAACTGGAGGCGGCAAAGCGACAACGATGAAGATCGTACTCAACGGAAAACCCGAGACGCTGGACGACGCCACGAGCGTCGCCGAACTGCTGAAGCGGCTCGACCTCGATCCGATCCGCGTCGCCGTCGAGATCAATGAAGACGTGCTGCGTCGCAAGACCTTCGCCGACACCGCTATTCGCGACGGCGACCGCGTCGAGATTGTCACGTTCGTAGGAGGTGGATGATGTCCGCTGACTGTTATCGCGTCGGATCGTTCGAATTCACCTCGCGCCTCTTTGCCGGGACGGGCAAGTACGCCACCTACGCACTCATGGAAGAAGCCCTCGCCGCGAGCGAGTGTGAGGTCGTCACCGTCGCCATCCGCCGCGACATCCTCGCTGAAGGCGGCGGCACGAAGCCCGACAACATCCTCGACCACCTCGATCTGTCGCGCTACACCGTCCTGCCAAACACCGCCGGCTGCTTCAACGCCAAGGACGCCATCCGCTCGGCCAAGCTCAGCCGCGAACTGCTCGAAGGGCTCGGCAACCCCGGCGCGAAGTGGGTCAAGTTGGAGGTGCTGGCCGACAAGAAGACCCTGCTCCCCGACCCGATCGGCACCCTCGAAGCGACCGAGAACCTGGTCGAGGCCGGGTTGGAGGTGCTCGCCTACACCAACGACGACCCGATCCTCGCCAAGCGGCTCAAGGATGCGGGCGCGGCCAGCGTCATGCCGTTGGGCTCGCCCATCGGCAGCGGACAGGGCATCCTCAACCCCAACGCCATCCGGTTGTGCCTGGAATACCTCAAGGACGGCGACCCCGACTATCCCGTCATCGTGGACGCCGGCGTGGGGACGGCCTCCGACGTGGCCATCGCCATGGAACTCGGAGCAGACGGCGTCCTGCTCAACACCGGCATCGCCGGTGCTAAGGACCCGGTTCAGATGGCCCGTGCGATGGCCTGCGGCGTCCAGGCCGGCCGATTCGCCTATCTGTCGGGCAGAATTGCCCGCAAGCGCTACGCAACGGCGTCGTCGCCCACAGACGGCACCATCGCCCCGACGGGCCAGCCGGCCTAGGACGGCAGTTCCCTGGAATTACAGGACAGCTACGCCGAGCCGCGACCGTGAGGGAGCGCCCGGGTGCCCCACCTCCTCTGGAGGCCGGGTGCCCCACCTCCTCTGCCGGGTGGCCCACCTCCTCTGCCGGGTGGCCCACCTCCTCTGGAGGCCGGGTGGCCCACCTCCTCTGCCGGGTGGCCCACCTCCTCTGGAGGTGGGGGAGGCGATGCTCACCAACCGTTGCCGTCGGGAGATGTCAGGGCTCCGGAACACCCGTCATCGTCTCCCCCATGTCCAAAGGACATGGGCCACCCGCCTAGCATCGCCCGCCACCGAATAGCTGGCCCTTTCCGTCCCGTGGACCCGATCCGTACTACGTAGCCGACAGGCTACGACGACATTGACCAGGCCGCCCGACCGCAGGTAAGATAGGGCCGGCCCAAAGGGTGCGGCCACGGGCTCACTGGACACGTAACTTCAATGATCGTCGATTGTTACACCCACATTTGGGATGCCGTCGAACAGCTCGGACGCTGTGTCCCCAGTGACGGCTCGCAGGCGCCGTTCCCACCACCGCTGCCCGATCCACTCAGCGCCTCGACCAGCCGGCATCTGGCGGCCGGCGAGCCCGTCGACAAGACGATCGTGCTCGGATTCAAAACCGGCTACCTCGACGCGGAGATCCCGAACGAGAAGATCGCCGAGTTTGTCGCCGCTCATTCCGACCGCCTGATCGGATTCGCCGGGGTAGATCCAAGCGACCCCAAGGAGGCGGTCGCCGAGTTGACCCGCGCCCGTGAGAAATTCCGGATGCGCGGCATCGCCGTCGCACCGGCCGCCCAGGACGTACACCCGAGCAACTCCCAGGCGATGCTTGTCTATACCGCTGCCGCCGAGCAAGGCATGCCCGTCCTCTTCCATACGGGCGTCTACATCTCCACGGCCACGAAGCTCGAATACGCCCGCCCCGTCCTGCTCGACGAGGTCGCGCGGGAGTTGCCCGATCTGAAGATCGTCATCGCCCACATGGGCTACCCGTGGGTCAGCGAGACAATCGTTCTGCTGGCCAAGCACAAGAACGTTTTCGCCGAGATCAGTTGGCTGCTCGCTCAGCCGTGGCAAGCGTATCAGGCCCTCGTCAGCGCGCACCAGTTCGGCGTGATGGACAAGCTGCTCTTCGGCAGCGGTTTCCCGTTCGCATCAGCCCCGGATTGCATCGAGGCGCTCTACAGCATCAACCACATGAGCCACGGCACGAACCTGCCCACCATTCCGCGTGAGCACCTGCGCGGCATCGTCCAGCGCGACGCCCTGCACCTTCTGGGCATCGACAACGGGCACGGCGCCGCTCCGACGCCCCCTTCCGCCGATCGCTCGCCCGACCACGACGAATTCTTGTTGTAGGGTCCGCTGTGCGGACCAACCACGCATCCTTGTTGTAGGGTCCGCGGGTGCCCCCAATCCTGTTCGGCACGTGGATTGCGTGGGCCGACCGTGGGGTTGGTAGTTGACGCCCAGGTGGGCATGTCAGATGGCGGAACGAACGGGCTGAGGCGCTCGGTGCGCAGCATCTACGGCCGGCGCAAGTTTGCTGTAACTGCGTTCTAGCTTTAGAGTGTAGTGTTTTGATATGTGTATGTATTTGTTGCTTGTCGTA
>JAJDDX010000336.1 GCA_029260055.1 Phycisphaerae bacterium
TGGCCTCGGCGTCGTCCCGGTTCAGTTGCACCGCCGCCTTGTAGTGCAACTCGGCCTGCTCGAGGTCATCCAGGCGTTCCTGGACGTCGCCCAGGATCCTCTCGATCCGTGGGTCCTGGGCTACGTCGTCCTCGCCCCGGCCGGCGACGCGGAGGGCTTCATCGTAACGGTAGGCACGCAGGTAGAGAGAGGCCAACGCCGCCCGCGGAGGTGCGAAGGACTCGTCGAGAGCGCACGCCTGCCGCAGGAGCGTTTCGGCACGATCGTCGCGCCCGGCCGCCGCGGCGAAAAGCCCGACGAGGTAGGTGCCGACGGCGTCACCGGTCGCCAAGACGCCGTCGGGGTCGAGCACGACATCGACCGCGCCTTCGTTCGCAGCGAGCTCTCGCACTTTGGCTTCAGACGCGGCGGTCGACGTGGGCGCGTGCCGGATCGCCTCGCCGCATTGCCCAACCGCCCGGATCCACTGAGAGCCTTCGATGAGCATATCGATTAACCGCATCCGAACCGCGTCAGCTTCAGGAGACTGGACGAGAAACGTCTCCAGTATCCCGTACGCTACCTCGGTATCGTCGAACCGATCCAGCGCCTCCGCGAGGCGGATGACCAGACGCGGATCGCCCGGTCGCCGATATCCGCGGGCGCGAAGGTCCTCCACGATGCCCTGTGGCCGACCGGCTCGCTCGTGGATATCGGCGAGCAGAGCGATCACCTCGTCGCTGTCGGACGTGATGGTTCTGGCGACTCGAAGCGCCTCGTCGGAGCGTCCGGCGCGTGAGAAGAGGCTCGCGCAGCGGACGCCCCGCGCGGCGTCGCCGGGAGAGTCCGCCAGAATCTCGGCAATGGCCTCGGCGGATTCCGAGAACTTGCCCAGTCGCTCGAGGATTCTCGATCGCGCGTCCGCCAGCGGGATTCGTTGCGCCGCGAGCCAGCTTGCGGATCCCTCCTCTTCTTCCGCCCTGGCTTCGGCCTGTCGCTCGAACGCGGCAAAGGCGTCGAGCGCGGCGGTAAGGTAGCCCTCGTCGGCGAGTGCTTCGGCCAGGTAGTACCGGGCTCTACCGGGGATATGGCGTTGGTCGTCGGGGTCGCCGCAAAGGAGCGCCGTTCGGAATTGAAGGACGGCGTCGGCGCTTTCTCCGCGAGACACCGCGCAGCGGCCCAGCACATAGTGGGCCGTCATGTCATCCGGTTTGGCTTCGAGTGTGAGCCGGGCGTGTGTCTCCGCGCGATGCACGTTCCCGGCTTTCCAGTGCAAGGCTGCGAGTGTGCGGTGGATTTCCGGGTGTTTCGGGTCGTATCGCAGGGCACGCTCGAGCGCAAGCGACGCTTCCGTGAAGCGTTCCTGTTCGATCAACGTGTCGGCTTTGGTGATCTGCCGAGCGGCTCGCGAAGAAAGGTCCGCCACTTGCCCCGTTTGTTCGGGCGATTCGAGTCGAGGCTCCATCTCGGTCAAGCGCACGAATGCCCGCTCAGAGTCGATATCGAGCTGCGTCGCATCGTCGGTTCGGCCTGTGGATGTGGCATGCCTGCCGGTCGCGCAGCCCGATAGCAGGATCAACAGCGCGGCGCCGAGTCGCCAAGCGCCCGAACGTGAGGAGTTTATCGCGTGTCCGCCGTCCTTTTGCGCGCACATAAGACTTGACGTTCCGTGTCGTGTTCTTGGCACTACTTCTTCGCGCAGCTAGGTGGCTGTCTTCTTGGTCTTGCGGGCTTTCTTCGCTACCGCCTTCTTACTCGTTTTCTTAGTGCTCTTCTTGGTCGTCTTCTTGCCCGTGGTTTTGGCCGTGGTTTTGGCCGCTGTCTTCTTCTTGGGGGCCGTGAAGGTCTGCATCAACATGACGAATTCCTTCGCGTCGGTCGCACCGATGTGGCGTTCGAGAAAGGCCTGGACCTCGGCGCGGCTCGCCGCGGAATGCACGAGCTTGGCATCACGCAGCGCCGTGAACAACCGGTCGTTGACGGGTATTGCGTGGCCGCCCAGTGCCCACAGGAGGACGGTCGCCACCGCGAATTCGTCGGCCCCGGTGAGTTCGTCGAGATAATGACGCGCTTCGCGGCGTCCCATGGCGTGCAGGCGTTCGAGGGAAATCCGGTTCTCCCGGTCGTACACGGCCTGGATGGCGCTGCGGAGCCGCTGGCACTGCTCCAAGCAGTCAGGGATGATTTGTCCGATCGCATCCTGAATCTCGAACGCGTTGGAGACGCGGACTTCGTTCCAATCGACCATCGAGGCAAGGAGCTGATCGACCGCGCGCTCGGCCTGGGCTTGCGTGGCGGCGACGCCGAGGACGCCCGTCGCCAGTGCGTGAATCGGATCGACCGACTCGGGCACGGCGGGCGTCTCGCAGGTCTTCCTATGTTTGGTCCATACCTTCTTGAGCTGTGCGGCAAAGGCCGTACCTTGCTTCATCAGTCTGCTCCGTCCCTCGTGTCCGTCGGCAGGTCCTCGCTATCCTCAGCGCCGTCGGTTTCGTCATCCGGTTCGGCAGCGTCCATCTCGCGCCGGTTCTGTTCAATCAGGTTCAGCGTATCGAGCGCCATCCTCGCGCCCACGTCGATCTCGAACCGAAGCTCGGGGCATGTCCTGAGCGACATTTGCGAGGCGACCAACCGCTGAAAGAAGCCCGCCGCGTGCTGGACGGCGGCCATGGTCTTGCGCTCGTTGCCGGGTCCGCCGGGAACGGTCAGAAAGATCCTCGCGACTTGAAGGTCGCTGGATACCTCCACGCGCGACACGGACGTCAACATGGCGATGCGCGGGTCCCGCATTTGATGGACCAGCGCCTCGCCGATGATGTCGCGTATGCGGCTGGCTACTTTTTCGTTTCGAAACGGTCGCATAGCGTGATCCTGCTCGCAGGGTCAGAGTAACTCTCGTTGATAATCGAGCAGCGTAAGTCCTGCGACGTGTCGCATGCTGTCCACGATGGTGTCCAACAGGGACTGAACGACTCGCGTTTCGTTACAGACCGTCGCGACTCCCAGGCGACAGCGCTTCGGGGAATCGCCATACGCGATCTCCGCGACCGAGACGTTGAAACGGTTGCGGAGTCTCTGCTTGAGGCCCTGGATCACGCGTCGCTTGTCTTTTAGCGATTGCGCCTCGAACAGGGAAAAATCGGCGGTGAGGACCCCGATGATCATGGCTCCGTTTCGCGGATGAACGGCGCGCGAATCGAGCCGTCCTGAATGTCGATTTTGAACAGCCGTATGCTCTTCTCGGTCACATCGTAATAGGGAATCACGCCGATGCGTGACAAGGCCTCGAGGACGGCGTGCTGATCCGTCGGCGCGACCTGATAATAACTCAACTCGTCAGTGATGTTGTCCCGGTCGAACGCGTACTGGGCGTCCGGTGGAATGTGCTGCGCCACGAGGGCTTCAATCGCGAAAGCGCCCTTGTCGCCCTTGGTGGCTCTCGGCAGGAACAAGGCGCGCACGTCCTGAACGCCGTTCTTCTGCAGCGTGACACCTTCATACTGACGGACGATGAAGAACTGTCCGTCTTCTTCTTGCACGAAGGCACGATCCGCTTCGTCCGGCAGGAAGAACCTGCGCACCAGGCGCGTTCGTTCAGCCGGCGTGCCACGCTCGACGCGGCGACGGAAGTCGCGATAGCCCTCAAACTGCTTCAGCTTCGGGTTGTTCATCGCAAAGGCGACCTCGACGACGTACGTGCCGGCGCCGGGTCTCTTGATGGGCGAGGACCTCCCGGAGGGGATACCGTCGGCGCCGGGGAGTTGCTGAAGTCGCCCCGAGGGCGGCAGTTGGTCCGCTCTCATGAAGTGGACAGACGCTCCCGGCGGCGTCGACATGACGTAGAGGCCCTTGATCTTCTCGCGACCGATCAGCCCGCGGCCGGCCTGCGGCTTCGGGTCGCTGCCGCCACGTGGTTGTCGTTGCCGCGGCGTTTCGGTCTTCTTCTTGAGTTCCGCGATCTGATCGGCGACACCGTCGCTTTTGAGGAGCGGCAGCAGATACGTGCGTCCGACGAAAATGACCGCCGCGATCAGGAAGGCGACGTAGCATAGCTTGAGCACGACGGCAAACGGATCGAAGGGGCGTCCGCCTCGACCTCGAGCCAAGGCGTGGAACAACGATTTGCCGCCCTTGCGTTTGCGCTTCTTGCGCCCGCCGCCTTCGTCGGACTGATCCACCTCGCGGAAGAGGAAATCGAGATCGTCTTCCTTGGTGTCCGGGACGTCAGCTTCACGCCCACAGTACGAGCATCGGACGACACCGCCGGCGTTTTCGTCCTTGGCACGAACCGTGTGGCCACATTCCGCCTTGAATTCGATCATGCCTGTGGGTTCGCTAAGTCTTGAGCTTCGGATACTGCGCCGCGACATTGCCCTCTGTCGGGGCGCGTTCAGGCCCGCGGTACCGGCGCTCGATCCCGCGCGGTCCGGCTTCGCCCGCCGGTGCCGGACACGCCATCACACACGATGCGCGGTGTCAGAGTGTCCGGGCAATCTTCAAGATCTCGTAGGCTTCCACGACGTCGCCCGCGTGGATGTCGTCGAAGCCCTCGAGCCTGATGCCGCATTCCATTCCGGCGCGGACTTCCTTTACGTCGTCCTTGAATCGTCGCAGGGAGGCGAACTTGCTGCCCTCTCTGACGATCACGCCGTCGCGAATCACCCTGGCGAGGTTACCGCGGTCGATGACCCCGTCAGCGACGAGCGAACCGGCCACGACACCCTTGCCCTTGCTGAGGTGGAAGACCTGGCGGACTTCGGCGGTACCGCGCGTTTCCGGTTTCTCCTCCGGCGCCAACAGGCCTTCGAGTGCCTTCTTGATGTCGTCGCGCACGTCATAAATGACGCGGTAGGGGCGAATATCGACGCCGTGCTGCTCGGCGAGTCGCTTCGGGCCGACGGCGGCATCCACGCGGAAGGCCACGATGATGCCCCGGCACGCCCCGGCGAGGAGCACGTCGCTGTCATTCACCGCGCCGACGCCCACGTGCCGCAAAGTCAGCCGCACTTCGTCCGACGGGATCTCGAAGAGCATCTGCTTCAGCGCAGCCAGGCTGCCGTCGACATCCGCCTTGACGATCACGTGGAGTTCCGGCACCTCGTCCGAATCACGCTGCTGGAACATCTCCTCGAGTGTCTTGACCTTGCGGGATTGTAGTCGACCCTCTTCGATTCGGTCGTGCTTCGTTTCTTCGGCGACCTCCTTGGCTCTCTGCAGACTCTCCATCTGGAAGAGCTTGTCGCCGGCGGTCGGTACGTCGTCGAGGCCCCACACCTCGACCGGCACAGACGGGCCGGCCTCGTTGATTCGCTGGCCGCGATCGTCGAGCAGGGCCCGGACCTTGCCGGACGCGTTACCGCACACGACAAAAGCCCCGACTTTCAACGTGCCTTCCCGAATCAGCACGCGGACTACGGCGCCCACGCCGGACTTGGTTTCCGCCTCGATGACGGTGCCGGCCGCCGGGAGAGTCGGATCTGCTTTCAACTCGAGCACGCTCGCCAGGTCGGACAGGTGCCCGAGCACTTCCTTGATGCCCGTGCCCTTTGTGGCGGAGGTCTCGATCACGTCGACCTCGCCGCCCCAATCGCCGCTCGGCGTCAGGCCGTGTTCCGCCAGTTCGCCGTAGATCCTGATCTTGTTCTGATCGCCCAGGTCGATCTTGTTGAGGGCCACCACGATCGGCACTTCGGCGGCCTTTGCGTGATTGATCGCTTCAATCGTCTGGGGCATGAGCCCGTCGTCCGCAGCCACCACGAGCACCACGATGTCGGTGATTTGAGCGCCGCGAGCGCGCATGGCGGTAAACGCCTCGTGTCCCGGCGTGTCCAGGAAGGTGACCGTGCCGTTCTCCGTCGCGACATAGTGAGCGCCGATATGCTGCGTGATGCCGCCGTCCTCGCGCGAAGCCACACGTGTCGTACGGATGGCATCGAGCAAGCTCGTCTTGCCGTGGTCGACGTGGCCTAGCATCGTGACGACGGGCGGCCGCGGCTTGAGGTGCTTGCGTTCGCGGGCCTCGAACACCTCGCAGACTTCGTCGAGTTTCGTCTTGGCGGGCACGACGGTCAGTTCGATGCCGAAGTGCAAGGCGAGCAACTCGGCGGTCTCGGGCGGCAGGGCCATGTTGATGTTGGCCATCATGTTGTGCTCGTCGCGGAGCACTTTGAAAAGCTGCATGAAGCCCACGCCGGTGGCGGCGCAGAACTCCTTCATGTAGATCGGTTCGTTGACCGTGGCCTGAGTCTTCGGACCGGTCGGTCCGGCCATGCCCGCGCCGGCGCCGCCCGGTTGCGTCGATCGTCGACGCTGGACACGCCGTCCGGTAGCTCCGGCGAGGCGTTCCTGTCGTTCCTGAAGGTCGCGGTCGCGCCATCCCGGTCCGCCGGCGCCGGGCTCATGTACGCGACCGGCGGTCTTGCGCATGCTCCCGCGCCCGCGACGACGACCGGCCTTGTCGCCCGCCTTGGCGGGGTCTACCGGGCCGCCGGGGGGGGCTGCCGGAGCCGGTGCGCCGGGGCCGTCGGGCCGCCGACGGGGCGGTCGCCGTGATATCTGTGCATCGGATTCCATTGGCTCATAACGAACGACGCGCGGCCCCTGGAGCTTGGCCGGTGTGGGTACGTGTTGCGGGCCGACGGGCTTGACGGGGTCGGCTGGAGGCTCGGGCTCCTCGGGCGTCTCTTCTTCGGTGTCGGTGTCGGTGTCGGTGTCGGTGTCGGTGGCGCCCTCGACCTCACCTTCGTCCGGTGTCGCCACCGGTGCGTCCGTCAGCGTGGCTTCCGGCGGGGCGGCCTCGTCCGTCACCGCCGGGGCCGTTGGCGCTTCGGGCGCGGCGGCGGCCACCACGGGTTCCTCCGTGACCGTGACATCCGCGACAACGCTTGGGTCTGCCGGCGCCACTTCCACGGCGTCCGTGGCCTGCGGCACGCTTTCGATGACAACCGTCTCAGCGGGGGCCTCGGCGGCGATGCTCGGGGTCGCTTCCTGCACGATGACGGGTTCAGCCTCGGCGACCGCCGTGGCGGACGTGCCACCGTCGTCATCGTTTGCGGTCGATGCGGCGGCGGCCTTCTTCCGCTTCGGCTTGACGCGGACTTTTGCGAGATCGATCCGCTCCGCGGTCTCTAAGGTCGTGTCGTGGCTACCTTCGCTGAACCACTCACGGATCGTCGCTTCCAGCCCGGCGCTGAGGGTGGACATATGGTTTTTGACGACGTCGATGCCCTCGGCATGGCATTTCTCGACAATCGTCTTGCTGGATACGTTCAATCCTTTCGCAAGAATGTGAACGCGCATCTTCTGAGCCAAAACCGAGTCTCCGTCAAATACTCGCTGCCTGCGCCACCGTCGTCACCGACACACGGCTACCGTACGGTCTACGCCGGACCATTTGTCTCCGCCGCGCCGGCCTCGATCGCGGATTCGTCGTCTGTCGGCGTCGAATCCGGCGGAGCTGTCGCAACGTCTTCACCTGCTGCCGGCTCTTGTGCAGGCTCTACTGCTTCCGCGACTTCCGTCGCGCCTGAGTCGTCCGTCTCGGATGCCTCCGCGGGGGTGTCAGCGGCGGCACCAGGGGCGGCTTCATCATCACCGCTGGGGGCGGTTGTATCCGTGGGTGTGCCCGCGTCGGCATCGGGAGCGGCCTCTCCGTCACCGTCTTCGGTGGCCGTGTCCGCGTCGGATGCATCCGCCGGCGTTTCGTCGTCGGCTTCTTCCGGAGCCTGAGCCGCCACGGCCGCCGCTTCAGCGGCCGCACGCTTCGCCTCTTCTTCCACCACCGCGATCCGTTTCGATTCCTCGCCGGCGAGACTGATCACACGCTCGAGAAGCGCCTCGTCAAGTTCGAGATCCTTGACCAACGGCTCGACGCCGACCTCGGCGAGGTCGCCGAGCGAGACGATACCCATCGCCAGGAGCTTATCGATCGTCACGTCGGCGATGCCATCGATGGTCTTCAGAGCCTTCTCGATGTAGTCGACGTTCTTGTCGTATTCGGCCGGGGTGGTGATGTCGATGTCCCATCCGGTGAGCCTGGCAGCCAGGCGCACGTTCTGCCCTCGCTTGCCGATGGCCAACGAAAGCTGATCCTCGGCCACGAGCACCGTCGCCTTGCCGAGCTCGAAGCACAGGAACGTCTCCTTGACCTCGGCGGGCTTCAGCGCGTTGGAAATAAGTACTTGGGAAGATTCGTTCCAGCGGACGATGTCGATCTTCTCGCCGCCGAGCTCGTCGACGATGTTGCGTATGCGACTGCCACGCACACCGACGCACGCGCCCACTGCGTCCACCTTCATGTCGATGGACGAGACGGCGATCTTCGTGCGATAGCCGGCCTCGCGAGCGAGCGCGCGGACCTCGATGATGCGCTCCGCGACCTCGGGCACCTCCAGCTCGAACAGCTTGCGGATGTAATCCGGGTGCGTCTGCGTGAGGACGATCTTGACGCGATTCTGTTCCTCGCGCACGTCCAGGACCATGGCGCGGATGCGCTCGCCCGGGTGATGGGCGTCGCCCGGGATCTGCTCACTGCGCGGGAGAAAACCCTCGGCTCGGCCGAGATTCACCGTCAGCGAGCCGCCCTCGAACCGTGCCACCGAACCCGTCACGATCGTGCCGACCCGCTGCGAATACTCCTCGAAAATCGAGTTGCGCTCGTCCTCACGGATCTTCTGCATCATGACCTGCTTGGCGGTCTGGGCGGCGATGCGACCGAGCGTCTTCATGTCGATCGGCTCGTTATCCACCGTCGCGGTGATCTCGCCCGTCACGCGGTCAATCGAGACCACGACTTCGTCTGCGGTTTCGAAAGCTTTATGCGCAGCCGACATCATCGCTGCTTCGAGATCGAGGAAGACACTGTCCTTCTCGATGTTCTTATCGCGGCTGATCGAGTCGACGAATCGGATTAAATCAGCATTCATGGTTGCCAGAACAGCCCTTCTTGCTGCTGCCTTTGAGACATCACGCCAACCGGCGTCCGTTCCCGTGTCGCGGAACCCGCCCGCCACCGTCTCCGTGGGCGGCGTGTTCTAAGCCCGGTGTCGCCGGGGCTGCGTCACGGCTTCGCCCAAGCACAAAAAAAGCGTGGGCGCAAAGCGATCCCACGCGGAACAAGACCGAGGCCGAAAGCTGGCGTCTGTCGCCTAACGCATCGTCCCACTCCCACTCGCGGGATGGGCCGGCTTCATGCTGCAGACGCCATCGTGCTGGAACGGCTTATTCCGCACGACCTGAAGCTCCACCAGGCGGCTTCGACATACCTTGTAGCCTCATCCCTCGGCCATCATGCGCCCTAAAACGCTGCGCGCGAACCACTTCTACGCGCCGACGGCAAATCCCTGTTCCGCGTCGTGGCCCACCCGGCGACATCGCGGGGAGAGCCATCCATGATCAGCCGTGGATTATAAATATCGGGACCCCACTGTCAAATCATCAGAGTCAGCGAAAGTTTCACAGCCGCGGGACCCCGGGGACCGGGCCCTTGAGAGTACAGTCCCATGCCGGGTAAGATACGCTCGCAAGGAAGCGATGGCGCGGACTCCGGAATTGAAGAAGTACTTTAGTGTTACGGGGCTTTGGCCGCCGCTATCCCGCCATCGACGCGATCAACTGTTTAAGGAGAAACGAGATGGATCGTAAGCAGACGTTCTTATCGCTACCTCGTGGCCGGCTCTGCCTCATGGCGCCGGCCATGGCAATCCTCTGCGCGGGGTGCTCGCTCGATTTTCTGGCCGGCGAGTTTGACGAGGCCCGGGTCACAGCCGAGATCACTACCACCAACTCCGGCGCGATCGGTGACGACGAGGTCGTCATCCGATTCATCAACCGGACCGGTGACGATGCCGTCGATGTCGAGTTCTTCGCGACCAACGATCCACTGACCAAGCTGCCCGACGAACTGTTCGTCGAAGGCTTCCGCGTCACGCGCGAGATCGGGCTGGCCGGTCGCGGCGTGCTGGCGCCGCAACAGCGTGATGAGATCACTTTCCCCTGTACCGCGGATCTTTCGATCGGTACGTCCGGCGGTGAATTCACGGACGCCGACACGGGTGACGAGCGAGGGCTGGGCGATCCGCGCTGGGCGCAGGACCGCCCGCTCGGGCTCTGCGGCACCATCGTCATGTTCGAGTTCGTGCTCGAGGGTGACACCTACAAGACACGGATTGAACTCGGCGATTGACGGTCGACGCGACCGAGGTCACAGCCCGCCGACGATCGTTCGGAGGCCGCGGAATGACAAACGCGTGTCGCAGCTTCGTGTGGATGGGGCTTATCGGCGCCTTTTCCACATCCCTGGCCGCCGCGCCGCCGGGCCGTTCGGATGGGGCTGACTCGCCCGAAGCAGATCTTGTTCCCCTCTTGGAGAGCTACTTCAAGAGCGACGATTCGCGCCGGCAGCTCGACTTGGGCAAGCGAATCGAAAGAGTGGTCGGTGGGGACCTTGCGCGGCTATCGGACGCTCTTGGCCGCCTCGATCTGTGGGCGGCGCCCACGGCGCCGACCGGTACCTTTACCTGCGGCACCACAGGCGGAGCGCTGCCCGTGCACTTCACCTTGCCGGAGTCGTACGACGCTACGAAGCGGCATCCGATGATGCTGTGCCTTCCCGGCGCGGGTGTGCCGGCTCAGCGGGCGTTGGCGGCTGCGGAGGTCATGCTCGGTGAAGCGACGCGCGACTTCGTGCGCGTGGCGCCGGGTCGCGCGCCGGCCGGCGGCTTTCACCAGCCCGTCGACACGACGACCGAACTCGAACAGATCATGAAAGCGACGCGGCGCCACTTTCACCTGGACACGGATCGCGTGTTCCTGTTCGGCCTCGGCGACAGTGCCGACACCGCCTGGATGCTCGCGATCAATCGCCCCGACCTGTTTGCCGGTGCCATCTGTGTGTCGGGCTATCCTCCGTTGCCGTATCCCGAGCAAAGCTATCCCGTCATGCTGGCGAACTTGCGACGTCTACCGGTCCTCACCGTGTGGATGGCGGGCCCCGGGCAAGTGCCGTCCGGACGCCGTCTGCGAGTCGCGTCTCACAACGAGGCGATCGTCGACTTCGCGTCCAAGGCATCGCTACCGATTCGCGGGGCCGCCCGCGAGGTCCCGGCTGACGTCGAAACCGCGACCGAGGCGGCTGACGCGATCAAGCCATCGGTCGACGACGTGAGGTGGCTGCTGGGGCATCGCCGCACTGCCGCGACGAGCCCCGTGTCGCACTGGTTTCGATACCCTTCCTACGGCAAAGCGGGGTGGATCGAGCAGACGGCCTTCCTCGGTGACGTGTGGACGGCAGAGCAGCTTGCGATTGCCACGGCATCAGCGGGCGATAGAGACACGTTCATTGCCGACACCATCAAGAGCAAGCTCGCATTCATCGAAGCGACTGTCGAGCGGCAGACGATCCGCATCACGACACTGCGGTGCGGGCGTGTGGAACTGCTGCTTCCCATGGGGCTTGTGGATTCATCCAGGCCGGTCACCATCATGTGCAATGGCAAAAGGCGAGCGGAGAGGGCAATCAAGCCCAGCGTCAGCACCATGTTGGAGACGGCCTCTACGGCATGGGAGTTTCAGCGGCTCACGGCTGCCCGGGTTTCGTTCTCGATCCGCGCGGATTCCGACGGTCGCTGACGGGCCGGTCGCCCGGCGGTGTCTTCCGGCTTGCGAACTGCGCCGCTCGCCTTATAGTGCGCGATCATGGCTCTACTACGATACCTCGACGGCAACGGTCAGCTATGCACCAAAGCGCTCGACACCGAGCATTTTCTGATCGGCCGGGCGGATGCGTGCCAACTCTCCTTCGATGATGACCAGATTTCGCGCGAGCACGCGCGGATCGACCTGGAGCGCGAGGGACGGTTCCGCATCCGTGATCTCGGCAGCCGGAACAAGACGTACGTCAATGGCGAACTGACCACCGAGACGCTTCTTTCCGCCGGTGACATCCTGCGCATCGGCGACCATGTCATCGAATACCTCGACGACAACGGTGCGACCGAGAAGATCGATCTCGAGTTTCTCACGCCCGATCGAACCGAACCGGCGCACTGCGACTGGGTGAAGATCAAAGCGCCGCTCTCGCTTACCACCGCGCAGATCGAACGGCTCTCGAACGTGCTCGGCGATCAACCTCTGACGGCGCGCATCGAGGATGTCGCCGACGTGGCGCTGGGGCAGTTGATACTCGACGTGCAGGCGGAACGCGGCTTCATCGCGCTACGCGGCGAGGGCAAGCTCGACCTTCTTCCGCTCGCTCATCGCGCGCTCAAGCGACCCTCGGGCGGGTCGCTGACTCCGGTCAGTCAGTCGTTCGTGTTCGCCCCGCTGCTCCAGGGCGTGTCGGGGCGCTACCCACAGACGGCCGGGCAGGTCAGCCTGAAGCTCGGCTACGCCAGCACTGCGATTGTGGCCCCGCTGTCGTACCGGGGTGACATCATCGGCGTGGTCTACCTCGACCGTCCGGGTTCGAAGAAGCCCTTCCCTTCTACTTCGCTGCAGTATTGCTGTGCGGCCGGCGCGCTGGTCGGCGCGATGATCGCCGAGTCTTCGCGCAAGCTCGCACGGTCAGCCGTCCGCGAGGGCGCGGCGTGGATGACCACCATCCGCCGCCTGCAGACCGCCCTTACCGCGCCCGTGCAGTCCAGCGAATCGTTCCCGGTGGGAATGCACGTGAGCCCCGGACGCGCCCGCTGCGGCGATTTCGCCGACGTGATTCAAGTCGATGAGCATCGCTGCGCCGGGTTCATCATCGACGGCGGCGGCCACGGCGTGACGGGTATCACGCAAGCGCACGCGATCCGGATCGCTCTCAGGACGGCGCTGACGGTCGGGGACGATGTCGTCATGGATCCCAGCGCCGTGTTCAACGCCATGAACGAGATGTTCGCCCATCTGCCCGCGCGGCAGATTCTCCCGTGTACCTACGTGGGCATCGACATGGCGGCCGGCAAGCTCGTCTACATCAATGCCGGAGGGACGGCGCCGCTACTGATGGTCGGCTCCGGGCGGCTCGTGACGCTCGATCAGCCTGCGCTCGTACTCGGCGTCGACCCGGACTACCTCTACGAAGTCACGCGCGCCGACGTACCTGACGCATTTAGAGTCGTGTGTCATACCGACGGGCTGACCGAGGGCGCCAGCGGCTCCGGTGAGCCGTTCGGGGACGAACGTTTTCACGAGATACTCCTCGATCGCGAGACCTTCGTGGCACCGGAGCAGATCGTGGCCAAGATCGTCGACGCGCGCAGCACGCATTTGTCCGGCGCTCAGCCGGACGACGACGCGCTCGTCCTGGTCATCGGCCACGGACAGGGGATGGCGCGAAGCTAGGCCGGCGGCTGCGGTACAGGATCGCGGCGCCACCGAAACGGCTCTATCGGTATGACTGGACACGCGACTGACGGCGGGGAGTCGACCTCCCTCCCACGACCGACCGGACAAGCGAGACGTTCCGTATGATCGCCGCTGAAGCTGCCGAACACAGTATCATCCTGAACCTCCTCAATGAGGGCACGGTTACGTCGGTGGGCCTGGCGTCGTTACGACGAGAGTCGGAACTGATGGGGCTTCCTCTGGTCGACGTGCTTCAGGCCAACGACATGGTCAGCGAGGCCGATCTCGCGAAGATCTACGCCGACCTCAAGGGTCTGCGGTTTCTCGACCTGAGCCGGCGCACGCCGAACAGGGCCTGGGTACTCGCGCTACCTGAGAACATTGCCCGCCGCAAGCAGTGTCTGCTCTTTGGCGAGGTATCGGGGCAACTCGTCGCGGCCGTCGCCGACCCGTTCGACGCCTCCGTCCACGCCGTGCTTTCCGCGCGGTTCGAGCGACCGATCCAGTATGTGGTCAGCGCCCGCTATCAGATCGCGGAGGTGATCGACGAGATCTATGGCGGTGCCAGGGCGCAAGGCGCGCGCTTGATCAGTTCCGCCCCGGTGGCCAGTGCCGTCGAGACGGCGACCGCCACCGGTCTGAACATGGCGGAACAGTTCGATAGCGTTGTCGACGAAGCCGTCGATCGTCGCGCGTCCGACATTCACATCGAGGCGGAGGCCGACCGACTTCGCATTCGGTACCGGATCGACGGCAGAATGCTCGAGGCCCGCGCTTACCCGCTCGATGCGTCGGCGTCGCTGATCTCGCGGATCAAGGTGCTGTGTACGGTCGACATCACGGAGCGACGCAAACCGCAGGACGGGCGGTTCACGCACCGCAGCTTCGAGCAGGAGATCGACGTACGTGTCGCGTTCATTCCGACGGCGCGGGGCGAGCGCGTGACACTCCGGCTCCTGTCACAGGACCGCAGCCGCTTGACGCTCGAAACGCTCGGCATGGGTATCGAGATTCGCCAGGCGGTCGAGCGGCTGATCCATCGCCCGTACGGCATCATCCTTTTGACCGGGCCGACCGGGAGCGGAAAGTCCACCACGCTCTATGCCGCGTTGCAGGAGATCAACAGCGTCGACAAGCACATCATCACCGTCGAGGACCCGGTGGAGTACGACATCGCGGGGGTCAACCAGGTGGCTGTGGACGAGGAGTACGGCGTTTCGTTTTCCGCGGCTCTGCGCAGCATTCTACGGCACGATCCCGACGTGATCATGGTGGGCGAGATTCGTGATGCACCCACCGCCCATCTGGCGCTGGAAGCGTCGCTGACCGGACACCTCGTCTTCGCGACGCTCCACACGAACTCAGCCGTGGGGGCCGTCACCCGGCTGCTCGACATGGACTGCGAGCCCTACCTGGTGGCCAGCGCGTTGATTGGCGTCATGGCGCAGCGACTCGTGCGAAAGATCTGCACGAACTGTAAACGCGGCTATGAGCCGAATGAAACCGAACGCAAGATCATGGGTATCTCGGCCGACCGGACCAGCGCGGAGATCTACCGCGGAGCCGGATGTTCGCGATGCGTGCGCAGCGGGTATTACGATCGCGTGGGGGTGTTCGAGTTCGTGCCTTTCGACGCGGGCCTGTCGTCGATGGTCATGGAGAAGTGTACCACCGAAGTGATGACCGAATATGCGAGCAAGCACGGTGCGATCTTGTTGCGCGACGACGCGATCGCGAAGGTGCGCGACGGTCTTACCACCCTCGAAGAGGCGCTCCGCATAGCGCGGTCGGAAGGCTAGGTCGGTCGATGTGCGGTCGGTTTACGCTCAGCAGCCCCGCCGAAATCGTCGCGGAGATGTTTGAACTCGCCGAGCCCCCTGCGATCGCACCTCGCTACAACATCGCTCCGACCCAACCGGTGCCGGTCGTGAGGTTCGGCCCCGGAGCGCACCGGCGCCGATTCGATTTCCTTCATTGGGGGCTGATACCCGCGTGGGCGAAGGATCCGTCGATCGGAGGCCGCATGATCAACGCGCGGTGCGAGACCGCCGCTCAAAAACCCTCGTTTCGTGCCGCGATGAAGCGCCGGCGCTGCCTGATCGTCGCCGACGGTTTCTACGAGTGGCAGAAGCTCGCAAGCGGCAAGCAACCCTGGTGCATACGAATGGCGGACGGTCGACCGTTCGGGTTTGCCGGGTTATGGGAGCAGTGGACGAGCAGTGACGGGTCCGAGATAGAGTCGTGGACCATCCTGACCACGCAGCCCAACGACGTTCTGAAGCCCGTACACGATCGCATGCCGGTCATCCTCGACCGAAAAGACCATAACGCGTGGCTCGCCCCCGACGCTGTCAGCGCCGACGTAGTGGCACCCTTGCTGCGTCCCTTCCCGAGCGACCTGATGACGGCCTACAAGGTGGCTGCTCATGTCAACCGACCTGCCAACGACGACCCGACGTGCGCCGAACCCATCGACGCCCGGTAAGTGCGTGAGTCGACCGGCGCGTGGCATCCGGCGCATGTGCTACGATCGCTTCGACGCTGGGAAGCGCCGCTTTGGTGGCACTCGCCGATAATCACCGCGGCGCCGCCGCGTCGCTTGCGGTCCGAGATCAACTCAACGATACGATTCAGACGTCGTTGTGGAGTTGATCACCGACAGCAAGACTTTATTGATTGTATCGCGCTACTTTTCTTGCTATCTTATTGGCTTCTGATGGCGAGGGAACGCCTAAGACGCCTACTATCCGGTAGTTACGTAGCGTGCGGGGGGCACAGGATGTGCGTTGCGCTACCACTCACCGAATCGGCTGTTCGCCGTGGTCTGCGCCACGTGAACGGTTGTTTCGGTTTCCAACATTCGGTGGCACGCCCGCACTGATTGGACGGCGAAGCTCTTGGGCGGTCGCGCTGCGACCGGGCATCGCACGTTCCTTAGATAGCAGCGTTTGGAACTGGTTCTCTGATGGCTCGACGAGTTACGTTTGTTTGGCCGTCAGCTCGATGGGGGGAATCTCGGCAACGGGCAGGGGTATACCGAATCATCCTGATTCATTCCGTGCCATAGGTTCGTTGCTGAGTCGGCCTGTAGCTCTCACGCAGGGCTGCGTAGCCGTTTGAACGAGGGGAGAGGCAAGCACACGTGGATATCGCTTGCACCAACGGCACTGATGCCGCGGGGAGGTCGCTTTATGGATAGTCGTTCCCCGCGCCTTATCGTGGCAGTTTTTGCCGCGCTTCTGTCATGCGCTCTGACGGCGACGGCCCGCGCGGCTGTCGACCTCGAGTGGCGCCCCGCCAAACAGGCGGCACTGGTGGGCGATGTCGTCGACATCGGTCTCTACGCCGTATCCGACAACCAAAGCGATCAGACCGTCGGCGCCGTCGGCGTGATTCTCTCCTGGGATTCGGCCGCGCTCGAGCTACTCGGCAAGACTGACGACGGGACGTTCGCCTGGGAGTCGTCGCAGTTCCCGGATGATTCAGGGCTGGACGGTCTCAACGCGCCGTTCACCGGGTCCGATCCCTTCGTGCCGACGAATGACGGAGACGCGCTTTACCGCGCGTTAGCGCCGATCGCGACACCGCCGGCGATCGCGACGCCCGACGGCTTCCTGGTAGCCACCTTGCACTTCCGCGCCCTTGCCGGCGGAACCGCGCAGCTTGCCATGTTGTCCTCTTTCGGCGCAGAGACGCATACGAAAGTCAGTCACGGACTCTTTCCCGGCGTGGATGTGACGGGCGCGCTCGGCGGCCCGGCCGAAATCGAAATCTGCCAGCCTCTCGCCGCGGTGCACGTCGACGTGAATGCCGGCGGCGGTACGACGTGGGGTGACGCCTATCCCGACCTGGCCAGTGCCTTGGCTGCGATACCCGCGACTGCGTGCAGTGCGGAAGTATGGCTTGCGGCCGGCACCTACACGCCCGCGGGCCCTGACGGCGATCGCGCCGCAAGCTTCGAACTCAAGAGTGGAGTAGCGATCTACGGCGGCTTCGCCGGCGGCGAAGCGAGTCTCTCCGAGCGTGATCCGACCGCGAACAGGACCGTCCTCAGCGGCGACCTCAACGGCGATGACGATGACCTATTGGGTTCGACCGACGAAAACAGCTACCACGTGGTCACCGGCGGCGGTGCGGATACCACGGCAACGCTCGACGGCGTGCTCGTGACCGGTGGAAACGCCGACGGCGCGGCGCCGGACGACCGCGGTGCTGGTCTGTACAACGCAGCCGGCAGCCCGACGATCACCAACACGGCTTTCGTGGGCAACAGTGCCGCCTTCGGCGGCGGTATCTTCAACGGCCAGGGCGCGGCGCCGACGCTGGTCAACTGTGTGCTGTCGGGCAACGCAGCCGACACCGGTGCGGCTGTCTACAGTGATGACAGCAACGCGACACTGATCAACTGTTCGCTCAGCGGCAACACGGCGACTACGACCGGCGGCGTACACAACGCGGGTACGACGGGTAGCGATGCCACGATCACGAACTGCGTCCTTTGGGGCAACACCGACGGCGTCGATCTCGAGGCTGCACAGGTCGGCTCGGATGCAGGCAGCACCGCGACGGTGAACTACAGTTGTATCCAGGGGCTCTCGGGTGCTCTGGGCGGCACGGGTAACATCGGCGACGATCCGTTGTTCGCCGACGCCGATCTTCGATTGCCGCTCGGCTCGCCCGCCAACGATGCCGGTCAAAATGCGGCTGTGCCCGCGTCCGTGACGAGCGACGCCGACGGCAATCCGCGATTCCTGGACGATCCGACGGTGGCTGATTCCGGCGACGGCACGGCTCCGATCGTCGATATGGGTGCGTTCGAGCAGTTCGCCGACTGCAATACGAACGGCATCGCTGACGAGGTCGACATCGCTCAGGGCACGAGCCACGACTGCAACGCCAACGGCGTGCCCGATGAGTGCGACATCGCAGCCGGCACGAGTCAGGACTGTCAGCTAAACGGCGTCCCGGACGAGTGCAACGACGGCTGCGCCCCGCCCGGTGGCGGTGGCGGCGGCGGGGTCGTGCTGCCACCTCCGGATGATGACGGTGACGGCGTCGACGACGCGCAGGACAACTGCCCGGGCGTGGCCAACGCCACGCAGGATGATGCCGATGAAGACGGCGTGGGCGACGACTGCGACAACTGCGTAGCCGACGCCAACGACAACCAGGGTGACCGCGACGAAGACGGTGTGGGCAACGTGTGCGACAACTGTCCGTCACATGCCAACGCCAATCAGGAAGATGAGGACGGCGACGGACTCGGCGATGCCTGCGATGCCGCGCCCGTGGTCGACATTCCCGATGACGACGGCGACGGCGCTCCCGACGGAGCCGACAACTGTGAGGACGTCGCCAACGCCGATCAAACCGATGCCGACGAGGATGGCGTCGGTGATGCGTGTGACAACTGCGTTGAGGACGCGAACGACGACCAGGCCGACGGCGATGATGATGGCGTGGGCGACGCCTGCGACAACTGCGTCGAAGTGGCCAACGCGGACCAGGCGGACGCAGATGACGACGGGGCCGGCGATGCCTGCGACGAGCCGGACATCGTCGACCTCGACGGTGACGGCGTGGACGAAGCCGACGACAATTGCCGCGAAGCCCTCAATGCCGATCAGGCTGATGCCGACGAGGATGGCGTCGGCGACGCGTGCGACAACTGCGCGGACGACGCCAACGACGACCAGGCTGACACCGACGGCGACGGCGTCGGCGATGCGTGCGACAACTGCCTCGACGATGCCAACGCTGATCAGGCCGATGAGGACGAAGACGGGCTGGGCGACCTCTGTGATGATGAGGAACCGGAGCAGCCCGTTCCGAACGTTGACGGCAGTGGGGCGGCAGCAGCCGCTCCGTGCGGCATGTGCGGCAGCGGTATTCCGATCATCATGCTTCCGCTATCCCTGCTGATGTGGATGACGCAGCGCGGTCGCTTCAACCGGCGCCGTTAGGACTCGTCGGTCCAACACTCCGCTCGGCTGGCATGGGCAAGCGACAGCTTGCCCGTGAATGCTCCGACTGCTCTCGTCAAACCGTGCTCCCCAATTCCGCGCCGGTGCGAGCGAGCCACCCAGGTTCTCCCCGCAGATCCCCTGAGCGCCCGCTCGCAAACGGCCCCTTCTCCCCCACGCGCTTTCGGCGCGCGGCGTCAGTCGCTATCGCTCACGGCGACAGTGCCGGTTGGCAGTGCCGCGGCGTTGTTGTCCATGTCCTGCGGCACGCCGATGCCGAGGTCTTCCACGTCCATGTCGACAAGTGGCTTGATCGCGAACGGCGCCGGACCGTCGTCGGGGTCCGGTTCCACGGAGATGACGGCCGCATAGCCGATCAGCGAAACCGCCGGGTCGATATAGTCCTGTCCGGGGAAGGGCGGCGCGGCGTCCGGGCCGCCCGTGGCACCGGCGCCGTCGGCGTCGGCCTCATCCGTGGCTGTAAACCGCCCGGTGCTGACCGGACCCTCGTCGCCCACCACCCAGCCTTCGTACACCCATCCCGCGGGTAGCTCCGGCAGCGTCAGCGACGGCCCCGGCCCGGCGGCTGGATCGAGCCACCAGATGCCCTGGGCGTAGTCGTCGGCAAGGTCGGCGGTGCTCGGCGTGTTGAGGACGAACGTGCCCTGCGCCGTCGCGAGGTCGACCCCCAAGGCCGCGTCATGGCCCACCGTCAACATCGCGGCACCTTGTTCCATTGCCCCGGCAAGTACGTGCGTGTCCGCCGGTGCCGGGTCGTCGCCGACAGCCGGCTCGATCGTGAGCACGAACAGCGTGGCTGCGTCGGCGTCATCGGACTCGACTTCGAACGCTGAAGGGTCGGCTGTGCCGTCCGCGAGAATGTCGAACCGACCCGTTGACACGGGCGCGTCACTGACGATGAGCCAGCCCTCATAGACGAAACCGTCGCCGAGCGGTTCGAGGCCGTCGAACTCGACGCCGAGCGTGCGTGTCGCGGTTGTGCCGCCGGTGTTGTCGTTCCCTTGGTCCTGCACCGTCGCGGGCGCGCAGCCGAGCCAAGTCGTAGCGGCGACTCCAAGGCACAGGGCGACGACAAGGCGTGCCTGGGGCAGCGGGTATTGCATCATCGGTTCCTCCGTCCAGCTATGCAGCGATGATCGAATCGAACAGCCGGCCGGCGGCCATGTCGCTGTGCATAACCGCCGGATGTCCCACACGGGACGCCCATTGGTCGTGCTCGCGCCGAGTTCCTTGCGTGAAATACGAGACTTTTTTGAGCTTAGCGATCGTTGATGAAGCGTTTGAGGCGGTCGCGGGCGGCGTCGGGCAGGGAAATGTCAGGCAGCGCGTCGTCCGGCAGGGTGCCGTCTCCAAGCCGTCGCAAGGCGTGCCGCATGAGTGCGGCCTGCCGACGAAAGCGGCGGCATGCGGTGCAATAGACGTAATGTATGCGGATTGCCATGAGGTGGGAGCGCGGAAGATCCCGATCCAGCGACAACGAGGTTCGTCGGGTGATCTCGCGGCATGGGGCGAATAGAAGTTGCAGAAACGCCTTCACTCCGGTCTCCTCAACACGACGCCTTCTTCCCGCCGAACCAATGCGTCTCGAGGCAGGCACGCAATGAGAGGCGGGCGCGGTGGAGACGGGTCCACAGATTAGTCGTCGAAAGGTCGAGAACCTTGCACACTTCTTCGCTGCTGATTTCGTCGAGCTCGCGCAGGAGGAACGGCTGCGCCGCCGAGTCCGGGAGGTTGCCTAAACACCTTCGGAACACGTCCCAGAACTCGCGTTTCTTCAGTAGCGCCTCCGGGTCGCCGCCCCAGCGAGCCGGCCCCGCGGCCCACTTGCCGTTGGCCGTGAAGTAAGCCGTATCGCCACCGGCATCGAGTTCCGGCTCGTCGGCGGAAGATCGGCGAGCCTCACGTCGGATATGGTCGACCACCTTCCGTTTGAGGATACCGATCAGCCACGTCCGTTCCGAGGACCGCGCCGCGAACTGCTCTCTGGCGCCCAAGGCGCCCGCGAGGCACTCCTGCACCAACTCCTCCGCCGTGGCGGGGTCGCCCACGCGGAGGAGCGCGTACCGGTAGAGCGCGTCGCCGTGTCGGTCGACCCACTCTGCCGGGTCGGAGGCCTCGTTCGTGTCAGTCCTCTCTTCAGTCGCCATAGGATCAACTTGGCAGCCCGGCGTGAGTAAGCTCGCGGAGACTGCGGAAAAACTTCAAGTCGCCTGCTCGACGATGATACCGGCCGTTCCGATGGCGAGGAAGGAGCCCGGTCGTACCGGGTCCCGTCGTCCGAAGCTCACGGCGGTGGGCGCAAAGAAGAGGCGCCCTGTCGCAGTCGCGGCCGCGACAGGGCGCCGACGGAGGGAGGGTAAATGCCCTCATAGGCCTAATGCGGTTCTGCGCGACGAATCGTACGCGCAAAATCGATTTTTATTGGAAAAACCACCGAGCCGGCGTCTTGGTTGCTCTGCAAGGGAACAAATGGGCTGTGTGGCTTGAATTTGGCGGTGAATTGACCCGAAACCGCGCGCGGCTCAGGCATCTGCTTCATCCGATGGAGGGGTGCTGGTGGCTGTAATCGGCGTGCCGCACTCCGGGCAGACGCCGGAGACGTTGCCGGTCAGGTTGTAGCCGCATCGTTCGCAGAGCCCGAGCGCTCGTCGTCGAGCCCGCCGGTGCGAGCCGCGAAGCCATGCGATCGCCGGCCAAGGCGCGAAGAGCAGGAACACGAGCCAGAGCGGCAGTTTGCACTTCGCCACGACGCAGCTGCTGGACCCCCAATCCCATCGTCTCACCCTGAGCCAGACGGGGCCGCACATGTGTTCCACGGTGGACAATGTGCCGGGTCCGAATTGCCCGGATGCACCCAAAGCTAGGCCGTCGAGACAACCGAAGTGACAGAGCTTCGCCGACTTGTGTTCGAATCCGAGACTTCCGCGAGCGAGCGACAGGGTATTGGTCTCCCGGGAACCCGACCGAACCGGGCCGCCGCCTGCCGGGTGGGCGACGCTGATGATGCATGCCACGCCCGCAGCGGCGGCGAGCACGGCAGCCCCCCACAAGAACACGATCCGTGCGTCTCGCCAGACTAGCCTGGGCGACCGGATCAGAAGGATGGCCGGTACGGCGAGCAGGACCGTCAAGGCGAGCCATGTCGGCGTGTGGCGGATGGCCATCGCGACGGCGGTGTCGCGCGGTCCGGGTGGGCACACGATCTCGAACTCATCCTGGCGATAGTTCATGGCATACGCCACGTCATCGCCTTGCCCGTCTTCATAGACGCCGTTCGGGCCGAAGCTGACGAGGCGTATCCAAGGCTCGCCTTTGGGGTGCGGCTTCAGCCAGATCGCGTTGCCCCACGGATCCAGCGTCTCGGTGTCCCACCGTAGACGCTCGGTCGGGTCCGAGGAAGGATACGCTCCGAAGGGCTGCCCGCCTTCAGATTCAGGTATGAAGTAACTTGGCCTTGACCAGGGATCGGTGGACACATACGCCATGGCGCCCTGCATCCAGCAGTTCATCGCGTACTGCTCGCGTTGTGCGTGTCTGATCAGTGCATCGCGGTACGGCCAGAGCAAGAGGGCGGCCAGCGCGGCGAGCGTGAGGCTGACGACGGCGATCCCGCGAATCCAATTGACTCGTCGCATGCCGCCTCGTTTTAGTTGGGAGTGCTAGGCTGACTCCGACTCGGTTGGCTCGGCCGGTTTCGCGGGGACTTCAGCCGGTGATTCAGTTTCCTTCTGCTCGGCTGCTCGCTGCGCGGCGAGGCGCTTCTTGAGTTGGCGGGATCGCACGACCTCGAGCGCGAAGAAGAACGAGAGAATGGCGGAGCAGGTGAACGCGGCCCACCAGGGCATCTCGGCCTCGAGCTGTGAGCTGCCCTTGAAGTCGCGTATGCCCTTGCCGCCGCCGGCGAACTGAGTCATGCCTCGGTGTACCTTGTAGTTGGCTGTCAGGACGCGGTCGTGAATCTCCCAGCCTTCGCCTTCTCCGCCGGGCGTTTCGGTGTGGTACCACTTGGCCGTGAACCCGACGTGGTCGTCGGTGCAATCGAGGTGGAGGCGCGCGACCCGCTCGGTGCTGTCAAACACTTGGAAGCCGCGGTCAATGGTCACGATGCGGCCGGCCACGCTTACAAACAGCACGACCAGAGCACATACGCCGAACAGATAGATGATGGCTTTTCGAATCATTCCGGCATTATACCAAGGGATCGGGGCCGGTCACAACGGCCTTTTGTTGATGACGCCCGACAGCTGACAAACACGGGCAAATCCCGGCGCGCCGGGACCCATGCCACCCGTCCGTTCGACGTTGACGGAGCACTGGCAACTCGGCGTTTGTTGCGGGTGCCCCACCTCCTCCGGCGGTGGCGGAGGCGATGCTGACCAACCGTTTACGTTGGAAGATGGCAGGGTCCCGGAACACGTGTCATCGTCTCCCCCATGTCCAAAGGACATGGGCCACCCGTCAAAGGACATGGGCCACCCATCCGCTCCCTTACGGTCGCGGCTCGGAGCGCCTCGGCTCGGAGCGTCGCGGCTCGGACGGTCGCGGCTCGTAGCGCCTCGGCTCGGACGGTCGCGGCTCGGAGCGTTGCAGTTACCTCCAGCGGTTGCTCTATCACGCGAGGGTCAACAGCGCTCGAAGGATCCCGATGCACTCGCCTTTCTTCTTGACCGCAAGCACCGGCACGGGCGACTTTTGAATCAACTGCTCGGTCACATTGCCCAGCAAGACCCCGGCTGCCCCCGTGCGCCCGCGGGCTCCGATGACAACCAGGCGGGCCGAGAGCTTCTCTATTTCCTCGTGGATGATCGGCACGGGTCCGCCCTCCAGATCGGGAAGGCACTCGCAGGCCACGTCGACGCCATGCGTATCGGTCCGTTTGATCAGCCGCTCGCATTCGCGCCGTGCGGCCGCTTCGAGCAGTACCTGATGCTCCTCGAGGCTGGTACCGACGCGTGAGTAACCGGTGCCGACATAGAAGACGTCCAGCGCCGTGACGGGTGCCTTGGTCAGTGCGGCGATGTCACACGCCGTTTCGAGGGCGGCGGCGGAGCAATCGGAGTCACGCACCGGCACGAGAATGGCGTTGGCTGTGATCTGGTAGTTGTCCGGCAGCACGAGCACGGAGCAGGTCGCCTTGCGCGTGATCCGCCGGGCGAGCAAGGCGTCATCGGGTGCGTCGTCTTTTCGTCCGTAGTGCCGCCCCAGGATGATCAGGTCGATTTCCTTGTCATGTGCGTAGCGCAGCGGTTCGATCAAGGGCGAGCCGCGCACGCCTTCGAGCACGAACTTCTCGTCTCCATGCCCTTTGAAGTGCTCGTTGACCAGCGCTTCGAGGGCCTCGCTCGTTAGCTCTTCCGAGGGCTCGCCGGGTTCCGCGCCGGCCTCGACCGGCTCGGCGACGTAGAGAATGTGGACCTCCTTGATCTTGGCGAGTTTCGATCGCCCGCCGGCATACTCGAGCATGCGCTGGCGGTATTCCGGGCGACCGATACAGACCAGTATGCGTTGGAAGCGATCCATGTCGCAGGCCTCCTTTCCATGTGGTCCTTCGTCTGCGAAGTGGCGTGCTTGCCTATGGTACGGCTCTACGCGTCGCGGGCAACTACCGCCCCAATAGTTCGCCGATCTTCGCGGCCATGTCGGGGGCCTTGAGCAGCGATTCGCCAACGAGGATCGCACAGGCCCCGGCTCGCCGGACCGTGAGCACATCCGCTCGCGTGCCTATGCCGCTTTCGGCCACGAACGGTGTGGCGGGCGGGAGCATAGCGCCCAGGCGGACCGTCGCGGCGAGGTCGGTGCGCTGGATGGCCAAATCGCGGTTGTTGATGCCGAGGATATAGTCCTCCCCGGGCGGTCCGGCGCGGTCGAGCACGGCCGCCAGGTTCTCCATCGAGTGCACTTCCACCAACACGGCCATGCCGAGTTGCCGGGCCAAAGGCAGCATGGCAGCAATGCCGTCCGCGCCGATGGCCTCGGCGATCAGGAGCACGGCGTCCGCCCCGGCTGCCCGTGATTCGTAAAGCTGGTATTCGTCGATGAGGAAGTCCTTACGGAGAACCGGCAGGGGGACGGCCTCCTTGACGATTGCGAGGAAGTCGAGGCTGCCGCCGAAGTAGGTCACGTCGGTCAGGACGCTGATGGCCGCGGCGCGGGCTCGATGGTAGGCCTCGGCGATGGTCTTGGGAGCGAAATCGGGCACGATCAAGCCGGCTGAGGGCGATTTTCGTTTGATCTCGGCGATGAGGTTGATGCCGTCAGGGGACGCCGCGGTGACGGCTGACAGGAAATCCCGCGGCGGGTCGACGCGGCCGATCATCTCCTTCAAGCTGTCGACGGGGATGAGGCCGCGCGCGGTGGCGACCTGCTCGCGTTTGGTCTCAATGATGTTGTCCAATATAGTCGTCACACGATGTACTCCCGAATCGCCATCACGCCACTTGCCGCGCTCGCTCGGTTAGCCGCCGAGCCGCCGCCGAATTCTACCACAACACCGACTCAGGGTTTATTGTCGGGGCTGAACCTGGCGTTTTGCGTCTTCGCCGTGGCCGTCTGTGCGGCCGCGCTCGTGTGGTGGGCTGTGCGTGGTCGTCGCAATCCGCTTACTGACGCGCCGCCTCGAGTGAATCGGCTTCACGAGGACGCGATAGCGATGGCGGTCCTAGCCTACCTCGTGGCGATGCTCGTCTTGGCGGGTGTGATGCGGGGGCTCGGCTTTAGTACCGAGGATGTGCTTGCGGCCTTGGCGATCGGCAACGGAGCGCAGCTCGTCGGGATCGCAGCCTGCCTGGTCATCGCGGCCGGGCGGTTCGAGGGGGGCACATCGGCTTTTCTGATCGGGCCCGTCGCCGGGCTTCGCCGGTCGGCTGTCACCACCGTGCTGCTGGTGTTTGTGGCGATAGGGCTGTGTCCGATCGCACTGGAAGCGACGATGGGCCTGGTGCTTCGCTTCGAACCGGCTTTCGAGTTCAAGACGCACGCCACGATCAACGCCCTGCACGAGGGGCAGCCGATTTGGCTCATCATCGGGCTCTGGACCGGGGCGGCTGTCGTGGCGCCCGTGGCTGAGGAGTTGTTCTTTCGCGGTTTGCTTCAGACGTTCTTCGTTCGCTTGTTCGGATCGCGCTGGGCGGCGGTGTTGTTCGCGTCGACGCTGTTCGGTCTTGTTCACTATCCCTATCCGCACACGGTGCCGGCGTTGATCATGCTCGGCGTCGTGCTGGGTTACTCTTATGAGCGGACGGGCTCGCTGCTACCGCCGATCGTGATCCACGCACTCTTCAACCTCAAGGCGCTGATCTTCGACACGCTCGATGGGGTGCCGATGTAGAGCGTGGTTACGTTTCAGCCCCGACGGGGCGATATAGCCTCAGCCCAGGGCAACGCCCTCGTTGTTCTACACAAGTTTCGGTCCGGCTCGGGCGTCGGGGCCGAAGAGTTGCCAGGACAGGGCAAAGTCATGCATCCGTTGCATCCCGATCCAGATCGTTTGCGGGCCAGGCAGGGCATTG
>JAJDDX010000337.1 GCA_029260055.1 Phycisphaerae bacterium
CTCGACCCGGCTGCGTGACTGGCTCGACTCAGGCAACACGGGGCAGACGACGGTCGATACGTACGTGCCGAATCAGGAACCGACGGGCGCTTGCTGCAACGCCGATACGAGCAGCCCCGCTTGGTGGTGCCAGGAGGTGACACAGGCCGCGTGCGATAGCGGTGCGGATGCGTTCTTCGGCGGGAGCTGTGGTTCCGCTCCCTGTGCCACCCGGTGCGCCGCCGAGTGCGATTGGTGTTGGACGGGCACCGTGCGCGAGAACAACTGTCCGGTCAGTTGGGACGGTGACGGTGAGTGCGACTGCGGATGCCAGTTCGCCGACGTCGACTGTTTGGGCTGCGCGAACGCACCCTACATGATCGGCGGGGCGGTCTACGATAACTGCGCCGATCCGCTGGGGAGCGGGGTCGCGGGCGTGCCGGTGAGTGTGTCGTGCGACGGTGGGTATTCGGGGACCGTGTGGACGGTCGGTGCACAGGGCTTGTGGACGCTGGCGGGTGTGCCATGCGGTACGTGCACGGTGTCAGCCTCGGGCACCTGCTACGTGGGCTCCGCGTGTCCACCGGCCGCGTGTAATGACTCCGTCGTGATAGCGGTCAACGATGCCAACCAGGGGTCGAATCAGAGCCTCGGGTTCTTGCAGTCTTGTACGCCTTACGACATGAACGGCGACGGGTTTGTGAGCATCATCGGCGACGTGCCCTGCTTCGTGAGTTGCCTCTACTTCAATGCGTGCGATGCGAGTTGTTTCGCATGCCCGTGTAGCGAAGTGACGTGCGCTTGCGACTGCAACGGCGACGGGTTCTGCAGCCTGATTGGGGATGTGCCATGTTTCGTGGACTGCGCCTACTTCGGAAACTGTGCCGCCTCCAAAGCGGCGACGGGCGGCGTCGCGAGCACGGACGGCTTCACCGTGGGTGGTGCCGTGTTTGAGGATGAGGTCGATCCGCTTTCGTCCGGGGTGTCCGGCATCCGGGTCGAGGTTCAGGATGAAAAGGGGCATGTGGTCGGATCGACTGAGACGAGCGGTGCGGCCGGCCTGTGGCAAATCGACGGTCTGGCCGAGGGTAGGTACGTCGTGAATCTCAGTGAGGCGAGCGTCGAGCGCGAGCACGTGATCGACTCGATGACCATCGTCGTCGCCGCCGCCGCCGAAGCGGCTAACCAGAGCCTGACCGTTCGGTACGAAGGGAAGAAGGCGACTCGGACGGATGTGGGCAGGCCGGCGGCGGGGCGCTAGCGGCGGATGGCGGCTATTTCGCCGTGAGGTCCGCGCAGAGCAACTCCTTGTCGTTTCGGGCGAAGACGTGCTTGTAGGCCAAGGCCGGATGGGCCCAGCAGACGCCGCCGCGGCGGGGCAGTTGGTCTAGCGTGGGGTCGATGAGCTTGGTGCGGCTGATCTCGTCGAATCCGGTGGGTGTAAGGCGGCTGATGATGAGTTCGCCGCGTTCGTTGAACATCCAGACCTTGTCGTCGTGCTTGACGAAGTGAATGGTCGCCCAGCGTGCTTTCGGCACGGCGCTGAGGTCCTCCCATACGCGCTTTCCCGTTTCGAGTTCGAGGCAGCGCAGTTCGCCGTAGCTGTCGACGCCGTAGATGTGGTCGCCGGCCAGGTAGGGTGTCGAGATGATCGACTGCAGTCCGTCGGTTTCCATTTCGCTTTCGCCGGCACGCTGCCACACCTCGGTCACGGTCTGCTTGCCCGGGTCCAGCCGAAGCATCAGAGCGCCGTCGAAGAAGTTGGTGAAAAAGAGCTGGTCGCGATGATGCACGGGTGACGCGACGCCGATGACCATGCGCTTCGGCGGGAAGGGGTGCTCCCAGTGGACCTTGCCGGTCTTGGGATCGAGGCCCACGGCGTGTTGACCGGTGTAGCAGATCAGCACACGCCGGCCGGCGTGCTCGATGATGATGGGGGCGGAGTAGGATGCGCCGTCATCGAGGGCCTTCCAACGCTCCTTACCGGTCTTCTTATCGAGGGCGACGAGGCACGCGTCGGGCTTGCCGCCGATGTGCAGGATGACCAGATCGTCCTCGATGAGCGGAGCGGCTGCGATTCCCCAGATCGGCATTTCGATTGAATAGGTCTTCAGCAGATCCTTTCGCCACAAGACGGTGCCGCTCTTTGCATCGAGACACAGCAGGTTGCCCATTGCGCCTAGGGCGTAGGCTTTGCCGCTATCGAGCGTGACGGAGGCCCGCGGTCCGGCTTCGTAGCCGACGCCGCGGTATTCACAATCGTAGGCATGGGTCCAGATGGGCCGGCCGGTCTTGGCGTCGAAGCAGTGGATACGCTCGATTTGTTTTGGTTCGACGACTCGGTCGGTGACGTAGACGCGATTGTCGGCGACGGTTGGGCCGCTGTATCCGCTCGATATGTCGGCGCGCCAGACGATGTCCAGTTTCGGTTTGTCGAACCGCTCGACGATTCCGGATTCGCGCCAGACGCCGTCTCGGGTGGGTCCTCGCCATTGGGGCCAATCGTCGGCGAATGCGCTCGTTGTCGCCAAAGCCATCAGGAGCAGGGCAATTGCTTGCTTGAGCATGCGTTATCCTTGTCGAATACCGGGTGCGTTCGATATACGGAGCGGGTCGGACGGCCGAACCGTGGTCTTGGTTCGGCGCTTCCTACCTGAGCCCGTCTTGGTCGAGTGTACCTTGACGCCGGCGCCGAGCAACCGCGCCGCCGCCCGGCGATGGCAATCCCGGCCGAAGCGTAATGGAGTGCCTTGCGTGAGTCCCGGCCTGACTCGCGCATGGGCCAACAGCGAGATCGCGATTCACGCCACAGTAGGCGCTGCGGCTATGGTGGCGGGACGGTGAGGTAGGCCTGGAAGGCGCCCACCATGAGCCTCGGCGCATCTTTCCGATTTCCTCCGAAGAACCCCTGCGTGATCTCGAATGGGGCGGAGGGGTCGATGTCGAGTGCCGCGGGATCACCGAAGCCGGCGAGGCCCACACACGCCGTCGGTACGAAGGCGGCTGGCGTAAGCGCCTGGAATTCGGGATCGGCGAAACAGGCCTCGTTTTCGCGGTACTTACTGTGCACGTCCCTGATCTGATCGGAAGAGTTCAGCCATGGGTCCATGTAGATCGTCCAAGCCTGCATGTCCTCCACGCGTGTTGCGTCAGCCGCGCACTCCACGGGCGTCGAACAGTCGACACAGGGATCGTATTCCTTTGTTTCTCTGGACTCGTATGCCCAGAGGCTCGGGTTACCTACATAAAGCTGGAAGTCCGGGTCGACCATCTTCGTTAGTTGGCCGTACCGCCCGGTCGTACTGTATTCAGGCGAGACTGGGCAATCGGTGTCGGGGCACGTGCCGTCATGGCAACCGGTGCGAGTGCCGCCGACCTCGCGGTAGTAGTGGGCCAAGTTCTGGTACAATCGCCAGAACCTTTGGGACTCCGGTCGCGGAGGCGTCATTCCTGGCGAGATGTAGATCAGGTTATTGCGCATGACGGTCTTCCCGTCGTACCAGTACCCGATCTGTTTGTAGAAGTGCTCAGTGGCCGGTTCGGGCGCGAGATGAGCAGAAGCGTAGGCGAACGTATTGTGGATCAGATAGTTGTCATGCTTCTTGTGGTAGTCCAGGAACAGGGTGTTGAGGAACACGTTATTCGCAATCAGTAGTTGGTTCGTGCCGTCGCTCATGCCGGGTGTCTTGACCGACTCGTTGTTCAAGAACATGTTCCGCTCGATGCGGAAGTAGTTGCCAGAGTAATCGGCGTCGCAGTAGCGCCCGTGATCAATGTCAAATGCCGCATCTGCCTTGTAAGTTGTGTGCGCGGCATCCCAGTCCTCGACCACGTTATTGAACACGATGCCGTTTGCCGGAGAGACGAGCGAAATGCCGTCCTGGTTGCCCTTTTCTACCCCGTCGTCCAGGTCGTATCCGTGGATGTAGCAATTCTGGATCACCAACCAATCCAACTCGAAAGCGTTCGTGCCGCAAGACACATAGTCCACGTAGCCTGCCTCGCCGGGAACAAGGCATGTCAACCGGTATTTGTGGAAGTAGGTGTCCTCTTCGCATTCCTGTTTGACGTCATCACAGCACTCGATGCACTCGATGGCTCCGGGTAGGGGGTAGGGTTCATTGTCCGCCGGGCGGATGTTGGAGCAATTGTATACATAGATGCCCTGTCCGTTGCTGAGTTTGCCGCTGCCAGCGTACTCTAGGCCTTCAATCTCGACGTTGTCGATGAACACGTTCTCGCAGCCTTCTACCCGGATGTGGCTTCCGGTAATGGCGCCGGCGAAGTAGCTGTTCCTGATGATGACCGTGCCGCAGTTTTGAATGAGCAGCGTGTCCTTGGCGAAGTAGAAGTCCGACACGTTAGCCGACGACTGTTTGCTCGTTCGGCCGAGTTGCCTGACTTTGACATCCTCGATGAGCACGTAGTCGTAGTCCTTGATCCACCAGTAGGTCTCCGCAACGGTCGAGTCGTCCGTGTTCCAGATCACGTCGCGATCCTGAGCGCACAGATGGAAGAACGACTTGGTTGAGCCCCCAGCACCGGGCCCTGTGACGGTGAGATTTCCCAGGCCGGCTCCGGGGTCGTAGCAGCTCTGGCCGAGTTGTGAGGTTTGTCCGGCAGGTTGCCAATGTTGATCCTTGCCAGTAGCGAGGGTAGACCAATCAGACGTATAATCCTTGGAGTAGCAGCCATCTTGGGGATAGAACTGCTTCCGCGCGCTCAGCCAGATATTCCATTCTGCTGCAGTCAAGCCTGACGGAGGCGTCACGGGAAAGAGCTCGATGCACGGGGGGGCGGCATCGGAGGCCGAGCCCGGCTCGCATCCGGAGTTGAGTTGGATCACAAGCAGAGCGACGAGGAGGCGAGTGTATCGTTGCATCACACGTCCTTTCGACTTGGCATGCGGATAGGGGGGCGTCCGCAAGAGTGAACATGTACGGTCGAGGTTCCGGCCCTGAGACGGGACTCGACTATAGCGGAGTGCCATGGTGGCGCCAAGCGATGACCGGCAGTAGCGGGTCGTCGGGCCGTGTCTTTACCGGCTTGGACGGCGCGGCCGACCTGTGCGGCGGCACAGAAGTGAGCCGGGGCACGTAGCGGCGAGTCTTCAAGAGTCAGGGTGAGCCCCTAGGGGTTTACCAAGATCCCCGGGCGCGAGGCGGATGACTGCGGTGAGACCTGGTACTGAATGTGCCTATGCGCCACCGAACGCGGGGGGGTAGCGAACTACGCCATCGATGGCGTCGAGGGCGCCTGGGACGAGGCCGCGTGCCATGAACGCCTCGTCGGGCACGGGGAAGGGGCAGCGGATGCCATACTGGCCGGCCGGTGTGAAGCCGAAGCGCGGATAGTAGTCAGCGTGCCCCACGACGATGACGATGCGGTGCTCGGCTTGGCGGCAGGCGATGAGCCCCTCGCGAACGAGATCGGATCCGATGCCTTGGTACTGGCACTCCGGTAGCACGGCCATCGGCGCGAGTGCCTGGGCCGATAGATCACCGTCGCTGGTGGCGATGTGGATCGGGCTAAAGATTATGTGGCCGACGATCTCGCGCTTACGGACGGCTACCAGCGACAGCGTCGGATCGAATCGCTCGTCTTCACGAAGCGCTTCGACAATGCGGGCTTCGTCGGGCTGTCCGAACGCGCGTTCGTGGACCGCGTTGATACGGGCGTGGTCCTCAGTGGACTCCGGGCGAACGGTGACGGTTGTCGGCATCGCTATCTCGCTTCCATGGCGGGTGTGGGCCGAGATTCGCTTCTGTCGACTGTTTGTGCACGCGAGCGATGGCCGCGTCAAGGGGCACGGGTGGTGGCACAAACCCCCTTTCATCGGCCTGCAGGGTCGAAGGCGTGCGTTTGCGTGCCCGCGGTTTCGAATCTCGGTGGATTCTCTTTGAAAGGCGTGTGGCTGAGTCGTTATACTTGGGATTCGTAACGGCCCCGGGTGCCGGCGATCGAGCCCAAGCTCGTGCGGGTCGTTATGTGTCGCCTTGACGACACCAGGTTTCGAAGGAGGGCAGAACATGTCGGCGCTTCGTATATTCATCGGTCTGCGAGCTGTTCGGGCGGTGCTCGTGCTCACATTCATCGCGTCGGCGCAGGCTTCGAGCCCGTCGGCATCCGTCGTGCTCCCCGAGGCGGTCCGTGAGGACGGCTCGGCTGCTCCTGTGTGGGTCGACGACTGGACGCCGGCTTATTCGATCGCTCACTTCGCACCTCTGCCGGGCCCGAGTGACGGGGCTGATCGCGGGGGCGCACCGCTGCTATTGGATTTCATACCGGTCGGCGTGCCGCCGGAGGGCGACACACCCACGGAGCTGGCGTTTACACCCGACGGCTCCAGCTTCGTGATTGCGCATCGCGATAGCCAGAACCTGGTCGTGTTCGACGCGGCTACACGCACCGTGATCGACACGATTCCGGTGAGCGGGTCGCCCAACTCGCTGGCGATCGCTTCGGACGGCGTTCACGTGGTGACGGCGAATCTCTACGAAAACACGGCGTCCATTGTCGACCTGACGACGGCAACGGAGGTGGCGGTGGTGCCGGTCGGCACGCAGCCCGGGGTGGTGCGCATCACGCCAGACGGCCTGACGGCTGTCGTGGGGAACACGGTCGATGGCACGTTGTCGGTGATCGACATCGCTACCGCTACCGAACTGCGGCAAGTGCCGGGCGCCAACTTCGGACAGACCACGAGTTTCATATCGTGGGCGGTACTGTTTAGCTTCACCGATTACGCGATCGCGCAGGACAACAAGACAGTGATCTTTCCGGACATGTTCAACGCGCAGATCCAGTTCTTCGACATCACTACGGGTGGTGTCAATTCGGTTGTGTCCGATCCGAACGCCGCAGTTGTGTCGATTGGCGCGGACGGCACGATGGCAGTCGTGTCGCATACCTATCCCGATTCCAAGGTGACGGTCCTCGATGTCGTGACGCAGACGATCACGAAAGTTATCCCGACCGGCGCGAGTGCGACGATGGTGCCTCCGATTGCCCTGAATCCGACCAATACGAAGGCGATTGTGGCGGTGCAGAACGCCGTGCGCGTGATCAATCTCGTGACGGATGGTGTGTCGGGCGACCTGGCTACCGGGACGCCGGCTGCGCTGGCGACGACGGCCGACGGCCTCTACGCCATCGTGGGGAACTATCTCGGGACGCTGGTCGGCTATGCGTCGGAGTCGATCGTCGCCAACTATCTAAGCACGACGACGCCCGATGCGCTGGCGGCCTCGCCGGTGAATCCTCGTGCAGCCACCGCCCATGCGCTGCGGAAGGAGGTTTCCGAGGTGATGAACACCAGCGGACCTGCGGGTTTCTTGGAGGGCATCGTGCCGACCGGGCCGACGCCGGAGGGTGACAAGGCCCGCAACGTGGCCATCACGGCCGACGGCACGCGTGCGGTGGTGGTCAACAACCACAGTCAGAATGCTACGGTGATCGATCTTACGACGGGGGCGATCGAGGCCGTCGTGCCGACCGGGGAGCGTCCGGGCGATGTGGCGATCACGCCGGACGGGTCGAAGGCCGTCGTGGCGAACCTCGATTCGACGTTCGCTTCGGTGATCGACCTGACGACTTTTGGTGCAACGAGCATTTCGATATCGCGACGCGGCAGTCAGGTTGCGATCTCTCCGGACGGACAATACGCGTACATCCCAGTGGTGGCGAGCGGCGACGGCGTGTGGCGGATCAATCTCGGCACGATGTCGGTCGACGGGCCGAAGCGGACGACGGGCAACATGGGCGGCATCGGGTTCGTGTTCGACCTTGCCAGCGGGATCGCACTGAGCCATGACGGCGCGACACTGGCGGTCTGTGGAAGTTTCGACAACAACGTCTCGATCATCGACACGGCCTCCTGGGCGGAGGTTGCGCGGGTACCGGTGGAGACGTTCCCCGTGCGGGCGGCCTTCTCGCCGGACAATTCGCTCGTCTACGTGAGCAACAAGAATGCCAACTCGGTGTCGGTCGTGACGAACGCCGGTGGTGGTTCTGGCGTGCTGCGTACGTTGTCGGTCGGGAGTCAGCCCTTCGAACTGACGACCAATCCGAGCGGCACGCGGCTCTATGTGGCGAACTTCGACAGTCGCTCGATTTCGGTCTTCGAGACGACGGGCTTCACCTTGGTGGATGCCATCTTGCTTCCGCAGACCGGCGGCGCGGGCCAGCCCGTGGGGCTGCACGTGTCGGCGAGCGGCGCGGAATTGTACGTGGCTGCCAACGGTGCGGATTTCCATCTGATCGACACTGCGAGCCATACGATCACGGACACGGTCAACATGGGGCTTGCACCGACGGAGTTGGTGTTCAGTGACGTGAATCGGTGTGGGTACTGTCCGACGCCGCTCGGCGACGACGGATTGACGATCGTGTGCATCGCCGGCTCGGCACCGGCGGCGCCGCTTTCGGAGAACAGCCTGGGCATCGCTTGCGCGGACAACGACGGATGTGAGCCGACGGCTGTGTGCCTTGACGGTTTCTGTCATGTGGCGAAGAACCGGTACGTGTCGGTCGATCCCAATCCGGTCAACAGTGGTCAGCGGACCGCGCGGCGCGTCAGTCTCGATCTGGGAGGTGGGCAGAGCACGGTGATAGGGTGGTTTGGCGCGCCGGCTGAGGTGGCGGTTGCCGGTGGGGAGCCGAGCCCGCAGCTTCTGGTGCGACTGGTGGACGAGGTCGGTCGGCACTATCGCGACTGGAGTGTGGATGATGCGAGCTTGCCGTGGGTCGATGCGACGGCGCATCTGGGCGACTGCGAGGTCTCGCCGGGGCAGACGTATCTGATCCAGGCTATTGCGGAGGGGGCTGATCCTTCGGATGAGGCGCAGTACTCCACGGCGTTGGTGCTTTCCACGGTCGTCGACTTCGGAGACGTGGTTGGGACTTCGCCCGGTTTGCCGCCGGACACGAATCGGAACTTCAAGGACATTTCAGCGGTGGTTCGGGGGTTCCAGAGCATACAGACGGAGCCGAAGGTGTGGCTTGATCTGCAAGGTGGCACTGCGACGCCGGAGATTCCGGACTTCAGCGACATCAGCTTTACGGACATCAACCACGCCGTGGCCGGCTTCCAGGGTGGGAGTTACCCCTTTGCTACTCCGTGCGATTGCCCGGGGCAGAGTTGTCCGTAGGGCTCGCAGGGACCGTCGGTGCCCCGGGGGGTCATCCGCTGCGCTTGGGCGACTCCTTCAGGAACAGGCGCATCTTGTCGAAGTCGAAGGTCAGGGCGTAGGGCCTGAAGAACGTGTGCGAGATGATCCCGCCGACGCGGAAGCCCATGTCGTACTCGGTCATCGGCGGGAAGGGGCCGAAGAACGCACTGATGCCGGAGCGCTGGGCGCTTCCCAGGGCGAGCTTGTCGATCGTGAACGGCGTCACCTTGACCGGTCCCCCGCCGCCCATGCCTTCGAAGGTCGGGAGGCCGGACAGGTCGATTCCCGCCGCCTTGATCGTCGAGTCCGGGCAGGTGAATCCTCCGCCGGCGAGCCCGGTATCGACGAACACGAGTAGCGGCTCGCTGCCGTTGACCTGCCCCCACGTCACCATGAAGTGCTTTCGGCCCATCCAAAACGGCATGACGTGCGTCCCGTCGGATTCCGCCACTTTGTCGAGGCGTGCCGTTGCTTTGTCCGACTTGCGCTGGAGGACAAGCTGCCCGTTCGGGTAGTCCAGGGTCGTGACGAAGTGGTAGAAGAGCACGGTGCCGATGATACCGACGGGGTCTTGGCCGTCCTGCGCGATGCCGGGCAGCGCGAGATCGAGCAGGTGCACGGGTACGTTCCTGACCTCGAACTCGCCGAGCTTGATCGAGTCGATCCTGGCGTGCCCGACGGAGGCTTCCATGCCGCCGGCGAAGGTCCCGGTGGTCTTGCCGAATCGCTTGGCGCCGATGGTCTTGGCGAACTTCGGGTTGAGGTAGAGTTCGGACGCGCCGGTATCGATGAGGAGGGAGACCTCGTCTCCACCGTTGAAACGAGCCTTGATGATCGGCAGCGGATCGGTCTGCGCGAACTTGACATGCGTACTGTCCGCCTCGCCGTGGACCTCATAGGGGGTGATTCCCTTGAAGCTCGCCAGCTTGTCAGCCACTGCGGTCGAGCCCGTGGCACGGAGCAGCTTGGCTGCTTTTGCGAACTCGTCCTGGCGGTAGAACGCCTCGGCCAGCAAAGACCTGGGCCGATCTTCCTTCGGAAGTAGTTTCTTCGCCGCGCGGAGGTATCGCTCAGCCTCTTCGAAGCGGTTTGCGAGATGTGCGATTTCGCCGAGTCGCAGCGCGGCCTGGCCGTCCTCGGCGTCGTCGGCGAAGGCTTCCGCGTACGCTGTCCGCGCCTTGGCGAACTGGCCGACGCGGAACGACTCGTCACCGCGATCCCGCGGCCCGCCGTCCTCCTCGGCAAGAGCGGCCATCGTAAGCGAGGTCGAGAAGGTCATGGCGAGCATTGTGAATGCCAGGCATTTGAATCGGTTCATCGGTGCAACTCCGGTACGAGCGGTCGAGATCTGCCGGGCGAGCCCCGCGTGCGGCTCGTCCTTTTCGAAGACGTTCACTTGCCACAGACGCTTGGCGTGACTGATCCACTTCAGGAAAAGCCGGATTTCCGCGATTCGGCGGACAAAATCAGACGGCGCGTCCAGCCCCTGCGCATCGCTGGCTCCGTCAGGAATGGCTCGAGGAACGTCCGGCGCCGGGGACGAGCTCCGCCGCCACATTTGGATTGAACGTGCTCTAGCCGAGGATGAGCAGAGCGATAAGCAGGTAGAGCCAATAGCGGTTGAAGAGGCGGGCGATGCAGCCGAATACGTTTGTGTGAGCCAGGCCATCAATTGCCAAGACCGCGGCGAGTGCGACGAGGATGGCGGCTGCGGGGACCCAGAGCGGGTTGCTCTGCCAAGCGAGTCCGAAGTCGCCGTGGGTGGCGTAGGCGAATGCGCGTGTCAGGCCGCACAGCGGGCAGGCGCTTCCGGTTATCATTCGAAAGAAGCAGATCGGCAGTTTGTCCTCGACGATGATCGACCGCAGTGCCCACGCGACGGGAAAGAGCGCCAGCAGTGATGCACTCCACAGCAGTCGGTAGAGGCGTCGCCTTGCGACGCGCGTCGGGCAGTGCGGCTCGCGCGTGTCCGTGTCGGGTTTATGCGTGGGCGCGGTCATGACGCTGACAGGTCAAGTGCTTCCAGCGGCAGTGAGTCGATGTTGAGTTCGGCCCACTTGGCTGCGTGGGCGTTGAGCGGGCTCTTGGTGTTGTAGCTCTGGTACGTGATCATCTCGCCGATGCGGATGATCAGATCAGCCAGGCGTTGCCCCGCGCTCCAGTGGTCTCCGATGCATATCTTCGTCGGGTCGATGTTCGGGTGAAACACGGGCGTGATCATGCGACAAAAAGGCGGCCTGCGCGGGTAGTCGAGCGGAAGGTACAACTCCGCGCGGTGGGTGTCCGCTCGTTCGAATGAGTCAGTTCCTTCGGGTACGAGGCCCGCGACGCGATATTCGACTGTGTACTTTTCCGGCGGTGTGCCCTCGGTACCGACGAGACGAATGCGCGGGTGGTTGGCATAGACCCTTTGGACTTGCTCGTGGTCGGCTGCGAGTCTTCGAATTCTGGGGTTCATGCGATACTCCGTCGGGCTCGTGGAGCCGGCTTACTCAACCACCAAACGCTCCGTAGAACACGCCGGCAAGAAGCATTATGACGGACTGCGCCGCAGCCACCAGCAATGCTATCTTGCAGATCGCCCCGCGTATCGCCGGCAACGCCTCGATGGCTTCGCGGTGGCGCAAGTACCACATCGAGCCGAACAGGGCGACCAGTGGCGCGGCGCACGGGAGCAAGGCCAGTACCAATAGCCAGGTGCCGGTTCGTTGTACGGCCGGAAGTTGGCTTTCGGTCGTGCGCCGCGCACTGAAGGACGCGGCGTCTTCCGGAGCCGCCGAGGCGAAGGTGGCGCCGCAATGACGGCATCGGACCGCCGCAGCGAGGATGATCCGCCCACAACGCGGGCACGGCTTGTCTTCCTGGCCCCAGTGGGCCGCGGGGATTTCGAGGCTGTCTCGCTGCTCGGTCGCCGGTACCGCGGCACAGCCGTAGACGCCGCAACCGCCGTTGTATTCCCAGCACCCGTCGTGATAGATCGTCGTACACTCGGGGCAGGCCTTCGTGCCCTCGTCCGACGCGACCGCGCTCTGGCACACGGGGCAGAGTCCGCCCGCGGGCTCGGCGGCGGGCTGGATTCGGAACTTCTCGCTGCACTTCGGGCAGACTACTTTTCTTCCGATATGGGCGCGGCTCGCGTGGAACGATTGAGCGCACCGCGGGCAGCGAACGACGATCTTTCCCGGCTCTGACGCGTCGTCCATCCGCCTTTACCTCTGTCGTGCCTGGAAGACGAACGTGGTCGCACCGATACGGATTCTGTCACCGTGGCGCAGTCTGGCGCGTTCTATGGGTCGGTCGTTGATCTGCAGCGGCTCTTCACGGGACTGGCGCTGGATTTCATAGTTGTCACCCACGGCGCGGATGACCGCGTGGCGGTCCGCGACGGCGTCATCGTTGAACAGGTATATGTCCGAGCGCGGCGACGCCCCGACGTTCATGGTGTCCTTGAAGATGAGGAATTCCTTGCCCGCCAGGGGGCCTTCGGTCATGCGCAGCCACGCGTCGCGCGCGAGCAGTTCCACGATGCCGATCATGGCGCCGACGCTCGCGCCGATGACCACGAAGCCGGCCAGCCGGCTCCAGTGGGCGCTGGGTTTATCCACGCCGAGCATCAGTATGTCGATGGGGTCGAAAAGCAAACCACCCATGAGCCCGCCGACCAGACCGCCGAGGAACCCGTAGAGTACGAGGCGTCCGGAACGCAGCGCGAGCCCTTGCCCGAGGCCCATGGCCATTCCCGCGGCACTCCAGGCCAGCGCGCGGCCTCCCATTTGGGTGAGGAAGCCGAACGTCGTCAGTCCGGCGGCCGCATCTCCCTCCTGCGCCATCGCCAGGGCGTTCAGTGGCATGTAGATCAGCCCCGCGATGATGCTGGAGACGAATCCGCCGATGAAACCGGCCAGCAACCCCACGACGCCGGCGAGCAAGGCGCGACGCAGCAATCGGCACACGGCGCCGTCGACGGCTCCGATCGCCAATCCCACGATCGCCGCGACGATCGGAAAGAGGAGTATGGCTGCGGCTGTAGAGCGAGCGCTGCGTTGCCCCAGCGTCATAGAGGCGTCCTGATCACTGTGGGGTGGTGGGTCGAGCACCACGAAGACGCCCAGTGCGACGCTGCTGTTTCCCGCTTCGAGGTACTCCAGGTAGACGCCGATCTCGTTGTCCACGGCCAGCCGTGTTATGTCCAGCGGTTCAGCCTCGCCGCCCGTGGTCAGCAGCTTTCCCTGGGTCACGAGCCAGATTTGCTCGTCGTTGATGCGGACCCATCCCACCGTATCCACATCGAAATCGCCGAACTCGTTACCGGGTACGGTCCGACTCGTGAACGAGTGGCTCACTTGGAGTCGTTCGATCGGGCCCTGGATGTATATGTAATCGTCGAAGTACGGCTCCACGATCGCCCATGCCGCCAGGGCGGCGAGCGCGCCGGTGACCATGAAGATGAACCAGTTTCGGTAGTACCATCGTCCGGCGCGATCGCGCGACAGGTCGCTGTCGCCGCGCATGGATCTTTGTCGTTTGAGGAGGTCGTCGACGTGCGCACTTCGCGCGTCGTCGGTACTGATCCGTATGACCTCGTCCTGCGTACCCTGGGGTCGCTGTGTCACGGGCATTTCACTCCGCGGTATCTAGGTACTGAGCCATTCGCGCGCTCCGACAGATGGTTTCGTCAGTCGGAGCCGCCAGGCGCGGACCGGGGATCCTCTTCGCCTTGACCCTTCTCCAATTGCTCTTGCTCGAGCCGTTTCCTTTCTTCCTCTGCCTCCTGGGCTCTCAGCGCCGCCCGGACGCTCTCGATGAGCTTGCTTTCCATCTTCTCGGGCAGAGCCCAGCGGACCACTTGCACGCCGAGCAGGTAGGTCTCGCCATCCATCTGGACGGGCACGGCTGCGAACCTGACCTGTTCGGGAGGGAACTGCGAGTCCGCGAACCGGTCGTAAATGCCGTAGCCTATAGCAGACACGATTCCGACGGCCAGCAGCATGCCGAGAGAGAGCACGACGCGATAGACGGCTGCCCGCTGTTCGTCCATCGCCTGGATGAGCTGCCCGAGGCGCTCCTCGACGGACTGCAGCGTCTTTGCGTGTTCGGCTCCGGTCGGCCCGTCGGCGTTTACCTCGCGAGCTTGAAGGCCCGCGCATTTTCGCTCGCGCCCTTCGACCCAGAAACGCGACAGGTGTTCGATGCCATTCTTCGTGTTGACACAGATGGCCTCGTCTCCGCCGAGTGGGTCGGTGACGAAGGCGATCTGGCGCGGGCCCGAGAAGAAATGACGTTGAATGAACAGGTCCATCTCGGAGAACTGCACCCCGAAGCCCGGATGGGTGTGGTACCATCCGACGATCTCGTGCTTGGCGAACTTCTCCTCGCGTACCTCGTGGATGCGATTCCAGGTCTCCTGGGTGAAGGTCACGTGGGCGGTGCCTGTCTTGGCCGCTTCGCCGCGGACGATCGCCTCGACGGACAGGAACAGTCCGTCGTCGTCCTCGCAGAAGAACCCGAGCAACACGCCGCAGATTTCGCGGTCAAGGTGCTCTTTGGCATGTGCCGTCAGGTCGGCATAGGCCTCTCGCGACATCGCCACGCGGACGGGTTCGTCCACGCCGTGCGGCCCGGGGAAGGTCTCGAAGCGGATCTTCGGCTTCCTCTCGGACCACCCACCGGCGGTGACGGAATCCGGCGAGGCGGGTTCGTTGTCGTTTTCGGGCTTGCGCCGAGGTGTGCCTCGCTGCCGACCTTCTCGGGACATGGTACAAGCCTCCTTCACCGCGCGTCGCTTACGACCACGCGAGGCAGTCCTGGCGATCTCCGGCCAATTCGATGCCCAGTACGTCGTCGCCGCGGCGTGCCCAGAGAATATCCCAGCGCGGCAGCCCGAGCTGACTTACCGTCAGGTCCAGCAGATCCGAGTCCTCGGTCAGGCTGTGCAGAAAGTGCGGCACGCACTCGGTCTTGCAGTTGTCGCATAGGGCGTCTTGCTCGCCGACGTGTTCGATCGGCTGAAGCATGCGTTTGCTCGTCGCGCAGGCGGGGCACTCGATGCGTTCGACGAGTTCGCGCGGGAGGTCGATCGCCTCGAGTCCGCCCAGCGCGGTGGAGGCCCGCTGCCAGATCGTGCGCAGGGGCGTGGCGGACGTGAGATCCTCCGCGCTGTCGATCGCGGGGGCGTCCGTGTGCCATGGGCAATCGGGGGCGACGGGATAGTCGACGTTGTACGACGTGTGCCCGAGTCCTTCGAACACGAAGCCCTTTCCGGCGAGTGCGTCGAGCCCATGGAGGCGTTTGAGCACCTCCTGGGCTTGCAGGGCGCCGATGACGGAGGCGGTCGTGGGGGTGGTGGGTGTACCTCCTCCGGCGTGCGCCTGGCGGGCCAGCAGTGAACAGGAGCGTCTTTTGTTGAGCAGGTCCCAGTCAACTCGACTCATCGTACATTCATAGCAGGCCGTCGCGGGCGGCGCGAAGCCGCGGACTATTCCACCCAGCGCCTCGATCCCGCCGTCGATCCAGGGTCGCCCGAGTTGAGCGGCGCAGCGGTTGACGAAGACCCTGGCTTCTCGGTTGTCCAGGCACCCGACGACGACATCCGCCCATCGGAAGTAGCCGAGGCCCACGTCAGAAAGGACGTTGCCGACCAGCGCAGCCGCTTTGATGTCGGGACAGAGCCGCGTGGCAGCTTGAACAGCCACGGTGGCCTTCGGCTCACCGCAGTCCGCTTCGCCAAAGAGCACGGATCGGCAGAGGTTACTCTGCTCGATCCGGTCCATGTCGGCTACGATGATGTGCCCGGCTCCCAGCAGCGCCAGGTTCTTGATGACTTCGTTTCCCAGCGCACCGGCGCCGACGACGAGCACCCGGGCGGTGCGCACGACCGCCTGGTCCCACCAGGGGATTGCGGCAAGGCGCGCGAAGCGGCCCTCTTTCACGACAATCGGGTTGGTTTCGCCGTGCCCCATGCGCACTTCCTCAGCGAGCCGCCGTGCCGGCCGTGATTTCCGGTTGAAGACGCAAGTCGTCGTTGTGCTGGATACTCGCCTGCGCGAAGGTATCGCTGTCGAGCAGTTGTCGCCCGGTGCGCTTGTGGTGGAGCTTGTAGCTCAGCAGTTGGCCGTCCGGGCTGGATAGGGGGAGGTTCATCCGTTCGACCAGGATCACGAGGAGGCGATCGACGGTTACGTCATCCGGGGCTTCGACCTGTTGGCTTCGGCTACCGGTGACGTCCCAGACACGCACTTGGACCATTGACATCTGTGCTTCCGTCTTTCAATGAGGGTTCATGTGGTTTCTGCTGATCGAGTCACGCCTGTCCGGGGAGAGGCTGCGCCCGCGCGCTGTCCTGGACGTGGCTCAGCAGGACGCGTATGACTTCCTGATGTCGCTTGCTGTTCGGCTTGGTCGGTATGGTGAACACGTCGCGTCCGACCTGAAGCGACAGGGCATGGTTCTTCGACATCAGGACGCAGTCTATCTCGGCATAGGCGAAGCGTTTCTTCCCGCCGCCGATGACCGTTTGCTGGAAGGTCACGCCGCTGTCATCCACTTGAATCGAGCGAGCTTCGAAGGCCGTGTTGGCGGTAAACTTAAGTGTCATTGTTTGCGTCTATCTCCATCACCCGATCAGGATGCCGATCACGATCAAGAGGAGTGCTGCGCCGAGGATCAGGCCGTTCCAGATCGTACCGAGCCACACGATAGCCGGCGTTTTCAGTTGACGCTCGAACGATGCCGCGCCGAGGGCGACGCCGATCAGCGCCGGCATGACGACGAGGTAGATGAAGAGCATTCCGAGAATCTCATCTTCTGCCTCCGTGGTCACTTCACCGAAGATCGCTCCAGTCATGAGCAAGGCCGTGCTTACCGTCGCCAAGGTCGCGAGCACCACCGACGAGATGGCGAGTGTCTTCCGCTTTCCGGACAGACGCGTTTGCGGGTCCACGGCGCACGTGGGGCACAGGTGGACATCGCCGGGCAGGCTGAAGTCACACGTCGCACAGACCGCGGATCGGCACCTGGCGCAGCGGCGGGTCGCCGGCACGGTCGGATGAGTAACGCATACGGAGCCGTCCGCAAGCGACATGGCGGGCGCCGTCGCGGCAAAGGCGTTCGGACCCTGGCCGGCAGAGGGAGCTCCGGAGCCGGCGCATCGCGGACATAGCACCGATCCATCGGCCTGCGGGAATGCGCAGGTCTGGCACATCAGGGCATGGCATCGCACGCAGGAGAAGGCCGCGTCCATGTCCGGGTGCTGCACGCACGTGGTCGAATTCGCGCCTTCCGGTTCGGCCGATGAGATAGCGAAGATCCCCGGCGAGTCGGGGTCTTCCACGCGGAAGGAACTGCCACACTTGCACTTGGCGTTTTGCCCGATGGTTGAGCGAGGGGCGCTATACTTGTGCCCACACGATGGGCACTCCGCGACCAGGTTGTGATTGTGACCGGTAGCGGCATGGCCCAGGGGGATCGCCATGTCGGGCGCATGCTCCGCAGTGGCGACAGGGATCGGCGGCGGCGCGGCGACGGGTGTGGGTCGCGCCGCGGGCGGGGCAGCCGGGCGCAGGAAGAGGACATCGTAGTCCGCTCCGTGCGCGTGGCACCTGACTTCGGTTTGGCTAATCGCTTCAAGCGGCGATCGGCACTCCGGGCACATGAGTTGCATGCTTATGGCCACCTATCAGAGAGCCCGCGGATCGTCGGCCGGTCGGTCAGTGTACGGCGAGACGCCGAACCGGGCGAATGCGTCAGGTTCCGGCGATCTGCAGGATCACAAAGAGCACCCAAAGCACGAGTCCGACAATCCCGACGACCAGACCGGCGGTCGCCTTCCCCGAACCGCTGAGGTTGGGGTTGGCGGCCATCATCTTCTTCGCCTTCAGCGCCTTCGAGATGGCAAGGGGCTCGAGAATGATGCCAAAACAGAAAAGCCCGATGAGCGCGTACTTCAGCGCCTCGCCGGCCTCGGGGCACTCGATCATCGCTTCGGGAGCGATGGGTTGCCCTCCCACCGCGAGCACTTTGCAGGACCCGCAGTACTTTGCGCCGTGTATCTCGACCAAGCAATTGCCGCAGAACGGTTCCGCACATCCGGTGCATCGGTCTGCCGCAGGGACTCCGGCGTGGTTCTTGCACTGCATACTCGGGACACTCCTTCCGGGCGAAGAGGACCAAGGCCGCACTTGTTTTGACCACGAGAGAACTGACGCGAAGCCGAATCGTACCCGTTTTACCGCACTACTTCAAGTTGAATCTCGAAGCGACGAGAGGCGTCCTTGCGGGGCATGTTGTGCGCGGGGGGCGACAGTGGGGGCGGTGGAGACCGACATAGCCGGTTGGGGCTACGATGTCGGGAGCCTATCTGTGGCGTTTGGGCGCAGTGTCGTGCGCGGTTGTGCGGGTCTTCAGATGAGTAGATTTGCCGAAGGAGGCCGGTGACTGGTTTGACGGGTCTTGTGCGGGCGAGCTTGCTATGTCTGCCAGCCTTGGCATGGCAGGCAAAGTGACTGCGGATGAGAGGACTCGAACCTCCACGGGGTTGCCCCCACTGGCACCTGAAGCCAGCGCGTCTGCCAATTCCGCCACATCCGCATTCGCTTCGAGCGTCGGGTGGCCGATGGCAGCCGCCCGAGTCGAATCAACTAGCTTATCCCACCCCTCCAAGCTGTCAAGCTGATCGGAAGTCTGGCCGCGAAGACGCAGGGGAGGGCGGGCATCGATCGGACATGGCGGTGCGGCTCAGGTGCCCTGGCGCGGGACCAGTTCGCCGCTCGCGGACTCGATCCAGCCCGATTTGCCGTCGGGGAGCTCGATGTTCCACCACGCCCCGCGGCGTCCGCGGAGGGTGAACTCGGTGCCCGGCTGAAGGGGTTGCTCGAACTGTCGCTGGTATCCGGTGCCGGGCCCCTTGTAGGTGACGACATCCATGGCGAGCAGCACGCCGGCCGGTTCGTTGCGGTCGGAGAAGAGGCTGACGCCGACCGACGCGCCGAAGCTGGCGGCTGCGAAGAGACACGCCAGCGCGAGCCCGGACAGCGCTCTGCGCGGGACGAAGTTTCGCAGTGCCAGCACCACCCAGCACGCGGCGAAGGCGACCATGGCGATTTGGGCTCGAAGGGGCAGCGCGATCGAGTAATGAAGGAAGAACAACCCGCGCAGGAGCGTACTGCGTCCGCGCGGCTCGATCGCGGTGAGACATCGGGATCGCGCCTCCTTGAGGTTGTTGGCGAGCAGTGGGTCGCCGGGGATCAGTCGCTCGGCGCGGCGGTAGTGCAGGATGGCGAGGCCCACGTCGCCGGCCTGGAGGTAGCAGTTGGCGAGGTTGTATTCGAGCTTGCCGCTTATGATGCCGCTGTCGGCCAGGCCTTCGAGGCGCTGGGCGGCTGACCGGAAAAGATGTACCGCTCGGGCTCGCTGCTTGGCGTGCATCTGTTGGGCCTGGTCGAATTGCTCCAAGGCGAGTTCGAACTCGGCGGATGGGTCGCCGAGCAGTGACTGTGCAAAGGCGGGCGCAGCGGCAAGGGCCGGCCAGCAAAGGGCGAGCGCGACGAGGGCTCGGCGGTCGACCTTCATCGCGCGGTCCTTTCGATGCGTTTGATCCACGATCGAATGTCGGCGGCGGCCTGATCGAGCGAGGCTGAATCGAGCGAGCCCGGGGCGTATCGCGCTGCGTTGCATCTATCGAGGAAGGTCACGATTTCAGCGATCAGGCCTCCGTCGACGCCATGGTCGTCGAGCGTCGCGGCTATCTCGACGGGTGTCAGTTCTCCGGGGGGAAGGTTGAAGCGATCCGAGACGTACGCCTTGACGGCTTCGGCAAGTGCTGCGCGTTGGTCACTTTCCGCGGTCTGGCGCGACGCGGCGGTGAGGCGTGCGTGGGCGTTGCGCTGCGCTCTGCGGCGTCTGGCGTATCCCACGTCCCGGCGGAGCCGTCTAGTCCTCTGCGCGCCGATCGTGACGATCAACCACAAGGCCGGCGGTGCCGCGAGCATGGCGATCCACGGCGGTGTCAGTGTGAAGGCATGGCTGGCGAGCACCTGGTTTGCGTCGACGTAGTTCCGTTCGATACCGCCGGCCAGCACGGTCAGCTTGGTGCCGTTACCGCCGCCCGCGGTGTCGTCCGTCAGGGCGAATGTGCTCGACCCCGGCGACGCAGGATCGACCGTCAGCAAGATCGGCGGACTCGTGAGTGTGACGTACTCTTCCTTCCGCAGATCGAAGTAGGACCACGAGATCGGGGGGATCGTCTGCTGCCCGGCCTGCTTGGGGAAGATGGCTCGCCTGAAGGTCTTTTGCCCCCGTTCCACGTCACCGACCAGCTCGTCTTTCGTGTAGTCGAAACGGCTCGCGAGTTCGGCATGCCTGGCGAGATCGGGGCCGGCGATGCTCTCGAGCGGCCTGCCGCTGATCGTGATCGTGAGCGTCACGGGCTTGCCCTGTTCGACGCGTCTCGGCATGGCATTGACCGCGAGTTTGTAGTGGCCGACGGCGCCGGTGTAGTTCTCCGGCCTGCCCTCGTCGGGGGCGGCTTTGACGGTGACGGTGATGGCGTCGGCGCGAGCGGTTTCTTTTCGGCTTCGGGTGACCTCGTATGATCCGAAGAAGCCGCGGCGCACATCGGTGGGGTAGCGGGCGGTGACGAAGATGGGTCCCACCTGCGTCTCGCCCACCGTTTCGGCTCGAACGGTTTGCACCACCTTGAACAGCTCGTAGCGGTGGCGCTGGCCCTTCGAATCGGTGAGCTGGGTTTCGCTGGATGTCGCTCGGCCGTTGGCGAACACGGAGAACTGTGAACGTGCTAGATCGACCACGCTGCGGAGCAGGTTGAGCGGAATGGTTCGGCCGTTGATGACGACCTTGCGGACACCGATGGTCAGCGTGGCGGTGTAGGACTCCGTCACGTAAAGGGTCGTCGGCTCGACATCCATCTCGACGAAGAGGAACTTGTCGGCGCGTGGCGAGGTATCCACCTTCGGTTCGCGCACCACGATCTTCACGGGCTTCGTCTCGTAGGTCTTGCCGCCGGCTTCGACGGAGAGCGGGCCGAGCTGATAGGTGCCTATGCGAACGCCCGTTAATTTCAGGCTGTATGTATAATCGGTTCGTGAGGTCCTTTGCCCACCTACGATCGACATGCGGCTATTCATGGCCGGGTTCGCGTTGACCAGATTGATCTCGAGGCCTTCCGGTACCACGGCCTGAGGCGCGCTGGGTCTCTCGGTGTTGGTGCAGACGAGCTGAATGTCGGCGACCTCCCCGACCTCGAGGACGCGTGAGCCGATGTGCAGTTCGACACCGGGCTGCTGAGCCGCCGCCGCGGTCGCTGCTGCCAAGGGGATCAAGATGGCCGCAATGCGCGTCATCTACCAGTCCTTGTCCGCCGGCGCGACTTGCACCCTTTCGACGCGCTGGGGCTTACGCTTCTGGCGGTCGCGCAGCGCCTGCATCAGCTCGCGCAGTTTTCGCTCGGCATCTTCGCGGGAGTCCTCTTCGCTCTTCTGGGCTTGCTGTTCCTGCTGTTCCTTTTGCTCTTGCTCGGACTGTTGCTGCTCTTGTTCTTCGCTCTGCTGTTGGTCTTGCTGTTGCTGATCCGACTCTTGCTCTTGATCCTGGCTTTGTTGTTGCTGTTGATCTTCGTTCTTCTCTTGTTCCTGCTGCTGGTCGGATTGTTGCTTCTCTTGGTCTTGTGACTCTTGTTCTTCGTTCTTCTCGCCGTCTTCGTTCTGTTGTTGCTCTTGTTGCTGCTGTTCCATTTGCTGTTTGAGCGTACGCCACATCGAGGCGGCTTTGAAGTTGGCGTCGTTGGCGGCTGGATGATCGGGCCGGTTTCCCAGCACGGTCTGATACCGCTGCATGGCCTTCTCGAGGCTTGCGATCGCCTCCTGCGGGTTTTCGGTTTGCTTGAGTGCTTCGGCGTGGTAGGTCGTGCCGACGCTGTAGATGGCATCGTCGACCAGCGCGTCGTTCTTGGCGGTGGCGGCGTTTTCGAACGACGCCCGCGCTGCCTCATAGTCTTCCATGGTGTAATGCGCGAGGCCTTCGACGAAGTCGATCTCATGCGCAGCCGGTTCGATAGTTCGCGCGTGCTGGTAGGCCGTCAAGGCGCCGGCTGGGTCGTTGGCGAGAAGAAGTTGGTTGCCCGCCCGGACGGCCTGGGCCGCGCCGAGATCGGCATAGACTGACCGTGTGGGCGTGTCAGCGGGGGGCGGCGCTGCCTCCTGCGCGAGCGCGGGGGCGGTCAAGAGGATAGCTATGATGAAGAGCGTGCGTGTCATGCCCCAACCTCCTGTTGCCACACCCGTTGCGGAGCGTCGTCAATCGCGAGCCGCCGCTGTGCGATGATGGTCTCTGCACCGAGCAGGATCAAGGCGGCCACCAGAAAGAGCTGATACCTGGGCTTGTGGCGCATCCGCTCTTCCGTGCTCAATTCCGTCTTGCGCATGCCCGCGACGGCGTCGACCAGCAGGTTCAGGTCATCCAGGGGTGCGTATTGGCCGCCGCCCGCCTGGGCCGCCAGCCGCAGCCCGTCGACATCGAGCTTTGAAAAGACGATTTGTCCGTCGTGCAGCAGCGGTTTGTTCGATCCGCCCTGAGCCGAGGGTACCTGAGCCCCGGCTGAGAGCGAGGGATCGCCGATTCCGATCGTGAAGAGGCGGATGCCGAACTGCTCGTAGACGGACTTGGCAGCCTCCTGCGCTCCGCCCTCGTGGTCTTCGCCGTCGGTGAACAGGAGGATGAGCTTGGTGGCCTCGGCCGGTGACTTGGCGAACAGATCGGTCGCCTCTGCGATCGCTCGGCCGATCGCCGTACCTCCGCGTGGGACGATGCCGACCCGGATGTCACGGAGTTTGGATCGAAAGGCTATGTGATCGGTGGTTAGGGGCAGGCGCATGGAGGTCGAGCCGGCGAAGGCGACGAGCCCGAGCCGGCTCGCGCCGCCGAACACATCTCGCTCGATGAGCTGCTGTCTGATGTCTTGCTTGGCTCGGGCCAGGCGATTCGGTTTCACGTCTTGTACGAGCATCGAACGAGATACGTCGAGTGCCACTACGATGTCGACACCGTAGGCGCGCTGCTTTTCGAGGTAGATGCCCCAGCGCGGGCCAAGGATCGCCGCGACAAGCGCGACCAGTGCGATGACGACCAATCCGGCACGAAGGGCCTGCCTTGCCGGGCTCGATTGCGGTGCGAGAAGGCCGGCGAGTTCGGTCGAGACGAATCGGTTCATTGCCCTCTGCCGCCGGAACAGGCTGTACATGAAGAGGAGGCCCGCGGCTGGTACCGCGGTGATTAGCCACCACAGGTCGGCATTGTCGAACGGCAGGTCGCCGGCATCGGTGACGACGACCACCGCGCCGCCGATCGCGGCCAGTGCCATCGGAACGGCGAGTACCCACAGGAACCAGGGCCATGTCGGATGGAGAGACCGTCGTCTCACGGCAGCCTCCTGTAGCGTGTGTTGGCGAATAGTAGCTCGGTCATAAGCAGCGCCAGGCCGAGGATCATGGCGATTCTGGCCGCTTGTATGTTGTCCTGGTACGAGCGCTCCCCCGTTTTTCGGCGTTCCAGTTGGTCGATCTCCTCGTAGACCTCTTCGAGCGAATCGGTGTCGACCGCTCGGAAGTACTTCCCACCGGTAGCGTTTGCGATGCGCTGCAGCAGATCTTCGTCGACTTCCGCGCGGCGTTGAACGAACAAGCCCCTCGGCGCGCGCCGTGCCGAGCCGATCGCGCCGATGGTATAGACTTTGATCCCGAGTTTGGCGGCGACCTTAGCTGCTTCCAGCGGGTTCGGGGCCGGCGGTCCGCCCTGGATGCTCGCGGGATTGTCCGCTCCGTCCGTCAGGAGAATCAGGACCCGGCTTTTGGCCGACTCGGCGCCGGGGACGCCCGCGACGGCCTGCTCGCCCGCGCGACGAAGATCGTCGGTCGCCAGCACGATCGCGTCACCGAGCGCGGTGTAGCCGGCTTCCTCGTCCCGGCGCACCTCCCGGCCGTCTACCCAGCCGGGAATCTCGGTCTCCTTCAACAGGTCGACCAGAGAGGCATGATCGAGCGTCAGCGGGCAGGGCGATTCGGCGAACATGGCGAAGGTCGTCATGCCGATGAGGTCGTTGTCCCTTCCTTGAAGTGCGTCCCGGCCGAGCACGAAGTCCTGGAAGACGCGTTTGACCGCATCCAGACGACGGACCCATTGTCCGTCCATGTGGAAGTCCTCCTCCGACATACTGCCCGACACGTCGAGCACCATCTGGATTGCGATGCCCTCAGCCGAATCTTGATACGCGCCCGAGGACTGCGGCCTGGCCATGGCGACGATGAGTGCCAGGATCGCCAGCGACCGGAGCAGGGGGAGCACGAACCGGGTATGCGTCGCCCACGTCGCACCGCCGGCGCGGACGGTCGAGAGTGAACTGAAGCGAACGGGGACGCGTGAGCGTTTGCTGCGGTACGACCACCACACCAGCGGGACGATCAGCGCGGCGGCTGCGCACGCCCAGGCGAATACCGGGCCGGGCGCAAAGTGCTCTGACAGCCACTCCGTCATTCGCTGCGCTCCTGATCGCCGTGAGGTGATATCGCCGGAGCGGTCGGGTCCGGCCCGTGGCCGCGTGTGCGCTCGACGAACGACTCAGCCGCACTCAGGGCGCCGCTCGACTCGTCGGTCGACGGCTCGTGTCGGGCGTATTTGACGAGGTCGCAGGCCGCCAGGAATCGTTGGAGTTCCACGGTGATGTCCGGGCCGAATCGCGCGTCGGCTATGGCGGCTGACAGGAACTCCTCCGTGGTCATCTCGCTCGCGGTGACGCCGTAGCGTCGTTCGATGTAGCCGCGGACGATGTAGCTGATTCGATAGTGGAACTCTTGGAGAAGTCCGCGATCGAGTAGATGCTCTTCCATCAAGGCGACAAGCTGTTGACGAGCCCAGATGTCCGCGGGGATCGGCGGCGGGGTGGGCTTGGGTCGCTCCAGCAGGCGGCGTCGGAGCCATCGACGCAGGCGAGGCACGGTGAGCAGCAAGACGACCGCGAGTGTGGCGGCTGCGATCGGTATGAACCACCACCATCGGCTGAGGAGCGTCGGGAGTTCTTTGGGATCGAGCACGGTGATCGTGGCCATCTCTTCCTGCGTGACTTGGCGATTGGCCGGGTCGCGGGCGAGGATCGAAATCCCCTCGGTGCTGACTCTGCGAAGCTCGGCGCCGGGCGTACTGTCCGCGGAGAACGATGCGGAAGCGGGTGGCAGCTCGTACTCTCCCGGCAGGACGAAGGCGAGTGTGTATCGGGCCGTTTCGATGACCGTGCCGTCGGGATCGGGCTCTGATCGGTTACGTCGGGCATCGACTACGCGGATCTCGAAGGTGAGCTCGGCCTCGCGAAGCGTGTCCCGGTAGTCCTCCAGATGGACGTTGCCCCCTTGCTTAGCTTTGGCTTCGATTTGGACCTCGGCGTGGCTCGTGTAGTCGAAGTCCGTCCGCGTGGCGGTGAGCGAGAGCGTCACCGGGCCGTCGCTTGCGGTCTTGGTCACGGCGTCCGTCGGGGCGGCTGATTCGGGCTTCTGGCTCTGGCATCCCGATATCCAAGCCGACGCGCAGACGGCGAGCATGGCGACAGCGTTGGGCCGCAAGACGCACGGGCAAGCTGCTGCTAGCCCATGCCACCCATTATTGATCGTTCGACGGGGCATCAGAGTCGTGCCTCTCGTTTTCGGAAGAACCGCACCAGCGGATCGACATAGGAATGGTCCGTTCTTACGTCGATGGTTTCGGTGTCCATCCGGCGGAACAGTGTCTCGCGATCCGCGGCTCGCGACGCGACTTCAGCCGCGAAGCGCCTGCGGACGCGTTTGCTTGCGGTGTCGACCAGCATCACTTCGCCGGTTTCGGGGTCTTCGAGTTCTACGAATCCCACATTCGGAAGTTCCCATTCACGCGGGTCGCTGATCGTAATCGGGATCAGGTCGTGCCGCCGTCGCGCGACGCGCAAGGAGGTCTCGTAGTCGGATGCGATGAAGTCGCTCACCAGGAAGCAGACGGATTTACGCCGCGTGACCCGGTTCAGGAAGTTCAGTGCCGCGGCGATGTCCGTGCCTCGGTGTACGGGGGTGTGGTAGAGCAACTCGCGGATGATGCGGAGTACATGCTGTGTGCCTTTCTTGGCGGGCACGTACTTCTCGATTTCCGACGTGAAGAGGATCAGGCCGACCTTGTCGTTGCTGCGGATGGCGGAAAACGCCAGCACCGCACACAGTTCAGCCGCCACGTCCAGCTTGAACTGCCGGTCGCTCCCGAATAGCCCCGAACGGCTGGCGTCGACGACGAGCATGACGGTCAGTTCACGTTCTTCGCGGAACTTCTTGATGAACGGTTCGCCGTATCTGGCGGAGACATTCCAGTCGATCAGGCGCACGTCGTCCCCGACTTGATAGGGGCAGACCTCCTCGAACTCCATGCCGCGGCCTCGGAACGCGGAGTGATACTGCCCGGCGAGGACGTCGTTAACCGTCCGCGACGTGCGTATCTGGATCTGGCGTACCTTTTTCAGCAGTTCCTTCGGGATCATGGCATAAACGGCGAAAAGTCCAAACGTCCAAAAGTCGAAAGCGGGCTCCGTTACCGCTTGCCGGTGCTGCGCATGTGCGCCTGGGTCTTACGTACAATCGTTCGGAGTATCTTCGATAACTCGATCGCTTCCTCGCTTAGCCGGCCACGAATGGGATCCGGGAGGAGTTCGCAACGACCTGCGAGCTCCAGCCAATACTCCGTTTCGCTCGCCTCTTTTCGAGCGATGCTGATCTTGTGGGCGAAATCGGCATCGGTCAGCGCCGCATCCGCTTCCCACACATTCGCGCCAACCGAAGTCGCCGCGCGTCCAAGTTGTTTCCCGACGATCCACCCGCGCGTCTCGTGGGGCAGGGCGGCTATCGCCTTCATCGCTTCTGTGGCGAAACGCAACGTCCGTTCCTTCAGATCACCTGCAATGCGCCCCATCCGACAACGCCTCGCATACTCTGAATACTGCTCTCGGTTTCACCGATTCCTCGATACGCTCAATACTGAGTGAGTACTTTGTCCTCTCGTGGCTCCCGAGCGCTGGATCCTCCCGCAGCGATCCTCGACTATTTGGACTTTTGGACGTTTCGACATTTTGACGTTTCTACGGCACCGCGACGTGGTCCAGCACCGCCCGCACTACGTCTTCGGATGTCTTTTCTTCCGCCTCTGCTTCGTACGTGATGATCACGCGGTGGCGTAGTACGTCCATGGCGATGCTCTTTACGTCCTGGGGTGTGACGAACCCGCGGCCGTCGAGGAAGGCGGACGCCTTGGCGCCGACGGTCAGTGCGAGCGTCGCGCGGGGCGAGGCGCCGTATTGCACCCAGTCGGCGATCGGTATCTTGAAGGCTTCCGGGTCACGCGTGGCAAAGGTCAGGTCGACGATGTAGTCCTTGATTTTGTCGTCGACGTAGATCTCGTCGACGACCTTCCGAGCCTCGATGATCTGCTCCGGCGAGGTGACCGGGTCGATCGAGGTATCCGGTGTCGTGTGCGCCATGCGATCCAGAATCTGCCGCTCTTCGGTCTTGGATGGATAGCCTACGATGACCTTCATCAGGAACCGGTCCACCTGGGCCTCCGGTAAGGGGTACGTGCCTTCCTGCTCGATCGGGTTCTGGGTGGCAAGCACCATGAAGGGCTCATCCAGCTTGAAGGTGTCCTTGCCGATCGTGACCTGTCGCTCCTGCATGGCCTCGAGCAGGGCGGACTGCACTTTCGCCGGTGCCCGGTTGATCTCGTCCGCCAGGATGATGTTGGAGAAGATCGGGCCTTTTTGGACCTGGAAGCTTCCATCGGTCGGGCGGTAGATCAGCGTTCCGATCAGGTCGGCGGGGAGCAGGTCGGGTGTGAACTGCAGTCGCTGGAATCCGGTGTTGATGCCGCCGGCCAGGCAGGAGACGGCCGTCGTCTTGGCCAGGCCCGGCACACCTTCGATCAGGACGTGTCCATTGGAGAGCAGGGCGATGAGCATTCGGTGGAGAAGCTCATCCTGCCCGACGATCACGCGGTGCATTTGCTCAAGGAGCTTGCGCAGCGGTTCGCTCTTGGCGGCCGCCTCGGCTCCGAGTTGTTTTACGTCCAGCTCCGTTGTGGCCATGGCCTTTGGCTCCTAAAGATCAGGTAAGACGCAGACGGAGGATATCTAGCAATACGACGTTACAGACGCAAGGAAGTCGGCGATCCTGTCACCGCGAATGCGCAAGTTGTTGTCGCAGGGCGAATGTAACGGGTGTGTAATTACAGGGGCGGAGCGGGTCTCCGCCGGTGCTATTTCGATTCGGCGGGCTTGAGCGCCATGCGCAGTTCGCCCAGGAGTTGGTCGACTTTGAAGGGCTTGAACAGGACGGCGGCCAACCCTTCGCGTCGGGCGCGGACGATCGAGTGGTTCGGATCGTACCCGAAGCCGGTCGTCAGAATGACGGGTGTCGCCGCGTTGGCTTCCTTGGCGGCTGCGAACACTTCGTATCCGCTTTTTACGGGCATCTTGATGTCGGACAGGACCAAATCGAAGGGCTGGCGGTCGATGGATTCAATGGCTTCCTCGCCGTTGCTGCACGCGCAGACCTCGCAGCCGTAGCCGCGGAGCACGTCGCGAACGGTTTCGCGGATGGTGTCTTCGTCATCAGCGACGAGAATCCGCTTGCCGGACAGGACCGGGTCGTCGAGTTTCTTCCGTGCCCGCCCGGCGCCGACCACGCCCGCTTTCGTTGACGTGAGCGACTTGATCGTCTCACGGATCAGGTCCGCGTTTTCCGAGATCCTCCGCAGACGATGGCGAAGGTCGTCGTGTCCGATGTAGTCCTCGACGAGGCCTTCCACGTCGGTGAGGATGTCGTTGATGGGGCCGGTGCAGTCGGCCATGACGTTCGTGCCGAGCTGTCCCGTGGTCGTGCTGCGTTCTCTGACCAGCAGTTCGAGTACGTGCAGGGCGAGCGCTACGTAGCGAGCGAAGATTTCGGCGAACTGTCGAGCGTCCTCGTTGAACGCGGCGAGTTTCGTGCTCTCGAAGTTAGCGATGCCGACCACTTCGTCGTGCAGGAACAACGGTACGGTCAGCGAAGACTGAGCCTCTTCGATGCCGGTCATGTATCGGGCGTCGTTCGCCGTGTCGGGGCAGATGTAGCTTCTGCCTCTGGCGGCGACATAGCCGCTGATGCCGTTTCCCTCTGCGCTGGCGCTGATATCCACCTCGTGTGAATTACTGGGCGCGGCCGACGACAGGACGAGTTCGAGCCGATTGGTCTTCTTGTCGAGTACGCGTATTTCGAAGTTGTCGAAGTGGAGCAGTTCGTTTGTGCAGCGGATGATCTTCTGTTCGAGCAGGGCGAGTCGTTCGTGTGCGTCGAGGCGGGATACCTGATCCACGTCGAGGCTTAGCAGTTCGCGCCCCGCCTGGTCGATGGCGTCGATCTTGTCTTGAAGGCGCCTGGCGTTCGTCGTGTTCTGTACGACGGCTGCTACTTGCGTGATCCGCTCGTGCAGATCGATCACCGGTGTGGCGTTAACTTCGTAGTGGTCGTCCTCGCTGGTGCCGAAGCTGAATCGCCGGCCGCGTACGTGCGACATGCCCGCTTTGACTTCCGACTGTGCCCAGCGGAACGTCTCGGTGCAGCAGTGACACACGTGGTCGCGCACGTCGTCGGCGAGGCTGAGCATCTTCGGATTGGCCCATTCGAGTTCGCCCTTTTCGCCGACGATGCAGACGCCGAGGTTGACGCTGTCTATCAGGCTGGCGGCCTGGTGTCTTGCGTGGACGCTGTGGAATGGGATGAAGTCGGCCGCCCGGCTGACGACGAGGTCGAATGGTCTCGCCCTCAGTGCGGCGAGTGCCGCTTCGAATGTGCTGACACGCTCGACCCGAGCATGTGAATCGAACCACTCGGAGAGTTCTTCATCACTCTCGAGGTGCCCAAGAACCAGCACGCGCAATGCTTTGACGCCTGTCGTTCCCATGGTCGTCGCCCGCCTATCGGTGTGCTTCTTACCCCGGCTCTCCGACCCAATTATAGGCAATCGGCGGACGAATCTCCTGCCGCAGTATGCCGCACGTCACCGAGAGTATAAGTCGGGGAAGATACTCCCGATCCATGAATGAATACAAGGGATAATTGCTGCTTTTTCTCGGTCGAGAGTGAAGTTGGGTTCTCGGACGTGCCGCGTCAGTCCTGCGCGTCTGGGTGATTCGCACCGATTGTGCGGCGTCCGAGTCGGGCTTCGGTACCGTTGAGTAGACGCGCAATATTCGCGCGGTGTCGAACGAGGACAAGCATGCACGCGCACAGCGTGAAAGCCAAGAAGGGCCAGCGCGGCGACGTGTCCCATCCTTGATACAGCGACAGCAGTGTATATGAAGCGGGGAAGGCGATAGCGGCCGCGATCGATCCCGCAGAGCTGATGCGTGTCAGCGCGACGAGTGTGGCCCATGTGGCCACGCCGAGAAGGGCGGGTACCGTCAGATGGGGGTAGATGCCGAGTGCCACGCCGAGCGACGTAGCGACGCCCTTGCCGCCACGGAAGCCGAGATAGGGCGAGTGGTTGTGCCCCAGGACGGCACTGAGGCCCACGATCATCCAGCAAAGAAGGGCCCATGGGTTGGCCGGGTCGGGGCTTATCGGCGGACGCAGTAGCCATTGCCCCGCCAAGATCGCCGGCACCAGCCCCTTCAGGACGTCGAAGGCAAACACGGTCAGGCCCCACCTGAGGCCGAGATGGCGGCCCACGTTGGCGGCGCCGATGTTGCCGCTTCCGAGCGTCAGAATGTCGACGCCGTTGATTCGGCCGACGATCAGACCGACGGGCACGCCGCCTACGAGGTAGCCGATGACGCAACCCAGGATGGTGCCGCCAAGCAGCGTCATCGCCGGGCTCCGCTGTGGATCAGCTCTTCATAGAGGTCGAACATCTTCTCGGCATGCCTCGCCATGGTGATGCCCTCACCGGCGACACGAGCCGCCTCGCCGAAGCGGCGTCGCAATGCGGCGTCGCGCAGGGCGTCGACGCGATCAGCAAGCGTTTGTACGTCCCGTGGATCGTCGAGGACGAAGCCGCTGGTGCCGTCCTCGATCATCTCCGAGGCTCCGTCCCATCGAGTCGTGACGCACGGCAACCCGTCGGCCAGGGATTCCAGCACGACGCGGCTGCAGGGATCGTAAAAGGTCGGATGGACCAGCAGGTCGGCCGCGTGCCGAAAGGCGTCGACGCGGTCCGTCGGCCCGGTAAACGTCAGGTGTGCGTCGACGCCGAGTCGAGCCGCCGCCGTGTGCCAGCGTTTGGCGTCGCCCTTGCCGATCACCAGCGACCGCACGTTTCTAACGCCTCGTGCGAGCAACTTCGCGAGCGCCTCCATCCACGATTCGACGCCTTTGAGGCGGAAGTTGTGGGCGATGAGGATGACGAGGCAGTCGTCACCCGCGATCCCGAATTCCCTGCGAACCGCCGTCCGCTCTCGCTCGCGGTCTTCCTCGCTGACCGGAGTCGGGTCGACACCGTTGTAGATCTTGCGGATCCGCGCGTCGGGGACGTCGTAGTGACGCTTCAACTGTGACACCACGTAGTCGGAGATCGCCACGACCACCGGTCCATCGGCTTCGCCGAGGAGCTTACGCTCGATGGCCAGCATGTAGCGCTGTTTGAAGTTGAAGTGATTGAGGTAGCGCTTGAAGGAGCGAACGGCGCCGTTACTACGCAGCGCGATATTGCGTTCGATCGACTCGGCGACCGTGCCGCCGCGGGGCTGATAGAGGTCGGCCGTCCGACACGGCGAGATCGCGTGGACCACGTCGAACGATTGGGTTTTGATCAGTTTGTCGACACGGTGCATGAAGGTCACGGTCTTGCGGGTGCGCGACATGGCCGCTCCGCTGACGGTATGGACGTGCAACCCCGGCGTGGGTGACGGGCGACTTCGCGTGAAGAGGTGGATCTCGACGCCGCGATCCATCAGCCAATGGATGAACTGCAGGGTCGATGTCTCGGCGCCGCCGCGCCACGCATCCACCCATTCCGATACCAAGGCAATCTTCACCCGCTCACCGTTTCTTAAGAGTCAGTGCCTGGCCGCCCGCCTGCGATCGTGCCGGGCGATTCGCTGCGTCTTGCCGGCCACGTGATAGGCTAATCGCCTGGCCGGCGCGGTCAGCTTAGACATCCCGAGGTACTGTTTCAACCACCGGAGGCGGTCACTGCGCGACACCAGGCCCGGCGGCGTCGAGAAGTTCAGAGAAGCCAGATCCTTGATGATCCAGCGCTGCCGCAGACAGGTCGGGCGTTTGACGCGCTGAAGGTCGATCAGGCGAAGCGACGACTCCAGGTCCGCCTCCGCGTCGTGGAAAACGTGGCACAGATAGAGGTCTCGATGGAAGTAACGCTGCTCGTGGAGGCGGGCGATCAGCCGCGCCACAGGTTCGCTCAACCGCTGAACCGGTGCGTCGCCATCGTTCAACCATTGGTCAGCCCAGGTTTCGAGCGATTGCCCGGGCACTTCTGCCGTGACGATCGCGCTGCGGCGTTCGCGGGAGCCGGCCAGTTGCTCACCGAAGGCGATCGGCTCGACCACGGGTATGCCGTCCGCGGCGAGTCGATTGATCCACGCCCATTCGACCCCGGCTGTGCTGGCCGCGCCGCTGCCGGATCGTCGCACCTCTCTCCGCGCGCTCGCCGGCGGGTCGGTGAAGCGTTTGAGATAGAACGTGCGCGGCGTGCCGTCGACATCGAGCCGAAAACGTAGCCGCTGACGCCACTCGGGCAGCCCGGACTTGCCGAGCGATTCGGCATCGGCGACGGAGAACAGGCCGTCAAGACTATCCGCACCGGCTGCCCGCAGGGCGTCCACATATCCCTGCGCGACCAGAAGATCGTGGAGTCGGGTGAACGTCGGTGGTTGTGTGGCGAGGCCGGGTTCAACCACGGGCGGGCTCACTTAGCGGTGATCTGTTGTCCATCCGCAGCCACGCGGCGGCCGCGGTGTGTACCGCGTCGACGGTCACGCCCGTCATGCATTCCAGGTGGTTCAGCGGGCACTTGCGCTGCTGACACGGCCCGCAGTCGACGTCGATGCGTACGACCGTTTCTTTCGGGTATTCGGTGGCGGTCCACTCGGGGTGGGTCGGTCCGAACACCGTGACGACAGGCACATCGAACGCCTTGGCGAAGTGCCGCGGCCCGGCGTCGTTGCAAATCAGCAGATCACTTCGCTTGATTAGCGATTTGAGCTGCCCCAACGTCAGGAGCGGTTGATCGAAGACGAAGTGCTTCTGCTGCATCTCGTCTCCGATCGCGTGGGCGATGTGCTGTTCGCCGGGGCCGCACGTCACGATCACCGCCGCGCCGAATTCCTCGATCAGGCGGTCGGCGACCTTGGCGAATCGATCGGGCATCCAGCACTTGGCCGCTCCGTATTTGGCTCCCGGGCTCAGCACGACCACGGGCTTGTCTTTAGCGATGCCGATTTCACTGAGGCGTCCCGTCACGGCTTCGTCGCCATCGGGCGTCGTGAAGAGCTCGAACCGGTCGCCAGGCTTGTCGCAGCCTATCGCCTCCGCGAGGTCGTCGTAGTAGGTGGTCAGCCGCATCGGCACGAAACGGCTCGGCTTGACCGGGAGTCTCGGTGGCAGGAACTCGGGTGGCCGGGCCGATGTACCCTCCGGGCCGGGTGGGATGGGCAAACTCGTTTGCCCGTGTGATTCACCGGTGGCGCGGCGCCTCTCGACATCGGCCCGCAGGTTCTTCACTGGCACGCGGTCGGTCAGCAAGAAGCCCCGTCCGTCGCGGTCGTAGCCGATCCTCCTCTTGGCGCCGGCCAGCCGCGCGGTCAGTGCCGCTCGGAATGAGTTGGGCAACAGGATGGCCGCGTCAAACTGTCGGCTGCGCAGTTCGCCGACGAACTCGCGGTAGGCGCGGTGCATCAGGCTCCGCTGAGCCTTGTCGGGCCACTCGACGACTTCATCCATCCAGGGTCCGCCGCGGATCAGATCGACGAGGTTCGACTCGGTAAGGAAGGTGATTCGGGCATCGGAGAAGCGGGCACGGATCGTGCGGAGAATGGGCGTAGCCATCACGAAATCGCCGACCCATGTCGGCAGCACGATCAGGGCGCGCCGGGCATCGGCTGGTATTGTCTGATTGCTGTTCGCCACGCGCAGTATTCTAGATGAGGCGCCACGGGGCCACAAACGCGGCTACCAGGCGCCCGCTCCGCGGAGAATATCGAGGATGATCAGCGGTCTGTAGCCGAAGTGGTAGGCCACCATGCCGGTCGTAAGGACCGCCAGCATCGCGATCACCTGTGAGGCGATCGCCACAGCCGCACTGTGCGCCATCCGCAGGTACGTTCGATACCCGTGGTACAGCGACCAGGTGACGAAGCCGAAGAGCGCCAGTGCGGAGAGCGCCGTGAGCTCATCGGTCGGGACGAATCGCCGCGCGAGCAGGCCCGCCAATTCCGGTGCGTAGCCGATGACGACCGCCGGCGGAAGGACGAGGAACATGGAGTACGCCCAGACGCGAAACACGTGGATGGTGCGGACCTTGTATAGCCGCATCGATTGACGGAAGACCATGAGAGCTCCGAAGCTCGCCCCCGCCCACAAACAGACCATGGCAATCAGGTCGGGCGCGTAGCCCGTGCGGATGGCGGCCGCGAAGTACATCATCAGCGTGGCGATACCCCCGATCCATCCCGGGCGTCCCCAGCCCCACATCAGTTGTTCGAGGGTGCGCCGGCATCCTTCGAGCGTCACCGCGGTCACAAAGTACAGCGTCAGCGACAGGACGATCATGCCGATCAGCGGCCCGACGTGCGGGGCATCGTGGATGTCGAGCCGGCGCCACAGGCGAGGCGGCCAAAGCGACCACCACCATGTCCGCAGGTAGGATCGAAAGGGCTCGTCGCGCCAGCGAGTCTCGAAGAAGGGCTGGCGACTGCGACGGTATTCACCGATCGCAGATGCCCAGGTGAAGTCTTCGCCGCACTCGGGGCAGCGTGTTTCGGTGAGGCCGAAGAGGTGATAGCCGCAACTTTCGCACGTGAGGTGCTCGAGCGGGACGACTTCGTCCCAGTCGAAGTCCAGGCGGCATTTCGGGCACTTAGGTTCGGTCAGGCCTCGGAGGTCGTGGCCGCATCGCGCGCACGATACGTCGAAATGGACGAGATCCCAGTCGGGATGGGCGGTCGTCGCATCCGTGCCTGTGGCCGGCGTTGTCACCATCGTGTTCGAGTCCGAGCCGGGCTCCATCTAGTGTTCCCCTAAACCCGAATCGGCGGGTGGCATGGGCAAACTCGTTTGCCCGTGTACGTGGGCTATCGAGGGACACGGGCAAGCTACTGCTTGCCCATGCCACCCATCATTGGTCGTCTGCCAAGACACTAGAGACCTCCGAACAGTTCGCAGATCGCGAGGATCAGTGAAGCCGCGAAGCTGCCGGGAATAAGCGTATCGCAGATGGTGACGGCGCCCAAGATCGCCATGAGCTGAGCCGCCACGGCGACCGCGAAGCTGTGCGGCATACGCAGGTATACGCCGTACCCGCGCCAGATCGACCAGGTGGCGTGAGCCAGGAATGCCAGTATCACGGCGGGCTCAATCGGAAGGTACGCTCGCGTCCTGCCGACCAACGCTGCTTGGAACAACATGAAGATCGTGAAGACCATGGCCGGAAGCATCGTCGTCGTCGCGTAGGCCCATACGCGCAGCACGTGCGAGGTGCGTACCTTGTGCCGGCGCATCGACTGCCGAAACACCATCAGCGCACCGAAGCAGCAACCGACCCAGACGGCGGTGCTGGAGACCACGACGTAGACGTCCGGGGCACGGACTTGTTCGAGAAGGCACTGCAACAGGTACGTCATACTCGGCGGTCGTCCGCCTCTAGGTGCCAATCGCCAAGCCCAGTAGTACTGACGGATCCAAATCTGAAGCGCGAACAGCACCACGAGCGCGGTGTAGAACGAAGCAAAGCAAAGCAGGGGCCAGGCGATCAGGGGGCCTTTCTGCGGTGGGTCGTGGATGTCGATCTTGCGCCACAGCTTCGGCGGCCAGACGCACCACCACCAGGTCCGCACAGCCGAGCGGATCGGCCGCTCCCGCCAGCGGTATTCGAAGAGCTTCTTCTTTCGTCTTTGATGACGATCGAGTGCCTCTTCCCAGGTGAACCGCTCTCCGCACTCTGGGCAGCGGGTTTCGGTCAGGCCGCGGAGGTGGTAGCCGCAGCTCTCGCAGCGCAGTTGTTCGAGGGGCAGTGCCTCGTCCCAATCAAAGTGCAGGCTGCACTGTGGGCAGATGGGTTTCGACAGTCCGCGAAGGTCCGCACCGCACCGGGCGCAAGCCACGTCGAACGGCACATGGTCCCAGTGAGGTCCGTGGCTGTTGCGCTCGGTATCGGGTGTTTGTTCTGCGATTGGGACGGATGGGGTCATTTTCGACTGCACGATATCAATTGTTGGCACACGCAGGGGCCGCGTCAAACTTGTGTCTGGCGTGCGTGGGCACCAGGTGGACGTGTGCCCCATCCTTCGGGTACGCCCGAAGGGTGGGGGAAGGACGTTTGTCCAAGGGCTGTCCGAAGGGCCGCCCGGGCGCCGGTTCGAGCCGTACAGACAGATGCCGGATTTGCCCCGGCTGCCTTCCGTCCCCCACCCTGGCTTCGCAAGGATGGGGCACCCCGCGCGTGGCGGCGGAGGCGGGAGTTGCCGAACGCGTCACGGGGCCCGCCCCAGCCGGGCGGG
>JAJDDX010000338.1 GCA_029260055.1 Phycisphaerae bacterium
CGCCGGTGACCGCCGGTATACCTTCTGGAAAGCCCGAATGCGGGCGCGCCGGACCCTCGATCCACATTACATCGTAAAGCAGATTAAGTTTTTCTCGTCGCTTTGCCCGCGCGAGGGCTTGATGGACCCGTGCGTGGGCGGCTACCCTGTCGTGCGCCCTGTTGGGGCAGGGCATCACACGGAACCGATCAGCCGGCGCCGTACGCGTCGGCCGTGTCGTCGGGGAGAGAGTATCGGCATGGAACACTCGCTCAAGATTCTCAGTGCTGTCGTCTTCGCCATCCTGGTCGCCGGGTTCCTCAACCGCAAGCGGGTGAAGATCCACGTGCCGATGATGGTGTCGGCCTTCGTCATCGACGTGGCGATGGTGCTCTATATCGAACTCAACCGCCATGCCATCAAGCAGGCCATCGGCCCGACGCCGCTGCTCATGAAGGTCCACATCCTCCTGAGCCTCATCACCGTCGTGCTCTACGTCGGGCAGATCGTCACCGGCATCAAAAAGGCCCAAGGCAAGCCCACAGGCTGGCACGGCAAGGCCGGACCGCTGCTTCTGCTCGCTCGCTTCGGGAACCTCGTAACGAGCTGCATGATCGTCTGAGTCGGACCCGAGCAGCGGGGGATCGCCTTCCTTCAAGCGGCATCGGCGTCGGCGGATTGACAAAAGCCGCGTCACCCGCTTGAATATCCGCCGATCGTTGGCCCGTGGTGCAATTGGTAGCACGTCTGACTCTGGATCAGAAGGTTCCAGGTTCGAGTCCTGGCGGGCCAGTGCCGTAGACGGCCCGGAAACCCCTATTTGCGTAGGACTTCCGGGCCTTTTTCTTGCGCCGGTGGCCCTACGTGTCCGGACCGTTTGTGACCCATTAGGACCACTTGGGACGGCTCGAAATGCCACCGGGCGTGCTACCGCCTGGGGGCCAGGGTGGGTAGCCGGTGCGCCATCCGTGCCAGCCGCGCGCACGTCTTCGGTACCTGCCGCCGGCCGCGGCCCGGTCATGTACACAGGTCTTGGCATTTGGGATCCGCAGCCCGTCTACACGGAGTATACGCTGGCCGACGAGGCTCCTTCGCTCGACGGCGTGACGATGCCAGGCGGAGCTGCCGTGGCCTATGCCGTTCAGGGAACCGAGAGCGTGGACATCGTCGCAGCGTTCTATGACGCCGCTCTGGATCAGTGGTCGCTTCCGCGCCAGCTCACGCAAGATGAACAGGCGGAAAGCACGCTGTCGCTTGCATTCGATGGCACGGAGCTGGTCATCGCGTACCTCAAGACTCAGACTGAACGCAACGCCCTGGATATCGAGATCGAGGGTGTCATCCATCACGTGGAGAACGCGCCCCAGCCGGCGCGGGCAGACCTTTACCTGTTGCGACACACGTAGGCGCATGATCTCGCGGTGAACACGGACTCGATCCTGATTGAGCTGCCGAATCCGGCGCCCGGGACGACGGCGACGCTTCGAGCCACGATCGAGGATCGTGGAGAACTCGTTGCCGAGTACGTCGAGTGCGCGTTCTGCGACGGCGATCCAGACAGCGGCGGCACGTTGATCGGGACCGTACAGGTGGTTTCCGGGACCCTGATCGCAGGATCAGGAGCCGAGGTGTCTGTTGCCTGGGATGTACCGACCTTCCCGTTGCCACACGAGATCCATGTGGTTGCGGATCCCGCGCTGGCGTTCGGTGACCGTGATCGTGGCAACAACTCCGCGACGCTCAGGACGATCCTGCCTGATATGCTGACCGAAACCGCGTGGAATGATCAGGTGTCCTATACGTCCGTGGCGCTGACCGCTCGACTTGCCAACGTCGGCGTGATTCCGACGGGCGCCTTTGACTTGTCCTGGCGGCTGGGCGACGCAAACGGCCCGGAGATCGGACGCAAGACCGTGGATTCCATCGTTGCGGGTGGCGTACGCGAGGTCGCGTACGTTTGGGACACGGCGGGCCAGCCTTCCGGTGCGTGGGTTCAGGTCTATGCCGTCGCGGACGATGTCGGCGCGGTCATGGAACACGACGAGACGAACAACGCAGCCGCTCAATCTGTCGAGAACCCGATTCTGCCGGGAGACATCGATCTCGACGGTGACCTCGATCTTGAGGATCACATCTATCTTACGTCGGACGACCATCCCGCGTACACGTACTGCTTGCCCGGTGCGTCGATCGAACCCGATCCTGATCCTGAGCCTCCGGAAAGATGAGCCAACCCTTGCCTGCTCATGATTACGGACGGGAAGCAGACGCTGTCCAGTCTTTCGCCATCCATGACCGTGCTACCTTCTGTCCTCGATGACGACTTGCATCGTTACTCCGGTCGAGGATACGGCCGCCCCGGCGGGCTGTGCAGCCCGAGCCCGTTTGTGCCCCTGAATCACCGTCGTTAGGATTGTCGGGTACGCGGGACGCGCGCACAGACTGATACGCCGTGATTCACTCTGGGACCCGACGATGAAGACCATTTTTGACCTCTGTGAACCCCGAGAGGATGTCGCCCAGGGCCGAATGCGGGACGAAGAGTTCGCCGCCGATCTCGCGAGCGTGGTCAAGGAGACGGCCCCCCGGGAGTACGGCGCGCCGCACGTGTTCTTCCGACATACCCACCCCACCAAGGGGCTGCGGACGCTTTTGGAAACCGTCTGCAAGCGGCTCACGGGCGCCGGCGGCGAGATGAACTCGGTGATCCGGCTTGACACCCAGTACGGCGGGGGCAAGACCCACAGCCTGATCGCCCTGGTGCATGCGGTGAACGGGATGAACGGGGTCGAGCACCCCGAAGAGTTCATCGACCCGGCCTTGTTGCCAAAGGGCAAGGTGCGCATCGCCGCGCTCGACGGGGAGAACGCCGACCCGGCCAACGGCCTCTTGCTGGAAGAAGGTGTCCTCGCCCACAGCCTCTGGGGCGAGATGGCCTACCGGCTGGCCGGCCGCGACGGCTTCGACCGCGTCCGGAAGAGTGACGAGACCCACGTGGCCCCCGGCGCGGACACGATCACCGAGTTATTCGGGAGCGAGCCGAGCTTGATTTTGATCGATGAGGTCTCGGTCTACCTCCGGAAAGTCGCCAAGGTCTTTCCGGATCGGGTCGATCAGTTCACGGCTTTCATCCACGCACTGCTCAAGGCGGTCTCTTCGACGCCCCGGGTCAGCCTCGTGGCCACGCTTGCGGTGCGGTCGGACGACAAAGCCTCAAAGGACGCCTACAAAGCCGAGCAGCAGATCGCGATGTCGGCGTTCGAGGAAGCCGAGAGCGTCGTGGGTCGCAAGGCCACTCAGCTGAACCCCACCGAGGAGAGTGAGACCGTGGCGGTGCTGCGCCGTCGGCTCTTTGACAGCGTCCGGGCTGATGACGCCACCGAAGTCATTGACGACTACATTTCGCTCTGGGACCGGAACAAGGAGACGCTCCACGGCGACGCATTCAACGCCGAGACGCGCGACCTTTTTCGCACGGGGTATCCATTCCACCCGGAGACGCTGACCACGCTGATCGAGAAGACCAGCAGCCTATCAAACTTCCACCGGACACGCGGGATGCTCCGCCTACTCGCACGGACGGTTCACGCGCTTTGGCAGAAGAAGCCGGACGACGCCTTCGCCATCCACCCGCACCACGTGGACCCCGGCATCCAGTCGATTCGGGACGAGATGACCACTCGCCTGGGGCAAGGCGGGTTCGCCCCGGCCCTCGCCGCCGACGTAGCGGCAGCCAGTGGCGCTGCTCCGGCGACCGCCGAGCAGATGGACCGCACCAACGACCCCGGTCAGCCGCCGGTTACCAGCTACCTGGCCCGGACGGTGTTCCTGCATACGCTGGCCTATCCGGAATCGGCGCAGGGTGTGACCTCCGAACGGCTGCGGTACTCGGTCTGCTCGCCCGCGATTGAACCCACTTTCGTCGAGGCGGCCAGGAAGCAGTTCGTATCGGAATCTCTTTACCTCGATGACCGGCCCGGCTCGCCCCTGCGGTTCATGACCGAGCCGAACCTGACCCAGATGATCCGCAAGGCCGTTGCCGAAGTCGATCCGGGTGACGTGCGGGAGTACCTGAACGAGAAGATCCGCACGCTGTTCACGGGCCGGTCGCACGGCTTTGAACTCGTGACCTTCCCGGGCGGCGCGTACGAGGTGCCGGACGAGATCAGCGACGCCCGACCTTACCTGGTGATCCTCGGGTATGACGCCTTCACCGTGTCCGAAGAACCGACCGCCCTGCCGTCGGAAATCGTCACCATGGCGACCCGGAAGGGCGCGACAGAGGAGCTGCGGAACTACCGCAACAACCTCGTGTTCGTTGTCGCCGACCATCGACTTCGTGAGGAGATGAGGCAGGCTGTCCGGCGACGCCTGGCGTTGCAGGAGCTTCGCAAACCAGAACGGATCAAGCACCTTGCTGACCACCAGCAGCGGACCGTCAGCGAGGAGTACGAGAAGACCTCGTTCAACATCGCGGTGGCCGTTATGCAGTGCTACCGGCACCTGTTCTACCCCTCCCACGTCGCGCTCGGCGGGGGCGAGGCCCAACTGGCCCACACTGCCATCGAGGTGGCCAACGCCTCCGATTCGCCGGGCAACGGACAGGTGCACATCCGCCGGGCTCTGCGCGAACAGAAGAAGCTACTTGCGTCCGGCGACCACCCGGATGCGGCCAGCTTCGTCCGCGACCAGACACCGCTAAAGACCAAGGGGCAGATCACGACCCAGGATCTGCGGAACGAGTACCGCAAGGCCCCTAAGCTGTCCATCCTACTCGACGATGAGCCGCTGATCCGCTGCATCCGTGACGGCATCGACGGCGAGGTTTTCATTTATCGCGAGGGGGATGTCGTTTGGGGCAAAGGCGACCCGGAGCCGAGCATCCAAATTTCGGAGAACGCCTTCGTCCACACCATGGCGAACGCCAAGGAACTCGGCCTGTGGCCCCGCAAGCCGAAGGAGCCCGAAAAGAAGGACGAACGCGACGACAAGGAAGAGACGGCTAAGCACAAGGATGGCGGGAAGAAGCGGGAGCGTGAAGATCGTGCGGAGCGAGAAAAGAAGGATCGGCCACCGTCATCACTGTCCGCCGAAGGTCCGCTCAGTCAGGCGTTGACCATGCTGTTCGAGAAGGCCCGCAGCAACAAGATCGCTGCGCTGGCCACGCTGGACATTAAGCTCTTCGAGGCCAAGGCGACGTGGAACGTGCACCAGGCCGTGGCCACGTTCCGGGACGCCGAGGCTACCTGCCGGTTCACCGCCGGAGTGTCAGGCGATGGCATCGAGGCGCTGGATGTCGAGTTCGCCGGGACGATGGCCAAGGCCAACTCGGTCAAATCTTTCCTGGACAGCCAAATCCGGACGGCGAGCGAACACAGCTTCGAGGGCCGGTACACACTCACATTCAAAACGCCCTTGCGGACGGAGCCGGAGCGGGCCGAGGCGTTCACCAAGGCGATGACCAAGTACGGTGGCGGTGAGGCATATGTCGAGGCCGAAGCCGCGGCAGGAAAGGACGCATAAGAATGGCCCGGCGCAAAGACCCAACCTCCGGTTCCGTGAACAACGGCAGTCATCCAGTCTACGAACTCCGGCTGCGCGGCCTGGGCCGCGGTGACTTGGAGGTCAGCATCTGGCAGCTTCCGAGCCCGGCCACACCACGGCTTGCCGAGCCGGAGCGGACGGCGGCGTTGAAGGGTCGCCCCCTGCGGATGATCGAGACGCGGATGCTCAGGCGGCTCAAGACCCAGGGCATCAAGAACACCAACCTGGCCAAGAACGAAACGGCGGATCGGCCGCTGGACGAGGATTCAGCCCTCCATCTGGCGTTGCTGTTCCGTGCTCTGGCCCCCATGCGGAGCATCGACCGCATCCGCATGGTCGCCGAAGGCGTGGACAACATGACCAGGGAAGAGGCTGGGTACTGGATGGGTATGGCGATCCACCGATCGCGCCCAAGGCGGGTCCTGGCGGCCCTGCGGGTGCTGCTGACGATGCCCTGACTGTGAAACTTCGCCGCCCGGCGCTTGTTCTCGGTCAATCCTCGGGCAGGGACTCGCCAAAAACACTTTCATGTGATAGTATTTCCATGCAGAAGAGCACATTTCTGCCCGTCAACGGAGTGGCGGGTGCCCGCGAAACAGGACGTTGATGACTTTCTGCGGACGTTCAAGACTGCCATGGACCTGGGGCACTTTCTGGCCATGGGCCGGGCCAAGAACGTCCAGGCTCTGATCGACCTCAGCCTGACCGGCAACCAGCGGAAGGACATCCTCGGAAACCTGGGGCCCGACGGTTACTACCGAGGGCCAAGCCCGGATGACACCGACCCGGAGCGGGAGGCTGGGAGTTCGGGTACGACAACGACGGGACGGAAATCTACATCAAACTCCGCATGGCCCCGATCAAGGGCAAGACGACGATTCAAATGGCCCAGGTATGGTCCTTCCACGAGGCCGAGTTCCCGATCAGCTATCCCCTGCGTGAGGGCGGGTGATCCATGAGCAAGGTATGCGGTTATTGCGAAGCGGAGCGGGAGTTCCGGGCCGAAGACCGCGTCGAGACCTACGACGTGCGCGGCCTCGCGGTGGAACTTCCCGTCACGGTCGAGGTCTGTGCCGAGTGCGGCCAGGACCGCTATGACGAGACCAGGGACGACGACTTGGTGGCCCGGGCCTACGCGATGTGCCGGGCCGAGAAGGGCCTGTTATGCCCGGACGAGATCGTGGCGATCCGAAAGCGATACCGGCTGAGCCAGAAATCGCTAGCTACCCTACTGGGCATGAGCGAGGCGACGATCAACCGCTACGAAAACGGCGGGTTGCAGGATGCTGCGCATGACAATGCGATCCGGTTCGCTGCGTCGCCGGAGAGCATGTTGTATCTGCTCGAGCGCCGGAGCGATGTCCTGTCTGAGTGGCAAAGGGACCGCGCCCTTGAGTCCGTGAAGGCGGCGTTGGCAGCCCGTGCCCGCGCGGTCATCTCGATGATGCCCAAGGGCGCAACGGCAGAGACTGGCTTGCGCGAATTTGATTATGACCGTTACGCGGCGGTAGTGGTGTGGTTCTGCGCCGCGTTGGGGTCCGTCTGCCGAACCAAGTTGAACAAGCTCCTCTTCTACGCCGACTTTCTGGCGTTCAACCATCGAGGCAGGTCGATCACGGGGGCCGCCTACCGGAGGGTTCAATATGGTCCGGTTCCCGCACAATACGGCGGCCTGGAGGACGCACTGGAAGCCGACGATTGGATCACCGTCGAAGAAGGCGAGTTCGAGAACGGCAACACCTACAACGGCCTTACCTCGGGGCCGGCGGCGGATCGGGGCGGCGCCGATCTGGACGCCGACGAGCTGCGCGTGCTGGAGTTTGTGGTGGAGCAGTTGCGTGATCTAACGTCGAAGGCTCTCTCCGCGCGGTCGCATCAAGAGGACGCCTACACCCAGACGGCGGACAAGGAGATCATCTCGTACGAGCACGCGGCGACGTTGTCGCTGACGCTGCCGAAGGCGTAAGCATGGCATCATCCGATTCCAACGGCGATGAGTTCCCCTGGCCGTCGAAAAAGGACCGCTTCTTCGTTCCAGACGTCCCGAAGGCTGCAGCGGAACCGCAAGACCTGACCGGCTTTGAGGGCCTGCTCGCCGACCTGCAACCCGACCTCGGTCAGACCTATCGGGAAGGATACTACCTCGCGGGCGCGCAGCTCGCGCGGGGGCTGCGTGAGGACCGGGACAACTGGCCGCTGATATACCCGATGGTGTACTGTTTCCGGCATTTCGTGGAGCTATCGCTCAAGGCGGTGATCGAGGTCTACGCTGGGCTGCTGGAGGAGCAGCCGAAGATCGAGGTTGCCAAGGAGCACGGTGTCACGAGGCTCTGGAACGAAGCCGTGATGCTGATGGACAAGGCGGCTCCGAACACGGGCACTTCCGACGAGACCGACCGGAATGTGACGCGGTGCCTGAACGAACTGAACCAAACCGACAAGGACTCCCAGTTGTTCCGTTACCCGACGGACAAGGGTGGCGTGTCGGTAAACGACCGGCTCCCACGAATTGACCTGGATCAGTTCCTCAAGACGATGGAGAACCTGAAATCGCTGTTTGAGGGCTGCGAGATGCAGGCGGACTACCTGATCGAGTGCAGGGACGACATGAGGGAGTACTACCGTCCTTGATTGACGCCCATCGCGGATGCGATCACGGTCGCCCGACGGAGTGCCCCAGAAGGAGACGAAATTGACCGAAGGCGATGGTCGGACGGAAGGCGCTGTGGTGTCGGTCGGTGCGGGTGCGCCCGCGCGGACGCGGCGGCTGATCGAGGAGTGGATGCCCATCGCGGCGCTCAGCGAGGAGAGCGTTCGCGAGCGTCGGTCGATGACGGCGCTGCCCCCTACGTATTACCTGCACGTCTGGTGGGCGCGGCGTCCGCTGGTGGCAAGCCGGGCGGCCGTTCTCGCCTCGCTGCTGCCAGACTCCGCCGACCGCAAGAAGTTCATGCACGTCCTGGGGATTCATGGTGACCCGGTGGCGTCGCGAGCCAGGATCGAGGACGCGAAGCGCACCGGCGTTCGGTTCGAGGGCCAAGCATATTCCTATCCAAGAGCTTTCAGCTACGCTCCCACAAGTACCGAGCTCCGGTGGTTTCAACAGGACAAGGGCCCGTTCGTTGTCCTCGATTCAACCGCGGGTGGCGGCAGTATTCCGCATGAAGCCCTTCGACTCGGGTGCCGTGTTACTGCTAACGACCTGAACCCCGTAGCCTGGCTCGTCTTGAAGACCACTGTCGAGTTCCCGGCGAGATTCGGCGCGGTACTTGTGCGGCGTTATCACGAATTGGCGGAGTCGTTCGTCGCCAGAAGGGACGAGCGCCTCGCCAGTTTCTTCCCGCCGGAACGGGAGGAGAATCGCGTCGCCACGAATTGGCTTTGGGCGCGCACGGTCACTTGCCCCTACTGCGGCGGGCTTGTTCCGCTGAGCCCAAACTGGAAGCTGAACAACAAGGGCCTGGGCGTGCGGATGGAGCCGAGGCTCGATGATGGTGACCGACGGTGCACGTTCGAGCTTGTCGAGACAACGACCGAGCAGTCCGCGGGGACGGTGAAGAAGGGGGACGCCATCTGCCCGTTTCCCGATTGCGGGCGGGTCTTCGAGAATACGGAGATTCAGGCCCAGGCGCAAAGTGGGAAGATGGGCGAACAACTCTACGCCGTCGTCTACGCTGAACGCCAAGTAGTCGGACAGACGAAATCGGGAAAGCCGAAGCACAAGAAAACCCGAGGCTACCGGGCACCCGGCACTGATGATGATGTGGCAGATGCGGTCAACACTTTTCTTGCCGAGAAGATGCCGGAATGGGAAGCCCGGGGCATCGTGCCTACGGAGCCGATTCCAGAGGGGCACAAAACCGGAGACGACACCGGCGAAGGCACAGACAAACCCCTAAAAGCGGGGATGCGCCTGTGGCGGGACATGTTCTCGCGGCGTCAACTGCTCGGCCACTGCATCTCGGTCGAGGTATACCACGAGATGATTGAAGAGTGCGGCGGAGTCGGCAGTGTCAATGAACTCGACGCCGCGGCGCTGAGCTACATCGCGCTAACGTTGGACAAGATGTTGAACTACAACTCTCGGTTGTCGGTCTGGATGCCCACACGGGAGGTCGTCGCGAACACGTTCAACCGGCACGATTTTGCGTTCTGCTGGAGTCACGCCGAGATGTCCCCCACGATTACCGGACTCGACTACGACTGGGCCATCAAGCAGACGGGCAAGGCGATGAAGGCGCTAGTTCAACTCGCCGGCCACGATGTGGACAAGGACGACGCGGCGACATTGACAGGTCTCTTTCCGGACGAGCCGTCCGATCCGCCGAGCATCACGATCACGCGCGGCTCCGGCGACGACCTGCCCTTTATCGAGGACGGAACCGTCGATGCGGTAGTGCTCGACCCGCCGTACGAAGCCAATGTCATGTACGCAGAACTGTCGGACTTCTTCTACGTCTGGCTGAAGCGTACGGCCGGGCTGTTGTTCCCCGAAGAATTCGCCGACCTGCTCACTGACAAGGACCGCGAGGCGGTAGCCAACCCGGCGAAGTTCAAGGACTTCTCGAAGGTCCGAGGCAGCGGCGGGGCGAAGAAACGGGCGGTCCGTGACTACCAGGAGCGGATGCAAGCGATCTTCGCGGAGGCCAAGCGGGTCCTGAAGCCCTGCGGCATCATGACGGTCATGTTCACGCATAAGGCGTCAGGGGCGTGGGACGCCCTGGCCAAGGGGCTGGTGGAGGCGGGGTTCGTGATTACCGCAAGTTGGCCGATCCAGACCGAAGCGGAAGGCAGCCTTCACATCAAGGAGAAGAACGCGGCCAAGAGCACGATCTTCCTGGTTTGCCGTCCGCGCGACAACAAGTCCGAAGACGCCGACACAACGTACTGGGAGGAGGTCGAGCCGAAGGTCAAAGACGTGGTGCTGAAGCGCGTGGTCGAGTTTCAGGAGGCCGGGATCGGCGGCGTGGACCTGTACCTCTCCTGCTTCGGGCCGGCGCTCCAGGTGTTCAGCGAACACTGGCCGATGATTCGCGGCCGCGCCGCGCAGAAACCGCTCCCCGCCAAGGGCGCTCAACTGAAGCTGTTGGAGGATGAGGAGTTCGACCCTTACGCGGTTCGGCCTGAGGATGCCCTGATGGCCGCCCGCGCGGCGGTGAAAGAGTGGCGGCTGGCCCAGATCGCGACGCTCCAGCGGAAGGCCCACCTGGACCCGGTGACCGAGTGGTTCGTTCTGGCGTGGGATGCGTTCAAGTCGCCGCGATTCCGGGCGGACGAGGCGTTGAAACTTGCGCGGGTCGTGGGCGTCAACTTCGACGAGAAGCTGCGTGGTCGAATCTTGGAGGTCAAGGGCGACGACGTGATACTTTGGGATTCGGCGATGCGTTCGAAGAAGGGCTCGCTCGGGGCGGTCGCGAGCAACGTGATGCTCGATGCCCTCCACCACGCGGCCCGGGCAGGACGCGAGAAGAACACGGGCGTGGCGAAGGAGCTGATCGAGCGGGCCGAACTGGAGAGGGATAGCGCGTGGCTGCTGGCGCTGCAGGCGGTGTTGGAGGTATTGCCGACGCCCCGGATGGTATCCAGCAATGCGCCGGCGCCGCTCGCCGGTGCGGCAGCCGACGCCGACGCCCTCGAGAAACTCCGCAAGCTGGTGTTCTCGAAGGACATCCCGAAGCCCAAGCCGTGGGTGCTGTTCGACATCGACCCGGAGGAGCCGGAGGATGGCTGACGCGAGCGGCCACGAGAATCCAAGCCTGCGTGACCACGACTGGGACGTAAGCTACAGCCACGAAGATGGCCACCTCGTCAACCTGTTCTTCGTGCCCGCGCTTCAACGGGCTCGGTTGTACCGGCGGGCGACAGGGTACTTCTCGGCGGGCGCGCTGGCGTTGGCCGCACGGGGGTTGGATGCGCTGATCGACCGTGGCGGGCGGATGCAACTGCTGGTCGGTTGCACGCTAAATGACGAGGAAATCGACCAGATCACGCGGGGCTATCACATACGCGACATCGCCGCGAAGGAATGGGGACAGAAGCTGACGTTGCCGGACGACAATCCCTGGGCGCGACGACAGCTTGGATACCTAGCGTGGATGGTCGCCCGGGGTTACTTGGACGTGCAGTTGGCCGTTCCGCTGGACGAGAACGGGCAGATGCGGGCTGGGCTAGGGTTGTACCACGCGAAGGCCGGCATCATCGAGGACGACAGCGGCGATCGGATAACGTTCAAGGGTTCGATTAACGAGACACCCTCGGGCTGGTTGGCTAACTGTGAATCGTTCGACGTGAGCTGCTCGTGGCGGGGGGAATGGGACTCGCAGAGGGTCAACAAGACGGTCATCGAGTTCGGGACGTTGTGGGC
>JAJDDX010000339.1 GCA_029260055.1 Phycisphaerae bacterium
ATCACTGCCAGGCATCCATGCCACACCACCGTTTGACTCCTTTTCTGCGGTCTCTTAGCGCGAAGAGCGGGCTGACGGTTCGGATCGCCTCCATGCGATCTCGTGCGGCTTATCGGTCAGGTTCGTTCAACAGCAATACCGAATAGACGTCAGCAATCGGGCGAGGGCCGTGCGTTCAACTCGGGGGAGGCAGCGGCAGTTTCAGCCCTAGTACGGCTTGGCTGCCGAGCTTTCAGCATTGCGGGCGACGTTCGGCGGGCCTTCTGTCCGGATGGCGATTAGGAATCGTAACCACCGTGCTTGCAGTATGTTAGGGGAGCTTGGCGGGGCCGCGCGCGCGACACGAAGATGAAACGCGCCGGCGGGTGACGAGGTGTCGGCAGCGTCGGGTCGGGCGGCCGAGGCGATCCGGCCAATTCGGCGGAATAATTTGCTTTGCGGCCCGGGCGGCGCTCTGCTAGACTCCGACCGCCTTGGAGGGGAAGTGGAAGCCTGAATTGATTCCTACGGTCTGAAAAGAGAGAGAGCCGCTGCCATGGAGGAATACGAACGGCTGAAGGAGTTGGTCGAGGCCGTCTCTGACGATATCCGGAAGGCTACCGGCGGGAACAAGGCCGCTGGAACGCGCGTCCGTAAGTCCATGCAGGACATCAAGGAGGCCGCCCAAGAGGTGCGGAAGAAGATCCTTGAAGTCCGCTCGCAGCAGACTGCCTAGCGTCCCGACTCCAACGACCTCAGCGACGCGGATGGTAGTTCCGCGCCCTCGCACCAGCGCCGACCGCGCGGAGAAGACTCGCCCATGCCCCCGCCGCTGCTGATGGATATGGACACGATCGACTTGGCCCAGGTGTGCCTGCGGCAGGAGGAGATCTACGAGTACCTTCCCCATCGTCATGAGTTCATGCTTCTAGAGGGCGTGTGCCATTTGGACCGCGACGCCCAGCATATGATCGCCTACAGAGACATTCGGCCCGACGACTGGTGGTTCAAAGGTCATGTGCCGGGGCGCCCGCTGCTGCCGGGTGTGTTGATGCTCGAGATGGCGGCACAGACCTCGGCGCTATTGTCCAAGGTCGTGTGTGGCTATGAGCCGTTCATTGCGTTCGGCGGTGTGGATGAGTGCAAATTCCGAGAGGCGGTCGAGGCACCGTCTCGGCTTTATCTGCTGGCGACCGGCGAAGAGGTTCGGCCGCGGCGGATCATCTCGCAAACGCAGGGCGTCGTGGATGGCAGGCTCATCTTCGAGGCCAAGATCACCGGTTTGGCGCTTCGCTAGCAGCGAGGCAGCCTGTGCAACCCGACTGATCCCGATCGAATCGAGAGCCTCTCGAGCCGGTCATCGTGCGCGGCGTGGGGTGGCGGCTATCCAGCGGCGGCCTCCGGCGTGGCGACGGGGCGGCCGCAATTCGGGCATTTCGCCGACAAGAACTGCGTCCACTTCTGAGTCAAAGCGCGTTCGCGCTGGCGCAACTGTTCCTCTCGCCGGGCGAGCTCGGCTTCACGTTCTTTCACCGACGCCTCTGGCGCTATCGAGTCGATGCCGTCCGCCGCCGACTCAGCACGAGCGTCCGGATCGACGGTGCCATGCGATGCCGGCAGTACGTGCAGCCGTTCCCACGCGTCACTCGCGCCGTCCTCGAGCGACGAGACCAGCGATTTCCAATCGTCCGTGGCGTGGGCCGGATTCGGAGTGTCGGGCTTCGCCTGTGAGGCATGTTGCCAAATTGCGAATGGAGAGCGAAGAACGCTGTCGTCGTCGCCAAGCGGTCCTTGCGCGTGTGTCCCTGTGGCGTCGCAGGAGCCGTCCGCGCGGCGGGCATCGCCGCCGTTCCGCAAGGCGGCCGCGTCCGGGGACGTGACGATCAGCCCGAACGGACCGATCAGCACCCGGTCGGCCTCGGTAAGTGAAGCGAAGGTGCACCGTTCCCCATTGACCCAAACACCGTTCCGGCTCCCGGTGTCGAAGAGGGCCGGCTCGCCCTTGAACGTGAAGAGAACGGCATGCCGCGTGGAGATGTTCGGATGTTGCAGGCGAACAGTGGCGTTCTCGTGTCGTCCGATCACGGCCACGGCCTCATCGACGCGCCACACCGTGTCGGCGCCGTCGTGACAGACGGCTACCGGTTTCCCGAGACGCGTCGGGTCATGCTGCGCGCCGTTTTTCGGAGTGCTGCCGGCTGCACCATGGGGCAGCTCGATTCCGATGGTTAGTTCCGTTTCGCCGACCGTGATCACATCGCCGTCTTTGAGTTCAACGATCGGATCGGCGCGCCGGCTGTTGACCTGGCAGCCGGATTCGGTGTGCAGGTCACGCAGCAGCACGGTCGTCGCGGTATTGACGATGACGCAATGGGCTTTGTCGATACCCGGATTGTGCAGAACGATATGAGCCGGTCGTCGCGATCCGATCAGGGTGACGGGGCGTCGCAGGTTCCACGTTTTCTGCCCGGCTGTTCCGAACCCGGCGGTAAGCCGCACAAGCGGTGCGGTCTCCGGTAGTGGTGAGTTTTGGGTCACCTGCGGCGCGTCGACACGGTGCATGGCAGCTCTTCCTCCCCCTCAGCGATGCCCTTTGCGGGCGCGTAACCCGGCTTGGAAGCCGACGGCCTCGTGCGGCGTCGACTTGTACGATCGGGCTGCCATTTTGGGATGGCAACCGCCGTAAACATCCCGGCGCACCTTGCGTAATCGCGCCGGGACCGATACTACATTCACACGCGCTTGGCCTCGGAGGCGACGGCGCCCGTGGTGGGTTGCGCGGTCGTCGAGCGGGCGGTTTCGCCCGAAAGCCACGGGTGCCGGCTGCCCGCGGTGATCCGAGTGATGGCATGCCCCGACCGTTTGATCGGCGTGTGCAGCCTGCCATACCACCCGACGAGCAGGGGTGCTCGACGGGCGGATTTCCGTGTCAAGTGTACGATTCACTCGACCGGGCGGGCAAGCGTGGTTGGCTCTTTTAAGTGTGGCGCGTGGGTCCGGTAAACAGGAGCGGTATGAACATTCTGCTGACCAACGATGATGGATACGCAGCCGCCGGGCTGGCGTCCGCCTATGACGCGCTCACCTCACTGGGCACCGTTAGCGTGGTGGCGCCGCTATCGGAGCGGTCCGCGTGTAGCCACTCGATCAGCCTGTATCACGCGATCGAGGTGACGCGCATCGAGCACGATTCGTTCGGCACGGTCTATGCGGTGGACGGCACACCGGCGGACTGTGTGCGGCTGGGCGTGGGGGAGCTTCTGGATCATTCGATCGACCTGGTCGTGTCGGGGATCAACCGCGGCGCCAACACGGGCGTGGACACCTATTACTCCGGCACGATCGCCGGCGCGCGGGAGGCGGCGATGCTGGGCATTCCGGCGATCGCCCTGTCGCAGGCGGTTCGATCGAAGGTCGAGACCGATTGGGCGGCTACGAGTGCCGCGGCGAAGGCACTTTTGGATGGCCTACTCGGCGAGGTGCTCCCGGGTCCGGGTTTCTGGAGCGTGAACTTCCCAGCTCCGGTTCCCGATGTGCCGCTGGATCACGTGCATCGCGTTGACGTGGCGGCTGAGCCCGTGCCGCTGAACTTCGACCGGGAACCCGACGGCGGCAACGGTGAGATGCGCTTTCAATACGGCAAGGCGTATTGGATCCGCAAGGTGTCGGAGCCGTCGGACTTCAGCATCATCCGCGACGGCGGGATCGCGGTGTCGGCCGTGCCGCTGTTCGGGCGGTTCTAGGGGATGCTCAGAGAAGCCGCCGCCCACGTGGCCTCTTCCGCTTCGAAGAGATCATCCTGACACCTTGTCTTCCTGCGCTCTTTCTTCCGCAAGCCCAAATGCCGGCAGCAGCCACAAAACGGGAGCCGACTATCACACGGCTGTCGCAGGCATGCGGTAAGTGCGCGCCCTTCACGCCGCCGCGCTGTTTTACCTCGCGCTGAATTGCTGGTACGTTGCCGTGTAGGCGGTGTTGCTTTTGTGAGGAGGTTGGACCGTGGCAGATCGGAAAGAAGCGTCTATCAAGAAGATCGCGGCCATAAAGACCATGCGCAAGCTCATGGCCGGCCACTTCTACGAGCTTGATCGGGCCGTCAAGGAGGGATATCCAAAAATCGCATGGTGCACGAGCGTGGGCCCGGCCGAGTTGTTGCGGGCGATGGGGTTCCTGGTGTACTTTCCGGAGAACCACGGAGCCATGCTTGGCGCCACCCGCATGGCCACGGAGACGATTCCGGCGGCCAACGCGATCGGCTATTCGCCCGACATCTGCTCGTATCTCACGAGCGACATCGGTGCGTTCGTGCAGGGACGTACGCCGCTGTCCGACGCTTACGAAGGCATCGAGTCGATCCCCAAGCCCGATGTGCTCGTCTACAACACGAACCAGTGCCGTGACGTACAAGACTGGTTTGCCTGGTACGGTCACCATTGGTCGCGTCCGGTGATCGGAGTAGAGAGCTACCGCAACGTGGGCGAGGTGACCGACGTGCACGTGGCCGGCATCGCGGGCCAACTCAAGGCGTTGGTGCCTACCCTGGAGAGCATTACCGGTGAGAAGCTGGACATGGACCGCCTACGCGAGGCTGTCCGGCTTTCCCGAGAATGCTCGGACCTCTGGAAGGCCGTGCTCGAGACGGCGGCCGCCAAGCCCGCGCCTTTGACGTTCTTTGACAGCACCATCCACATGGCGCCGGCCGTCGTGATGCGCGGCACGCAGGCGGCCATTGACTACTACAACGAACTGCTGCCGGAGTTGAATACCCGCGTTGCCGAGGGAGTGGCTGCCGTCGAGGGCGAGCGCCAGCGCCTCTACTGGGAGGGCATGCCCGTCTGGGGCCGTCTGCGCGACCTGGCGACGCAGTTCCTTGAATTGGGTACGGCCGTGGTTGCCAGCACCTACGCCAACTCGTGGATCTTCACAGCCTTGGACGAACAAGAGCCTTTCGAGTCGATGGCGCGGGCGTACACTGAACTCTTCATCGTGCGGTCCGACCCATACAAGGAAGCGTACATCGAAGAGATGATCGACACGTTCAGCGTCGACGGCATCATCTTCCACGAAGCGAAGACCTGCCCGAACAACACGAACTGCCTGCATGGCATGCATCTGAGGCTCCACGAGAGGCTCGGTGTGCCATCGATCATCATCCCTGGCGACCTGAGCGACCTGCGGTGCTACTCCGACGAACAGGCAAGAACGCAGATTGAGGCGTTCGTCGAACAACTCGACGGGCAGAGCCGGCGTCAAGCCATGGCGACACCCGCTTAGGCCGAGTGATCTTCGATGTAAGGCGGCAGAGATGGCCGAGCGATGGTTTGTAGGTGTGGACATCGGCGCTTCGGTAACGAAGGCTGTGCTGCTGGACGAAACCGGCAACGTCCGTGCCCGCGCATGCCGCAACTCCGGCGCCGACTTCCTGGCCGCGGCGCAGGACTGTCTCCAGCGAGTCGCGGCCGGCGTTGATTCGGTGCCGGAACAGCTCGAACGAATCGTAGCGACCGGCTACGGTCGGGGCAGCGTCCAGCAGGCTCTGTCGCGCGTGACGGAGATCACCTGCCACGCCCGCGGCTGCTACGAATCCTTCCCGCAGGCCATCACGATCGTGGATATCGGGGGGCAGGACAACAAAGTCATCGCCGTCACGGCTGAGGGCGATCGCCACAACTTCAAGATGAACCGGAAGTGCGCCGCCGGTACCGGTGCGTTTCTGGAGGAAATCGCGGGTCGGCTCGACACGCCTCTCGCGGGGCTGAGCGAACTGGCCGACCGGGCGACGGGCCACGTGGAGTTGGGCTCGTTTTGCACCGTGTTCGCCAAGACGGAGCTTCTTCGGTTGATCGCACAGGGGACACCGGTACCTGAGATCGCCAAGGCCGCATTCCGGTCGGTCGTCAAGCGCATCGTGGAGATGGACCCGCTGGCCGGCCAGGTGGTTATGACCGGCGGCGTGGTGGCCCACCATCGAATCGTCGTCGACTTGGTCTCGGACGCGATTGGGCGAGAGGTTCTCGTACCCGATCACGCGCAGTACACGGGTGCCTACGGTGCGGCACTGATCGCACGTGAGGCTTGATGTGTGAACTTTGAACGTCGATAGGGGTGGTTGTATGGCACTAGATGCACTGTTCTCACCGCGGGCGGTGGCGGTCGTAGGCGCTTCGAACCGGGAGCTAACGATCGGCTACCGCATCATCGAGAATCTCCTGGACTTCGGCTACAAGGGGCCAATCTACCCAGTAAACCCGAAGGGAGGGGAGATCAAGGGGCTCCAGGCCTATCCGTCGATTCTCGATGCGCCCGATCCCATCGACGTGGCGCACATCGTGATCAGGAACAAGTATGTGCCGGCCTGCATTGCTGACTGTGCCAAGAAGGGCGTCAAAGCCGCGATCGTCAACACGGCCGGCTTCCGTGAGATCGGCGAGGAAGGGGCGAACCTCGAACAAGAGGTTGTCGAGATCGCCCGCAAGACCGGCATCCGCGTCTTCGGCCCGAACTGCCAGGGGATCATCAACACCGACCCGGCGGTGCGCGCTTACTGTAACTTCACCTTCACGCGCCCGGCGAGCGGGCACATCTCGATCGTGGCGCAGAGTGGCGGCGTCGGCGAGGTGATCCACCAGCGTATCACCGAGCTGGGCGTCGGTGTGCGGCAGTATGCGAGCAACGGGAACGCGTGCGATATCTCGATCCCCGAGATCATCGAACACTTCGGCAAAGACGAGCAGACCCGCGTGATCGTCGTGCACATCGAGAGCCTGCCCGATCCGCGAGCCTTCCTCGAAACGGCCATGCGGGTGGCGCAAGACAAGCCGATTCTGGCGATGAAGGTCGGAAGGACTGCCGAG
>JAJDDX010000340.1 GCA_029260055.1 Phycisphaerae bacterium
CGGCTCCGGAGGCGGTGTTGCCGAACCGATCAGCGGCAGGCTGCGCTACGCTCGTCCCTCGCTCCGCTACGCCCGCCGCTGGGCACCGGAGCGTGGTCGGTGTAACCTAGAGACTGGTACAAACCCCGGGGGGAAGGCCACTCGAAATGCAGAAGACGCTGGACTGCGCGGCGCTGCCGTGCCCGGCCATCGTTCCGGATGACGGTCACCCCTGGTTGACGTCATGCTCGAAGGCGGAACCTGCCAAAGGCGGAAGGTCGAGCTGGGCATCGGCGACGGCGGCTGGGTCGAGGTCAAGGCCGGGCTGACGGAGGATGAGCGCTTGGCCACACGCGGGGCTTACGCAACGAAGCTCGCGTCGCTATCGCCGGTGAAGCTCGTGGGCCGAGGCGCCGCGAAGACGCCGGCCACTGCTGGCCTTGAACGCTGGCTCGCACCGTCCGGCGACGGTCCTACGAAGACTGCTCGTGGAACGGCAGTTCATCCAGGAGTTGCGCGAGCAGCTTGTTGGCGTCAGGCGGTATCGTGAACGTTCCAATCGGACTGAAGAACTCCTGATAGCGCAAGAGTTGCCGGCGCGTGGCGTAGACCTCACCGCTGGCGGCGCCGCAGAGCCGGATCGCCGTCTGTGTGTGCTCGATCGCGCTTTCCCTGGCTTCTTCGGGCGAGATCGAAGGACGGGGACTGGGCATCATCAGGAACAGCAGGTACAGTTCGATCAAGTTGCAGTGTGCCCACTTCTGCCGCTGGAGATCGCTGTGTGCCAAATCCTGCGTCGACAGTAGCTGCGCGAGGTTCCAGGAATCAGCGTTGATTTTCTCCGGCCCGTCGAGGACGGCTGTCAAAGCAAGCTGCTGCACTAACGCCCAGGACCGCGAACGATCAGCCTCGAAGGACGTGGCGTAATAGTCACGTGCCAGTCGCAGGCTGGCGAGCGATCCCTCGCGATACTCGCTCTTGACCGCGTCGGTTATTCGCGGGTACTGCTGCGCCCGGTAGTAGATTTCGGCGGCACGCTTCTTGGCACTCGCCAGCCGCCCGCTGATGAGCGACGTGTGCTGTGGGGCTGAATCGAGCAAGACCTCAAGGCACTTGCCGGCGACCTCGAGCCTCGAGGTACACTCTCCGAGGACTCGGCGCAGGTCGTGGGCGCTGGTGTCCGGGTCCGTGTCCGAGCTCGTTTCGCCGGTTGGGCGTTGGAACGCGTCGCTCGGCGCCCGATCGGCGTGGTTGAGTGCAGCGTTGATTCTCCGTCCGGCCTGCTCGACCCGCACGCGTGATACCTGCGCTTCGAAGTCATCGGGTAACGTCGCATACGCCACGATGCTTGCCCAGTCATGGCTCTGGGGTACCTGCGACTTGAGCTCTCGGCGAAGGTCATGGATCAGCAGTCTGGGATCGTCTCCTCGCAGCATGCCCTCGTACAAGACGCGCACCATGTGGATCGACCCGGGAACCGACAGCGGAAACTGCGACGCGATGACCAGCGGAATCCCCTTGAGGTGCAACTCGTGGGCCACGCCGGCACCGGGCGAAATAATGGGACCCACCGCGCCCGCGCCGCAAGTCGCCAGTGTAACGACGCTGGGCCGGGAGAGCTCGCCGCTGCTGCATTTTACGTGCGTGCGCAGCACGGCGGCGAGGCGCTCGCCGTCCACTACGTCCATGCGCGTCGAGTCATGGGAATCGTGCAGGGCGATGCCGGGAACGAGTTCGTCAACCTTCTCGAACTGCAAGCCGTGTGCGAGGAGATGCACGTGCGTGAACTCCCCAGACGAGCATTTCTTCGCCAGGCTCTTGACACTGGCATTCGGCAGGAACGCGAAGTGCTCGTCGATCTTCTTGCGTCGGTCATCGTCGTCGTTCTCGTCGAAATGGAAGACCCACGGCTCGATCGCCCTTCGCAGGGAGAGCAGGTGTGCCTGGAGCGGTATCGGGCTGACAGCCTGCGGCGCTGCGGCGGCGAAGAGGATCTTGGGTTTTAGTGGCCATTTTATCGCTTCGCCCGTCACGCGCCGGACCTCGCGCGTGATGCACACGCGAGCCCCGTTTTGCAGCACGAGCGTCTGGCCTGCACCGGGACAGCCTGCGGGTGCATCCGCCAACTCGAACGGAAGGAGGGCCAGTTCCGTCGCGCTGAGGATGAGACGGAGATGGACCCACCCGTCGCCGCGACCAACCGCGTCGGTGATCTCGGCGATCAGCCCCGGAATCTTGGCGAGGAGCTCAGTGATCTCAGAGCCCGTATCCCGGAGGCCTCTCGTGCGTGCCTTGGTTCCTTCGCGGTACGCCAGTGCGTCCAGCCGCGCGAGCATCTGAAAATGCTCAAACGGCACCCGAACGGTGACCGTGCTGTGCGCGCCGCATAACGCCATATACTCGGTGAGCGGCGACAGTAGCTGCCCGTGCGGGGGGCCGTGACGCAGCAGCTCCAAGGTGACGCTTTCCATGTCAAATCCCCACGGTAGTTGTTAGCTTGATGCCGGTGTTCGTGCATTCGACCCGGTGGAGGGCGCTTTCCACGTTGTCGCCGGCCGTCCAGATCGATGCCACGGCCGGCCTCCGCTTGACCAAACCCTCAGCGGCGTCCAACGCCGCCATCGTGCCGGCTGCGACGGCATCGAACACGTGCTTGAAAGCCGTCACCGATTCCAGATGCTTCGGCTCGATCCGGATGAGGCGCGCCCAGGTGCCCGTGTTGTAGTAGATGCCTCCGCCGCACGCGCGCGACAGCACTTTTTCAAGGTGCGTGTGGCCCGCGATCACGAAGTCGAAGTCCCCGACGGCTGGATCCAAGCGGCGGAACGTATCGTCCGGGGTGGTTGGCTGAAACGTGTCGTCTTCCTTCAAGTACTGGATTGCTTCGAAAAGGACCTCGTGCATGGGGCGTCCGGTGAGCCGGTTCCACGCCGCTCCCCAGTATCCGAGCATCTCGGTGTCCGCCCCGGTCTCAGTCATGTCGAACGGAGTCCTCCCGGCTTTGAGTTGCTTCTCTGCGTCGTCGAGTAGGGCCTCAGCGCCATCGGTCGTGCCCGGTGAGGGCAGAGTCTCGCGCAGCAGTCGGTCGAGCGCGGTCACACCGGCGACTTTCGGCTCGGGCTGCGTACGCTCTTCATCGCTTGGCGGTGTTTCGCCGTGCGACAGAAACCCAGTCATGCGCCGCACCTTGTCCCAGCCGAGTCGTGCGCCGACGGCGGCAACGGCCGAAATGCTTGCAGCTTTGCTGTTGTCCAGCGCTAGTAAGATCGGCACGACGGCTTTCACTTCCGGCTTGAGTAGATCGACGAAGCGGTACTTACACTTGATGTCGTTCATCACGTCGATCACGAGCTTGGTGCCGGCGTTCGGCGTCCACTCGTGGATGGTACGCCTCTGTTCTTGGTCACTACACGTTCGTCGAAGCTGCTCGTGGTCGGTGACGTTCCACGTGTCGACCTCATTTCCGTGCACGCAGAGGACACGTTTCTGTCCGACTTGTGCGGTGAAGCCCGCGCCATCGAGCACAAGGTGAACGCGGCCCCGCGCCGCGTCCTTGCCGCCGCACAGCCTCTCGATGAGATGCCGCCGCACGTGCGGCAGGGCGAGTTCCAGATCGTGATTCCCGATATTGATGACGAGGTGCCGGTTGTTCTTGGCGACGAAGCTCTTGAGCGCTTCCCAGATCGGCGCGAAAGTGTCGTCGGTCCAGATCCGGTCGAGCTTGCCGATGGCCCCCTCAGGGTCGAGGTATCGTGCACCGGGCTCGGCGAGGAAGTCGACGAAGTCGCCGTTGATGACGAGCGCCACTTCGCGTTTCGCATCGAGCCCGCGCAGGTGGTCGATCAAGCCGGCCAACTCCGCCGTGCAGTCGAAGATCTGTGTCTCTTTTCTGGAACCGCCCAAGTGTAGGTCCGAGATCACATGTAACTCGTCGAAGGCGATCATACCGATCTCCTAGCCAGAGGTGAACAGTCGAGCTTCCGGAGTTTCGTCAGCGCGTAGCCTGGCGTCAAGCCGCCGCTCCGTGGTTTATGGAGTTTCCCTCTTTGTGCCCCAAGCGGTCTTCCCGAGGTCGTAAGGCAACCCACATCGGTAGATCTACCATTCTCGGGAATCCGACGCTTGTGATACTGGGCAAAAGGAGAGCGTACGTGGAGCCGCTCGCTCGGTGTCGGGGGCGCTTCGAGCCCACCTCGTCCCATGTGCTGGCGGCAGCGTACGACTTGATTCACCGGAAGGTGTCATCCACCGGAAGCTCGGGTCGTTCGACTCACCGGTCCCGGCAACTCGGGAGCCGGAGGCTGTCGACGCGTCGATGCGCTCCATGCCGGACGGGCTGGCTCTCAGGCTTCGGCCGGCTCCATGGATTCGAGAGGTCGACCGTCTCGCGGTCTCAGCCCCGGCCTGCGCAGCAGCCGATCGCCGTACGCGGCGGCCTTCTTCCAGTCCTCCTCCTCTACGTCTTGCTTCAGTCGGGCGACTCCGTCGACATCGTCCGTGATGAAGTCGGCGATGGCGGGATGGAAGTTCTTGACCCGGCCTGTGGCGTCGGGGCCGGGGAGCAGGTCGGCGGCCACCTCCGTATCAGCCCTGTAGTTGACCATGCTGAGCAGCCTGCTGCCCCGGTTCACTCCGTACTCGTCGACGAGCTTACTGTCGAATTCGAGCGGCATGACGCAGTCCATCTCTCTGGAATAGGCGGCGACGAGCAGGGGAGCGAGCGACACGACCACCGCGGCGCCGGGGACGCCGTCCTCGAGCAGTCCGCTGGCGAACTCGGCGGCGTACACGGTCATGAACCGCCGACCGGTGCTCCCAAAGACGTCGAACGTCCGTTCCGCGAGGTTCACCAGCATGATGAACACAAGCGCACCCATGACGGCTGCAAAGTGCGTTTGAAAGAAGAAGAACAGCAGCAGTGCGCCCGATGCCACGAGGCAGAGGCTCGCGAAAAGGACACCCTTCAAAGCCCCGGCGGGAAGGGCGGCGTCCCTGTATGGGCTGCGCCACGTGCGAATCGTAGCGCCGTATTCGATCGCCTTTAGCCCGGCGAGCACGAGCAGCCATGTCATCATCGCGAGCCAAACGGCCAGCGGATCCCCATTGCTATCCTTCACCACTGCCGCGCACCCGCCGAGTGCGCCAAACATGATCCAGCCCGGAAGGCCGCGTCTGCATACCCACTCACCCGCGGAATCCTGTTTGACTCTGAAAAAGAGCCGGCGCAACAGTCCATAGGGTAGCCACGTGGCCTTGTGCGTTTCCGACAAACCGATGCGCGCCTCATCGAACAGCGTCGGGAAGGCACCGAGCACGCGTGAAAAGCGGAGCAGGGCGGTGTCGTAGTGCTTGCTCTTGTAGGCCTGCCACCCCTGAGCGATCTCCCGGACCGGGACGACGCCGTAGACGGGCCCCGGCTCGCCGTTCGGATGTTCGACGGCGTCTTCCTCTCACGGCCTGTCCGCCGGCGCGCTTCGGTCGCCGTGCTGCCCGTCGATGCGGTACGATTCATGACGTTCGTCGTGGCTGTGGGCCATGTGGGGTAGTCCCGTTCGGCATCACCGGAAGGAGGTTAAAGACCCAGCTTGATCGCCAGGCCGCATGCGAAGAGCGCGAAGCCCGCCGTGGCATGACCGTAGCGTTCGAGCGGGTGCAATGACCACTTTTTGAACCCCAAGTAGCCGACCGCTACCACCGCCGTCATCGTCGCGAGCGTGGTCAGGCCGAAGACCGCCACCACCAGGGCGAGCACCCACCAACTCTGCTGAGCAGCGGGGTACATGAGTTGCGGAATCAGCACCTCGCACGGCCCGAAGATGAAGATCGTAAACAAGGCCCACGTCGTCATCGTGGAGCGGGGCGGGGCCGCGGAACCACGATTGCGGGCGGGGTCGGTGGCTGCGTGCGTGTGGGAGGTGTCTTCTCCATGAGTGTGGCGGTGCACGGTCAAATCGGGATGGAGGTGGAGATGGCCGTGAGGGCGGTTCAGGATCGCGCGACGAATCCCCCAGAGCATGTAGGCAAGACCGAAGCCGAGAAGGAGCCAGGCGGCGACCTCTCCGCGAAACGCTTCGACGGCCTCCAACCCACCGACCGCCAGGCCCACGGCCACGCCGATCGTGCCCAGCACGACCGAACTGAGGATGTGCGCCAAGCCGCATGCGACCGTGACCGTCATCGTCCTCGCCAGAGACCAGCGTCCGGCGCGAGCCATGGCGACGAACGGGATGTAGTGGTCCGGCCCCATCAGGGTGTGGACGGCGCCGGTGAAGGCCGCGAGCCCAAGCAGGTACGTCAGGGTGTATTGGTCCATGGGGCAACTCCGGTCGCCGCGGCGGGACGGCAGCGCGAGGCCGCTGCGCCAGACCCGTATGTTACACTTTTACCGGAAGCAGCCGGGAAAGTCGAGGATTAACGGGCTCGGAACTTCAAGGGTGACAGGACGATGTCGACGACACACTTAGAAGCGAGCTTCGTGTCGGCGAGCGGTCCCGAAAACTTCACCGCTGCGCGACAAGGGCCGTCGCCACGAGCGAAGAAACGGTGTAAATTGCCCGCCGAACGCCCTCGGGCAACGCGTCCGCGGACGTGTCGAGTAAAGACGCGGCGATCTCAGATGACGTGTGGGCAACTGGAAAAGCCACCGACCGAACCTGTTGCGGGCGCTCGTCCCGCGCGCCAGAGCCGGGGGCTGTCCAAGACGGCCGTCAACTTCCTGGTCGACATGGGCTGCCTTCTTTTCTTGCTGTGTACACTGCTCGCTTCCGCGATCGTCCAATTCGTATTCCCGCGCGGGACCGCGGCGGTCGGCTGGACGCTCTGGGGCCTTGGTTACGATGCGTGGTGCGTGATCCAGTTCGTCTGTCTGTCCGCTTTCACGTTGATGATCCTGATCCACCTGATCCTGCATTGGACTTGGATCTGTGCGTTCGTGGTCACGCGGGTCGGCAAGAAGTCCGGACGCGACGCGAAGCTAAGTGATGGCGTCAAGACGCTCTGGGGAGTGAGCTTCCTCGTGGCCGTGTTGACGCTGCTGGGGGCGCTGCTGGCTGCGGCCTACTTCTCGGTCGTGCCCGGTCAGCCCATCGGGTAGGGAGCACGGAGATCCGCACTCGCGCGGCGCCGGCTACCGAGCGAAAAGTATCCGTACCTGCCACGGTGCCAATGAGACCGATTCACCCGGCCGAACCACTCTCTCGTTCGCAACCTTGTCAACCGCGCCGCGCGCAGCGAAGCCGCCTTGTACTTTCAATTGCCGCGCACGGTCCGACAGGTTCACCATCGCGATGACCGGCGCGCCCGCCTTCGTCTGGCCGACGCGAGTGAACACATCCGACGGCCATCCGCCGTCCAGTTCACGGACGGTGATCGCTTCCGTTGCCTTGGTCCCATCTGCCAGCGCTCTTTCGACGCGAAGCAGCACGTCGTCCGGATTGCCGGCTTCTTCGCGGCGAAGGTCGAAAACCGTGCGGTAGCGGCCGGCTATGTCGGTCGCACGAGCGTGAGCGAAGACGACGTCGAATGGGATCTGGTGCGAAGCCAGGGCCGCCCAAACGGGGTTGACCCATCCCGCCCAGGCATTGCCGTCTTTGGCGTCAATCGCATCGGTCCCGACCGCCATCGCCAGAGTCCGGGGCAGGTTGAAGCATGCGACCGCGTCGGTCAGTTTGAGCAGGTCGAGGTTTGCGTGCGCCATCCGTTCCAGTGTGGCCGGCTCGGTAAACAGGCTGGCATGCGGGCTCGCGGAGCCGTCCCGCAAGTCTCGCCAGCCGGGGATCAGCCCCAGGGCCTGGCCGTCAACGGCGTGCATCCACATCGCAGCCGCCGCGGCGTCACCCCTCTGGGGAAGGGGGACGCGGCTGACGGGCGCTTTCCAATCGACAGCAGAGTATCGCGGTCGATCAAGTACACCTCGAGCCAGGCCGCGGCGCGCGAGCGAACATGGCCACGACTCGCCGAAGACGGGATCGGCCACCGCGATCCAACCCGTCTTGTCTTCGCGTGACGGCTCTTTGGCAATCAAGGTTCCGGAAAGCGTCACCGGTACGACCGTCCCGGCTTGGTCGATGATCGGTGCGCTCTCTGACGACGTTGCGCTTGGCCGGTGGACGAGCACGGTGGCCATGCCGAGCGCCGCGGTTCGCTTGATAGCTACCTGAAGGGTGCTGCGGTCACTGAGCGGCGTCAGCGGGCGCGCGTGGACTCGCACGCCGAGCGGCGCTAGGAGGCTCAAGTCCCCGAAGTCCGCGTGGTGGCGCGTGCTCGATGCGCTGTCGATCAACGCGAACAGCGGCTGGGGTCGCGCGATTTGGCGGATGCGTTCGACGCTCACGCGCCGGCGGTGGGGGCGGAATTGTATCTTCAGATCCGGTTCGGCGGCTGCGGCGCGGTCCACTGCTTCGTTCGCCCACGACCACATCCGCTCAACGGTGGTGTCGGCGATGGCCCCGTTGCCGTGGTCTCGCATTTCGACTTCCCGCGCCAGAACGGCGGCCGTCTTCGCGACTATCGCGAGTGTCGCTCGGGCGTAGGGGCGGTCCGACCAACCGAAGTAGAGCGTATCGAGGAGTTCCTCCTCGCCGGCGAGTTGCCTGGCCTGTTCCTGCAGGCGGGCCACACGAACGCCTAGTGTGGAGGCGTCTGCGGGTGGGGCATCCGCGCCGGCGGAGTTTGCGGCTGCTAACGTCACCGCGCCCGCCCATACACACACGGTGCAGCGGAGCAATCTGGGATGCGTCGCGACCGGCGTCGTCATCGCCACCGCCTCCACCATGGCTTCTTCTTTCCGGAGTTGCCCGCTTCGATGCGGGAACGCATCGCGGACGCCGTCGGCAGTTTGGCTCTCAAGTCGATCAAGCGCTGCCTGGAAAACTGCTGCGGATGGTCAGCGAATCGCCGGCGTGACGATTCGCAGTAGAAGGCCTCCGCGGGAGGCAGGTCATTCTCGCCGTCATCGTAGAACCTCAGCGCTTCGTCGAGGCACTGGGCGGCTTCGAGCCCGAGTTCCCTCGCCGCCACCTTGCCCTCCTCCTTCGCGGCGGCTTCCGTGATCATGCGGAAAAGCGTCACCCACTGCGCTACGTCGATGATGCGGGAGGGCTCGTCGGTCGGGTTGACGATCGGCGGACCGTTCGGGTCGGCGCCGAGCCCTTCCGTCAGCGCGAATCGGATGTCGACTCTTTCGCCGCACGCGCCGCACGCAGCCGGGATCGCGACGGACGCCGAGCCCTGATCGCTATCGATGGAGTGGGCATCCGATCCCTCGAGCGGACCCTTACCGCACGCACCGCACGGCGTGGCCATGAGGTAGAGGTATGCTTCCGCGAGGCTGTGGGCGACAAGCGGAACATCCGGCATTGCGCTACACCCGGGTTGGCAGGAAGACCCCGCGCGGCCGCGCGGTGCTAGTCACCTTCTTCATCCGCCTCTTCATCGTCAGGCGCTTCGGCTTCGTCGCCGTCTTCATCGCCGTCGTCTTCTTCGCCGCCGGCGGAGGGCTGCGTCGCGGCGGCCATTTGCGCCATCGTCTCGAGTTGGCCCAGCAGGGTCTCTGCCGGCATGGCCCCCGAAGCGAGCGCCTGAACAAACGTGTCGAACTGGGCAGCCAACATGTCGAACGCGGGCTTGAGCGTGCCTATGTCGGGAAGCTGTGGGATCTCAATCGACCACTCTTCGTCGGCGTACGTGAACTTGTAAGCCGGAATGGGCGAGCCCGGCGGCGTCGTACCTGTGACTTCGGTGGGGCTGTCCGCAGTCAGCGTCTGCACCTTCAGGGAGTTGTTGGATCCCGCATCGATGAGTGCGAAAGTGGCGGCGATGCGCTCCTGCTCGTCGGGAAGCTTCTCCTCCAGAGCCTCGCGCAGCGCATCGAGCTTCTCGACCATCGTCTTCGCCAGGTCCATAAGCGGCCTGACATCGTCGCGTTGCGACTTCGCGTGATAGAGAAGCATTTCATCGAAATCGCGCTCGGCGGCGAGTTCGTTGTACTCCTGGATCAGGTCGCGGATTTCGGTCTCGACTTCGGATGTGTCGGCGGTTGCATCGCCCGCGCCCTCGTCGGCCACGTCGCGTTCTGCCTCCGCGCCCAACTCACGGAAAGCGACCCAGTCAGCCCGATCGCCCGCCCGGTAGGCCACGGAATGCCACGACGAGCCGACCGGCGTCAAGGTCCGCGCGCCGTCGCCCAAGTCGCGGTAGTGGGAGGGCGTCGGTTCGTCATCGCGACAGCCGACCACGATCACCATAGCCGCGGCCAGGAGATACCCCCATCTCCGAGATGCGATCATCGTCAAATCCTTCCGCCAGAGTCTGCGCCGACGACACCTTCATCGCCGCGCCACGACGGCCCACCAGGGTCTGCCCGGACCGACGCACGATCGTAAAGGTTAGCGAGAGCGGTAGATACGGTCAAACCGGGCGGCGCTTGGGACCACCGGGGCACCGACGAGAGGTTGCCAGCGGACTCAGCCCGCACCTCCCGCCGCCGGAGGTGCCGTGCCGAAGGACTGAAGTGCCAGGTAGTTCGGTCCGAACCGCTTGATGTTGTCCATTTGCCGGTCGAATTCATCGAAGTGACCTTCCTCGTCGTTGACGAGGCTTTCGAACACCTGCTTCGTGGCGGCGTCGGCGTTCGCGGAGCACTCGAGGGCAGAGTTGTTGTACATCTCGACCGCGCCGCGCTCCATCGCCGCTGCCTTGGCGAGAATGGCCTCGGGATCGGTGATCTTCTCGACGGCGCCGGCAGCAGCCATCTCGACATCGCCGCCGAGAAAGAGGATACGCTCGGCGAGCTTCTCCACATGCCCCATTTCCATGATCGCGATGCGGTGCAACATCGACGCTAGCGGCGGGAAGCCCTGGTCGTCGAGGTGGAAGTGCCAGTACATGTACTGATGAACGGCCTGGAGCTCGTCCGCGACGGCGGTATTGAGTAGATCGATGCTCTTCTGTGCATCCATGATTGACTCCTAAAAGACGGTCCGGGGGAGACGGTCCCGCCGGGTCGGTTCCGTCCGGCGATCGTACCATGTTGACACCCGAGTGGCCACGCTCGAACCGGGCGACAGCCGCCATAAACCGGCGTAGCGCCCGCGAAGTTGCCGGTCGGGCGGCTGCGGGCTACATTCGCCGTCTATGCGATGGGTTGCGGACCTTCTGTACGTGCTCGCCGGACTGGCTTACCTGCCGATCGCGCTATACAACGCGCTGCTACTCGGCAAGAACAGGCGCGGTTGGCGGGAGAGGTTCGGGTCCGTACGAACGTTCGACCGGTCCAAGCCGCGCGTTTGGATTCACGCGGTATCGCTGGGTGAAATCAACGCCACCCCTCGTTTGGTCGAGCAACTTCAACGGCGGCTTCCCGATCATGAGATTGTCGTCTCGACCACCACCGATACCGGCTTCGCACGCGCCGTTCACTTCTACGGTCGCGATCGTGTCTTTCGATTCCCGCTGGACTTCAGCCTCGTCATCTCACGGGCACTGACGCGGATCAATCCTTCCTTGATCGTGCTGGTCGAGTTGGAGGTCTGGTTCAACCACGTGCGGATGTCGTCCGCGAGGGGAATTCCCGTGGCGGTGGTCAACGGCCGCCTTACCGAGCGAAGTGCCCGACGGTTGGCATGGCTCGGAGCACTCGGGCGATCGATGTTCGCTCGACTTGCATGGGTCGGCGCGCAGGACGATGAGATCGCGGACCGCTTCAAGCGGGTCGGCACGCCGGCCGATCGCGTCGAGGTCACATCCTCTCTGAAATGGGATTCGGCGGTCGTGGTCGACCAGGTGGAAGGAGCGGACGAGCTTGCGCGAGCCATGCAACTCGAATCGTCACGTCCTTTGTGGGTATGCGGCAGTACGGGCCCGGGCGAGGAGGCAATGCTCCTCGAGGCCTACCGCCTCCTGCTCGATGGTCAAGGCGCTCTGGCACGAGGCATGCATGAAGTTCCGCAAACGAGCGGCGGGGCCACCGTCCCGATTCTGGCAATTGTCCCTCGTAAGCCGGAGCGGTTTGACGAGGTGGCACGCCTGGTTCAGCGGGCGGGATTCACGTGCCTCCGTCGGACCGAGTGCTCGGACGGACACGAAGCGGCCCCAGTGCCCGATAGTGCCGTCCGCTTGGGCGACACAATGGGTGAACTCCGCAAGTTCTACTCGCTTGCCGATGTAGTCTTCGTTGGTCGCTCGCTCGTGGCGATGGGTGGATCGGACCCCATGGAGGTCGCGGCCCTGGGCAAGCCGATCGTTGTCGGTCCGCATACCGATAACTTTCAGCTTCCGATAAGGGCTCTGCGCGGCTCCGACGCGATCCGCATCGTGGATTCACCGGACGCTCTGGCGGATGCGGTGCGGACGATCCTGTCCGACAAGCCCGCGGCGGCCGACATCGGATCGCGCGCCAAAGAGGTGGTGCTCCGGAATCAGGGCGCCACTGCGCGGACGTGCGACAGCCTTGTCCGTTTGCTAAAGCGCGAGTAGCGCTACAATCTAGCGGCACTGTAAGCACAGCTCGACGCAGTCCGCACACGGGGAATCTCGCGGTTGACCGTTGCGTCTTCCGCCGTGACCGTTTCATCCAGGATTGCGCTCCGACCTTGAGCCGAGGTCGGGGCCGTGTGCGGGCTGGGGACTCTTTCTGCAGGAGTGAATAGGACGATGACCGGAACACTTAGCACAACACCGGAAACCGCGGACGGCATGTTCGCGCCACGCGCGGACGTGGTCGCCAAGGCGCACATCAATTCCTTCGGGCAGTACAAGGAGATGTACGACCGCTCCATCGCCGACCCCGAGGGCTTCTGGAGTGAGATCGCCGAGGGCTTCTACTGGAAGAAGAAGTGGACCAAGGTGCGTGAGTTCGATTTCAAGGGCGACATCTCCATCGAGTGGTTCAAGGGCGCCAAGACGAACGTGACGTACAACGCGCTGGACCGCCACCTCGATACGCGCGGCGATCAGGTCGCCATCCTGTGGGAAGGCAACGAGCCCGGCGAAGACGCGAAGCTGACCTATCGCGAGTTGCACACCGAAGTCTGCAAGTTCGCCAACGTGCTCAAGGCAAACGGGGTCAAGAAGGGCGATCGCGTCTCGATCTACATGCCCATGGTCAAGGAACTGGCCATCGCCATGCTCGCCTGCGCTCGCGTCGGTGCCGTTCACTCGATCGTCTTCGGTGGATTCAGCCCCGACTCACTGTCCGACAGGATCGTCGACTCGACCTGCGAGTTCCTGGTCACGACCGACGGCACCTATCGCGGTGCCAAACCGGTGCCGCTAAAGGCCAACGCCGACAAGGCGATGGAACTGGCCGCCGGACAGGGCGTCAACGTCAAGACCTGCGTGGTCTATCAGCGGCTCAAGACCGGCACGCTGGACATCGAGATGAAGGCCGGCCGCGACGTCTGGTGGCACGACGCCATGAAAGATGCGTCGCCCGACTGCCCGCCGGAATGGATGGACGCGGAAGATCCGCTCTTTATCCTCTATACCTCCGGCTCGACCGGTAAGCCCAAGGGCGTGCTGCACACGACCGGCGGCTACATGGTCTACACCGCCACGACCTTCAAGAACGTTTTCGACTACCACGACGGCGACATCTACTGGTGTACAGCCGACATCGGCTGGGTCACCGGCCACTCCTACATCGTCTACGGCCCGCTCTGTTCCGGGGCGACGACGCTGATGTTCGAGGGCATCCCGACCTATCCCGACGCCGGGCGATTCTGGGATGTCGTCGACAAGTACAAGGTGAACCAGTTCTACACCGCGCCGACCGCCATCCGAGCGATCATGCGCGAGGGCGACTCGTTCCCGAAGGCCCACGACCTTTCGAGCCTGAAAACTCTCGGCTCCGTCGGTGAGCCGATCAACCCTGAAGCCTGGATGTGGTACCACAAGCAGATCGGCCACGAGACCTGCCCGATCGTCGATACGTGGTGGCAGACCGAGACCGGCGGCATTCTGATCACGCCGCTGCCCGGCGCCATCGCGACCAAGCCGGGCTCAGCCACGCTGCCGTTCTTCGGCGTCTCACCGGCGTTGCTAGAGCCGGAGGGTAAGCTGATCGACGGCCCGGGAAGCGGCGTGCTCTGTCTCTCCGAGCCGTGGCCCGGAATCATGCGGACCCTCTACGGCGACCACAAGCGATTCAAAGAGACCTACTTCACGACCTACCCGGGTTACTACTTCACCGGTGACGGATGCCGCCGCGATGATGACGGCTACTACTGGATCACAGGCCGGGTTGATGATGTCATCAACGTGTCGGGCCACCGCATGGGTACCGCGGAAGTCGAAAGTGCATTGGTATCACACTCGGCCGTGACCGAGGCGGCCGTCGTCGGTTTCCCGCACGAGATCAAGGGTCAGGGCATCTACGCCTATGTGACCTTGATGGCCGGCGAGGAGTACACCGACGAGCTCAAGAAGGAGCTGGTCAAGCACGTCCGCAAGGAGATCGGCCCGATCGCCGCGCCGGATGTCATCCACTGGGCACCGGGCCTCCCGAAGACGCGCAGTGGCAAGATCATGCGGCGTATTCTCCGCAAGATCGCCGAGGGCGAGCCGGACAAGATCGGTGACACTTCCACGCTGGCTGACCCGAGCGTGGTGACGAGCCTGATCGAGAAGAAGTAGCCCGCGGCTACACGACAACGTAAGAACCGCACCAACGCCTCGTCTGCTCCTTCGGGAGCGGGCGGGGCGTTTTCTCGTCTTGGCGGGCGTACGCCTACTGTTGTGTGCTCACGTCCCCACGATCGGCGTGCCGCATTCCGGGCAAGTGGCGTATTCCAGCCCCAAAGGCAGATGGCGACCCCAATTGCACACGTCAGCCCGCTGTACGCGAGGATTCTCCGCATACACGTCACACAACCCGTTGCAGTTTGTCCGGCGAATGGGTACAGTAATCTTCCGGGTCGATTCTCATGAAACTTGGGTCTCCGTGTCTGACGTAGGCTTTGTGTGAGCTTGGTCTTGCGACCTGCCCGCGTGACACAGAGTGCCGGCGTGCATGCTCGCACGCGGTGGAGGGTTCACCATGTCATATCGAGATCGCACGACCGTCGATGATTGCAGCCGTGACTCAGAATTGAGAGTGTCGTTGCGGCCGGCTGATGGGTGGTGCCCCGCCCGACGCGCAAAGAAACGACGTGCTGCATATTCCGGGATTGCACTGCTCTGTGGTGCGATCGGGTCGCCGGCTGTCGCCAGCGAGCCCGCGTCGTTCACCGGCCTGGGGCACTTGCCGGGTGGAGACGGGCTCAGCATTGCCGAGGACGTGTCGGCCGACGGCACGGTGGTCGTCGGGTTTTCACGGTCGGCGGCAGCCGGCAGCAACTTCGAGGCGTTCGTTTGGACGGATCAGGCGGGCATGATCGGTCTTGGCGATTTGGATGGCGCCCCGGTCGACAGTCATGCCCGTGGCGTGTCGGCCGACGGTTTGGTCGTGGTGGGGCGGGCCTCCGGAAAACCCTACCGCTGGACACAGCAAACGGGGATGGTCGAGCTGGTCGATCTGACGGGTACATTCACAGGTGGCGACGCGTTCGATGCCTCAGCCGACGGATCGGTCATCGCCGGCGTCGGGTACTCCGCCGGCGGCTTACTGGCATTCCGCTGGACCGAAGCGACTGGAATGGTCTCACTGGGCTCGCTGCCGGGACAGCACATCGACAGTCAAGCGTTCGACCTGTCCTCTGACGGCTCGGTAGTCTGCGGACAGAGCATATCGGGCGAGTTCGACGTGCAACCATTTCGATGGACTGAGGCCACGGGCATGGTCGGGCTCGGTGATGTACCGGGCGGGCTGTTCTATGCGCTGGGCTGGGGGATATCCGCCGATGGGAGTGTCATTGTTGGCGACGCCAGGGCGGGGGACTCAGTCGATGAAGCGTACTACTGGACGCAGCCGACCGGCTTTGTGACGCTGGACCCCGAGCACGGCTCGGTCTTCGCGAGCAGCGCGCGGGCCGCGTCAGCCGACGGGTCTGTCATCATCGGATACGGACTTGGTGGTGCCATGATCTGGGACGAGCCTCACGGGATGCGGAACATGGCGGAGGTGCTGCAGGCGAGCTTCGGCGTGAGCACGGACGGCTGGCTGGTGGCCCTTGCGAGCGGTGTCTCGGCTGACGGCACGGTGCTCGTCGGCCAGGGCCTCAACCCCTTGGGCAACAGCGAGGCATGGATCGCCAGAGTCCCGCGATACGGATCGAATGCCGTGCCCGCCGTCTCGATTTGGGGCGTTGGTGTAATGGTCCTGCTTCTTCTCGTGGCGGGCACAGTCTCACTTCCGCGCCGGCAGGCTCACGACACTGCGTGACCATCGGAAAGCAGCGTTTTCGTTCCAGTGGGAGTGCGCCACCCGCTTCGGTCTGATTGAAGATGCGCCTCAGGCGTGCTACAAGACTGCTCGAGCGCCGACCCGGCACCAGTGTGAAGGGTGGCGAAGCTCGAGTACCAGTGCGGAGGTGGTATCTATGGTCGGTCAGACAACGCCCGACGGAGTCGATGTGTGGCAATTCACGGATCAAGGTCGGGCACTCCTGCTGGCGATCTCGGACGAAGCTTCGTACGTCCTTCGCCTCCCGGCGGAGCAAGTGGCGCAACTCGCGCACGAGCTTCTCGTCGAGGGCATTCCCGCCGAGGTTCGCCTTGCCGATGCGACGAAGGTTCCGCACAAGAAGGTGGTGTGCGTCGTTGGTGACGAGAAGCGGCTGAGCTTGGTGCTCGCTTATCAGTCTCTGGGGGCTGCGGTCATGTCGCACGGCGTGGCCCGAGACGAAATGGCGCTGCCGGACCTTGACGTTTTCAACGAGATCGTCGAGTCCTTTCGCAGGCACTTCGGGACGAAGGCGAAGTTCAAACGAAAGGAACACACGCCCGCGCGAGCCACGCTGGGGCCCGGCGTTCTCGCCGCTTGCATCGCTCTCTTCACAGGGGCACTCGCGAGTGGTTTCCTGACCAAGGACGAGCACTCGTCAGGGTCGCTGAAGACCCAGGCGGGTAAGGCGATCTTCTCGGCGCTGCTGGATGCGATCGACCCCATCGGCGTGACGGCTCTCGGTGTTGTCGGCGTGATTGGCTGCATCTGGTGGGGCTACACGTGCTATAAGAACCCGCCGATCCGCGTGACCGTCAAGCCGTGAACGAGAGTCCGTCACCATGGATGCGCAAAGCGAAATGGACGGTGGACCCGAGTCGGTTGGACTGCTTTGCCTGTTCTGCGAGTACGACCTGCGCGGACAATCCGGCGACCCGCTGCGGTGCCCGGAATGTGGGCAGTCGAACACACTGTCCGACCTGGAGTACGCAGCCGGCCTGACCGAGAAGGAGGTCAACAGCTTCGAGACGCCCATCGCGGTCTGCATGGGCTCCTTACTGGTGTTGGCGCTGACAGGAGGATCGTGGCTGGTCAGCCGGTTCATTTGCGGCCTCGTGCTGGCTGTACCCGCGGGAATTGCGTGGGCGTGGTCCATATACATTTTTGGCGCGGTGCACGGCTTCCGACGGCCGTGGCTTGGCGTGATTGCCTGGTTTCATTTGGCCGTCTTCGCCTTCACTGCGCCGTTCGGGTTGCTCATTGCAGTGTTCTGGGGCAGCACATCCGAAGTGTTCAAGATGACCGCCGGCCCGATTCTCATGCTCGCTTCAGTACTCTTGACCCAGGTCCTGAAGCGTCCGTGGTCTGAGCCATACAATCCCTACAAGATCGCGCGGAAGAAGCTGCGCCGGTTAAGTCGTGCGACGGCTGTCGGAGCCGTCCCGTGATTCTTGAGGATGCGGACCGGCGCGACCTGACGTGCGCTCACTCCCCCACGATCGGCGTGCCGCACTCCGGGCAGGTGGCGGATTCCAGCTTGTAGAGCGGATAGCCGCACTGCTCGCACGACTCCTCCTCGATCTCGATCAGGAAGCGCAGGCCGCACTGGCTGCACTTCGATCGACCGGCCGGCAACTGCTGAGCAAGCTCGCAGCGCGGGCAGGTCATCGAGAGGGCGAGTTCGACCGTCTTCACCGCCTCTCGCTTCTTGATGGCTGACACGCGGTGGAGGATCGGCACGGCGACCGTCCCGCACGCCACGAAGATCCCGACGATGCCCATGAAACGGAACCACGCGTCGTCGTTCGGCTCGAGCAGGATCGTGATGTCGATTTGAATCGCAAGCAGGGCGACTGCGGTGAGGGTGCAGAAGCGGATCCAACGGTAGTCACGCCTGAGCCTCGCCAGGGACATCAGACCGATATGGGGGAATGCAACGCCCGCTACGCAGGCGATCCCGAGGGCCCGCTCGAAGTTGTGGGAGAGCACACGGTCATTCCATCGCCAGGGCTCGCTCCAGATCGCGACCACGACAAGAACGAACGCGATCGCCACGCACGCCATCCCGAACGGCCCGACCGGGTGCCAACGCCGCCGCTCCCACGGAATCGCACTGGCAAGCCCGAGGATCGACGCACCCGCGACCGTGGCGGTCGTGCCGAGGACTTTGCCCTCGAATGATCCGAAGTTGCCGACCAGCAGGCACCAGACGCCGACGAGCCCGCAAGAGGCGATCGACGCGACAAGGCCGATCAGCAGGCCCCGCTGTGTCTGGGATTTCATGGCCATAATGCGGAAGATCGTACGCCGAGCGACCGGTGCGCACAAACGGGTGGCATGGGCAAACTCGTTTGCCCGTGTTCATCCGGATTGTGGCACGACCGCTTCGGCTGAGTTGGGCGGAGGGCACCATCTAGCCAAAGTAAGTGTCGCCCTTCATGGGCGGCGCAAGCGGGCACGTTGGGCTCTCGTGGCTCGCCTGGCAATCGGGAATCCGCGCCGGATAGATCCCGACGCCACATGTCTCGGCAGGGTATCGGTGTAGTGCCGCGTCAACCGCCGCGCAGGCCCGTGATGGATTCGAGCGCGCGCTTGGCTTGGTCGTGGCTTGGGTCGAGCACCAGTACCTTGCGAAGCTGTTCGACCGCCTCGTCGGGCCGCCCGGCGCGAAGAAGGCAGCGGCCCATCTTGTAGTGAGCCGGGACGAACCTTGGGTTCAGTCCGACGCACGCACGATAGGCCTCGACAGCGTCAGCCCAGTGACTCTGCTGGGACAACATTTCGCCCAGCGTATAATGGGGCCGGAAGTTACTCGCATCCACCTCGATCGCGGCGCGGCACTGCTCGACGGCTTCATCTTGGCGCTTCAACTGCGCAAGCGCGTGCGCCAGGTTCAGCCGCGCGAGAACATGTCTGGGGTTGAGACGCACCGCTTCGCCGAGTGCATCCGCCGCCTCGGACGCCTTACGCTGCCGCAACAGCCCGGTGCCGAGATTGTAGAACGCGTCGTAGTAAATCGGATGAATCCGGACCGCTTCCCGATAGTGCGTGATTGCGTCGTCCTGCCGCCCGAGTCCGACGAGCACGGCTCCGATCGCGTTGTGCGCGCGGGCATTGTTGGGACGCTTGGTAAGCACGTCCTCCCACATGATCAGCTTGCTCTCGTAGGCTCGGTTGCGGACGGCTGTGCCGTAGCCCAATGCAGTCGTGACTACCAAGGCCAGAACCGTCGCCACGACAGCGGAGTTCCGCGCACGCCAGTTGAACCGCGTCGATGCATAGCACAGCAACCAGTGTGCGGCGAGAACCGTCAGCGCAACGACAGTTGCCAACGGCAGATACATGCGGTGTTCGAACGCCGGGTCGCGAATCGGCACGATGCTCGACGTAGGTGCAAGGATGATGAAGAACCATGCTCCGGCGAATCCGAGCCACGGCTTGCGCACGAAGGCCCAGGCCGTGCCAATCAATAGGGCGCCGATGAAGATCGCGAACGGCACAATATCACCCGCCACGCGCGCGATCGGCCAGTCGTGATCCAAACAAAGCGGATAGGGTACGACCGAGAGCCTTAGATAGTGCGTGAGCACACCGAATTGCGTCGCAAGGTACTGAATCGGCGTGATGTCCTTGAAGGCGAAGCCGACCGTGACTCCGGCTGTCGGGTTCGTGTTGAGCACGCCACGCATGACGCCCGAGGCGACAGGCACCGCGAGCGTGCCGATCAAGCATAGGTAGAGTATCCAGCGGCGTCGCAGTGCATCGCGGACCGAACCCGTGATGAACACCCAATCGAAGAGCAGAAGCACGAACGGTGCGGTGATCATCACCGCCTTGCTGCCCATGCCCAGGGCGCACGACGCCACGGCGGCCGCGTACCACGCAGCCCGACGCGGCGAGTCCGCGCCGCGGATCACACAGTAGAGCGTCAGCAGGTAGAACAACCCCATCAGCGCTTCGCCGCGCTGAACGATGTAGGTCACCGCCTGCGTCTGAAGCGGGTGTACCAGCCAGATCAGGGACGTGGCCAGCGCGATCCACGGCGCAGCCGTCACGTACCGTTTCCGGCACAAGGGCCGTAACAGCGTCCGCCGCACGACGCCGAACAGCGTCATCGCAGCCAGGATGTGGATGGTCAAGTTGACCGCGTGATAGCCGCGGGTCTCGAGCTTGCCGGCTGCGTAGTTCGCCGCCAGCGTCAGGTCGAGGATGGGGCGTCGCCCGCTCATGGCGGTCCAGGGCGGTACGACCGTGCGAATCCGTGGGTTGTCGATGATGTGACGGTTGTCATCGAAGACGAATGCGCCGTCGAAGCTGGTGGCGTACACAGCTATCCCGGCCAATACGAGGACCAGCGGGAGCAGGGCACGCCAGTTGAACTTCGGCTGCGCGGCGGGTGGTTTCGGCTTGTCTCTCTTCTTGCGTGGCACGGGTCGCACGGGCTCCAAAATGGTGGTGGGGCGGTCGAGTCGTTCTCCACCGGCCCACCGACCGCACAAAACGATGCACAGACCATATCGGCTTTGCCGGCCCTTGGCCACGCCCGGCAGGCTCGGTTTTGAGCCCACCATCGTTTCGCGTACACTCCGCCTTGCGAGTGGTCTGCCGCAGCGCGGGCGGCTCAGACCCCGAAGCTAAGAGACTTCAACGGCCCACACGGACGGCTACCATCGTGCCATTCGTCGAGATTATTCCGCTGGACAAGTGCCAAGAGGGGGCGGGTACGTTCGTCTCGATCGAGGGCAAGGAGCTTGCGGTCTTCCATCTTCCGGCGCTGGATCGCGTGTTCGTCATCGACAACGCCTGCCCCCATGCCGGCGGTAACCTTGCCGGCGGTGACCTGGACGGGCAAGTCGTGTCCTGTCGTTGGCATCAGTGGGAGTTCGACCTGGCGACCGGCGTATGTACTCATTCGGACCGGGCGCGGGTCCGATCCTACTCGGTTGAATTGCGTGAAGGCGTGGTCTGGGCGGACTTGCCCGCGTAGGACGGCGCGTGAGCGTCCGACTCGCGGTTATCAAGAGTCGGCTGGTTCGTGGGGTTCCACGTGGACGAGCACGTCGGCCACCCCCGCACGGGCCGCCATGATTTCGTCCTTCACGGCGTGTGCGATCGCGTGGGCGTCGTGAACCGTCAGGTCGGGGTCCACTTCGAGGTGCAGATCGACATAGTAGCTCGGCCCCATCTTGCGGATCAGCACCTTCTCCACGTCCAAGGCACCGTCGACGCCGAGGGCGATGGACGCGATGGCGTCGGCCGCGTCGGCCTCGGGGACGGTATCCATCAATTCAATGACGGCGGTTCGGACGAAATGCAGGCCGTTGGCCATGATCACCAGGCATGCCGCCAACGCCGCCCAGCCGTCGGCCGCCTCGTAGCCTTCGCCGCCGATCACGGCGATGGACACGCCGATGACCGCGGCTAACGACGTGAGCGCGTCGCTGCGATGATGCCAAGCATCGGCCTTGATGGCTGCACTGTCGATCTGATCGGCCGTCCGCGCTCCGTAGCGATACATCCACTCCTTGACGACGATCACGCCGATCAAGACAGGCAAGGTGAACAGTGCCGGGGTACTTTGCGGCGATCGGATGTGCGCGATGGCTTCGATCGCGATGCCGACGCCGGCCGCAATGAGAAGCAGCGCGACGGTCAAAGCGGCGAGGGGTTCGGCCTTGCCGTGGCCGTAGGGGTGGTTGTGGTCGGCCGGCTTGGACGCGATGACCAGGCCGCCCCAGATGACCGACGAACTGAAGATGTCGCCGAGCGACTCGACGGCATCAGCGATCAACGCATAGGAATTGCCCACGATGCCGGCGGCCAGCTTCACCATGGCCAGGGCACCGTTGACCGCGAGGCTGCGCTTGGCGAATCGTCGCCCCTGTTTCAGTCGTTCGCTCATAGACGCACACTACCGTGTTTCGACACGAATCGCACGCGGGCCGGTGCATCGCGCCGGGGCGAACTACTGATCGGAGGCGGTGAGCACGGCCGGTGCGACGGCGCCACCTGCGGCCAGTCGTGCTTTCCGTCGCGTACTCTCCGTCATCACATGCCGCGCGATCTCTCGGCGTACGAACTCCGCGTTGGTGCAATCGGAGTGCGCTCCCGTCCAACCGTATCGCAACCACTCACGCGACCAGCGCGTGTTGACGACTCGGTCCTCGTAATCGGCGGGCGCGGTCAGGCCGACGGCTCCAGCCGACTCGACGCCGCGCTTACCGTCAATGGTCCCGACTTTACGCACGGTCTCGAGCACGCAGTCGTGGGGCGAACTGTAGACGTAGATCCTGCCTGTCATATGGGATAATGCAGCGGACATGTCATAGTCGTGCGAGATCGAGCTGCCGAGCATGACCATGTTGTCGATGCCGACTTCACCTTCGAGCTGTTCTACGGCCCATGTGGCCACGCCCGTGCCCGCGGACAGGGCCACGATGTGCAGCGGGTTGTCCGGATAACGTCGTCGATAACGCTCGATCTTCCTGGCGAGTTCGGCCGCTCGTACCTTCGCCGCGACGATGTTGACCTGATCCACGAGCGGGTTGAAGGATGTGGTCCAGACGTACTCCTCGACATCGCCGTGGAACCCCGCCGCCCGCAGGCCGCTGGCGACACCGGTTCCGCCGTCGCTCCAGTTGCCCGCCCCGTCGAGGTAGAAGACTTTCCCGTAACGGTCGGCTGCGCCGCCCGTCCGGCAACCGGCGCATGAGAATATCAGGAAGGCGGCGGTGGTAGCCGCACAAGCGTGTCTCACGGTTCCACTCCTGTCGGCGAGGTCATGGCTGGGACCTCGTCCGAGCTTCTATTCGACATGATCCCCGCACTGGTTTATGGTGCAGGTCGCCCGGGTCCAAAGTGCCGTCGTTACCGGTCGCTAGCGTACCATCCGGGCACGGCGTTGACCACTCGGCGAGGCACGATGATCGTCAAAGTCTGTGGCATCACCCAAGCCGACGACGCTGCCATGGCACTGCGCGCGGGTGCCGACTGGATCGGTCTGAACCTCGTGGCCGGGCCGAGACGCATCGAGCCCTCCGCGGCGTGCCGACTTCTTTCCACCCTGAATGACCCGTCGGCAGCGGCAGCGTTAGTCGATTGTGTGCAGAACCCGCCGGGTAGCGCGCTGTTGCTGGAACTCGCGGCGGCCGGCTTGCGTCGCATCCAGGTGTACGGCGCGATCAAGCCCGACGTGCCGGCGCGACTTGCCGCCTCCGGCTTCGAGACCATCCTGGCCTGCCGGGTATCGGGTCCCGACTCGCTGGATCGACTCGCTGCGTTCTTGACGTCGGCCGTGGATGCTCCGCCCCATTATCTGCTGTTCGATGCGGGCGTTTCCGGGAAACTGGGCGGCACCGGGCACGTCGCTGATTGGGGCCTGATTGCCGAATTCCTCGATGCACACCGGGATTCTGGGCTCCCGCCCGTGCTCCTCGCCGGCGGACTGACGCCGGACAACGTGGCGGAAGCGATCCGAGCGATCCGTCCGGCCGGCGTCGATGTCAGTTCCGGTGTCGAAACCGAGCCGGGTCGGAAGGACTCGAAAAGGACCGAGGCATTCGTGGCGGCTGTCCGCGGGGCATGCGGCCCATGACCGGCACTTCCCTTGACACGGGCGGTGGCGGTGGCGGTGGCGGCTGGCGCCGGGCGGAATGGCTGGCGGCGGCCGTGGCCGTGGCCTGCTTTGTCAACGTGCTGCCGAACGACTTCTGCGATGATGGGATTCCGATTGTCCAGCACAATAACAAGGTCAACGAACCGGGGCAGTGGGGGGCGATCTGGACCACCGACTACTGGTCCGACGCCAAACTCGCGACGCCGAACCGCGACCTGCTCTATCGACCTGTCGCACTGAGTTCCTATCGCGTCATGCGCGGCCTCGGTGTGGTCAGTGCGTGGCCTCATCATGTCGTGAATATCCTGCTTCATGCACTTGTCACCGGCCTGATCGTGCGGATGTGCCGGCCATTGGGCGGGACGGTGGGCGTCGGGCTCGTCGCGGGTTTGATCTTCGCGGTACTACCTATTCACACCGGTGTGCTCAACAATGTCGTCGGTCGCGCGGACCTGCTGGCAGCCGGCGCGATCCTAATCGCGCTGATGTGCCACGAGCGGTTTGTGAACGCGGCCAAGGGGGCCAATAGGGTTCGGTGGATCGCGGGTGCGTCGCTTGCTGCCTTTGTCGCGATGGGGGCCAAGGAAAGCGGCGTCACAGTTGTCGCGATCATCCCTCTGTTCGACCTGTTCCTGCGCTGGAACCGCCGGAAGTGCGAAGGGCGGAGCTTCGTGTCGTTTCGATTGCAGTCGTTGTTCCGCCTTGCGTACGTCGTCGTTCCAGCGATGTGCTACGTCGCCCTGCGTTACCACGCCTTGGGTGGACAGTTCCACCAAAAGCCCGCGCTGACCAAGACCGTCAACGTACTGGTCGATGCGCCCGTGTGGCAGCATGCCCTCGGCGTCGTGCAGCTTTGGGGGATGTACTGGGCCAAGACCCTCTGGCCCGGCGTGCTCAGCGTGAATTACTCGATCAACGCGATTCGGTTGGCCACGAGCCCGCTCGATCCACACGTCCTGGTCGGAGTCGCCGTTACCGTGGCCCTGGTCCTCTTCTCGATCCGGACGTGGCGGCAAGGCCATCGTGGTGTCGCGCTGGCTGTCGCGGCGATCGCGGTATCCTACTTTCCGACCTCCAATGCCCTTGTGCTGATCCAGGTGTTCGTTGCGGAGCGTATCTGGTATTTGCCGTCGGTGTGGGTGGCGGTTGTCGGTGGTTTCGCCTTAGCGCAGATACCGAAGAGGCCCGCGTGGATCATGGCCGGGTGTGTCATCCTGTGTGGCATGGCCGCACGCTGTTGGATTCGCAATACTGAATGGCGCCACAACGGGACCCTTTACGCCGCCGCTTACCGCGATCACCCAGAGGCGATCGGCGCGCGCTACCACTACGGCAGATGGCTTGCCTTCGACAGCGGCGATCCCGACGCGCTGCCGCGAGGCATCGAGATCCTGATCGGCGCAGTCGAGATGGACCCCGGCTCCACGGACAGCCAGCGTGTGCTCGGGCGGGCGTACCTTACAGCCGGAGCGTGGGAGCTGGCCGCCAAGCACTTACAAATAGCCGACATGCATGTGCCCGGCCATCCTCCGACCGTCGAACTGCTCGCCTACGCCAGCGAGCGGCTGCGTGAGCGTCACTCACGGCAGCTCGATGATCTCGAGCAGCGTGCTGAGGCTGATCCCGATGACATTGACGGACAGCTCGCGCTCGTGAGGAGGCTGCGCGAAGTCGGACGCGCGGACGAGTCGCTCGCCAAGTTGAAACAGCACGACGAACGGTTCGCCGATTCCTTCGAGTGGCAAAGCGAATACGCCGTGGTGCTGGTGTATCTCAACCTCAGAGACGAGGCGATTCAGCGCTATCGGCGATGCCTTGCCATCAGACCCGACGCCACGCAGCTGACCATCGAGCTGGCGATGCTACTGGTCGAACGCCGGGAAGGACCTGACCTCGACGAGGCACAGCGTCTGGCGGACCGAGCGGCAAAGCTCGCACCGGACGCCACTCCCGTTCTGATCTGCCAAGCCGAACTTCGTGCGCTCAAGGGCGACCTCCGCGGCGCGGTTCGGCTCTATCAGCGCGCAATACGTGCGTTGCCGCTCGATAGCGAGCAGCGGCGGACGCTGGAGCATCGTGCGAGGACGCTCGGGGGAGACTGAAGTGCCCGGTTCGTCACACGCAGCTTACACAACTCGACCTGCAGACAGCAGCGATGCGCTCCTTACGGTGCGTGACCTGCGCGTCTCTTTCCCCGTGCGACGTGGTCTGCTGGGCCGTATCGCCGGCTCGGTGCGTGCCGTCGATGGCGTCACGTTCGACGTGCCGCGCGGGCGAACGCTCGGCCTCGTCGGCGAAAGCGGGTGCGGTAAATCCACGCTCGGGCGGGCGATTCTCAGGCTCGTGGATTCGCAGGCCGGCAGCGTGATATTCGGCGGTGTCGACGTGCTTTCCGCGTCGCGCACCGAGCTGCGCGGGCTGCGTCGTGATATGCGGATCGTGTTCCAAGATACTTTCGGAAGTTTGAATCCGCGGATGACCGTCGGTTCGAGCATTGCCGAGCCATTGGTCATCCACGCGGCGCTCACCCGGCCCCAGCGTGATGCGGCTGTCGCCGACCTGCTGACGAAGGTCGGATTGCGACCTTCGGATGCCGCGCGCTACCCGCACGAGCTTTCGGGAGGACAGCGTCAGCGAATAGGCATCGCCCGCGCTCTAGCACTGAAGCCGAAGTTGGTCATCTGTGACGAGCCGGTCAGCGCCCTCGATGTGTCCGTGCAGTCTCAGGTGCTCAATCTGTTGCGGGATTTGCAGACCGAATTCGCCCTCACTTATCTCTTCATCGCGCATGACCTCGCGGTCGTGAGGTGCGTCAGCGATCGCGTCGCGGTCATGTATCTCGGCAGGATCGTTGAAATCGCGGATGTGGATGATCTCTATGCGAGGCCGGCTCATCCCTATACGCATACGTTGCTGGAAGCCGTCCCGAACATCGATCCGACATCCGCGCGGCGCCGGCACACACCGATAGGAGACGTGCCCAGCCCGATCGATCCGCCCGGCGGCTGTGCGTTCCATCCTCGGTGCCGACACGCGACGGACCTCTGCCGCGATGAAGCCCCGGATTTGATGCTGAACGAGGAACTCGACGGAGGGCATCGGGTCGCGTGCCACTTTCCGGTACTGCACGCCTCCGCGGCTGCCGTGCGTGAACCGTGATGTTTTTCGGCTGACCGGCGCAGGGCGAGCGCCGCAGCGGGATCGAACGGAATGGCGAGACCCCGAAGAAGATATGCGAGTTCCGGTGCTTGGCTGTTGCCGCTGATCGCCGTACTGATCTCTTGCGGCCCTCTGCTGACCAACGGCTTTCCGCAAGGCCACGACTGTAACTTCGAACTGCTGCGCATCAGCGAGTTCGCCGCGGCTGTTCGCTCCGGACAGGTGCCGCCTGCTTGGGCTCCGAATCTCTACGGCGGGTATGGTTCGCCGATCTTCCTCTTCTACGCACCGCTCTACGGCGCCCTCGCCGCCGCGCTGAGCTGGCTGACAGGTTCGGTCGTCAGTGCCGCTTGGGTGGCGTTGGTCTTGATGACGTGTGTCGCGGCCGGAGGCATGTACTTCCTCGTGAAGGAGGCCTGTCACGGACTCCCTTCAGGTGCAGCCGCCCGGATCAGCGTGTATATCTATCTGCTTCATCCGTACCTGCTTGGCGACAAGCTGATTAGGAACGCCAACGCCGAGTACGCGGCGCTTTGTCTGATGCCGCTCGCACTCTGTGGCGTGATCATGCTGCAAAGGCGCCCCTGGACGGGCGCGCT
>JAJDDX010000035.1 GCA_029260055.1 Phycisphaerae bacterium
TAGCCATTCGGAATCTCGGCAGCCCATCCAAGATGCCATTCAACCGTGCCTTGGCCATTGGGGATAAACATCGTCTGCCATGTGCCATCGACGCGGTACTGGTGAAGTCGCAGCCAGTGGCCGTTCTTCACGCACATGAACGAAGATTCGCGCCTCCAGAAATCAGCATCGCGAATTGCGGCTTGTATCCCCCCGAGTTCTTCGTCCTCCTCCATCGCCACCTCGATGTCATCAAGCGGCTCGATCGTCACATCAATCGGACTCGGCACAATCCACCCCAACTGTTCGGCCATACGCCAAGGCCCGCAAAGCTCTCTGGCTCTGTTGGCTCGAAGCCATCGGAAACTCTGTGAATAGAGCTTCGCTTTTTCTCTTGCCGGTTGCGGCGAAACTCTGTGGACGTGCGGAAGTAGTGCCCACGGAAACAGGCTACGGAATGCTACGTTCATTTCTTGACGATGCCGCCGAGATCGAGGATGGAGACGCTGCACGGACCGGTTCCGACGCGTATTTCGTCCACCTGTGGATCATCACTCTTGATGTCCCGCATGCTGGTGAGGTCGAGGATGGTAAGAGCGTTAGGAGAGAACAACCGCCCGGATAGCATTGTTTTTGCCTTGCTGCGTGAAAAGCTGGAACTAAACAGCACGCCGCTTTGTGGGTCAATCGCGATGCCGCGCGGCCCTGGGCCCACATCGAACCGTCGCACCACATCTCCGTTGGCCGTTTCGAAAGCGACGACCTCCGAAGTGTCCTCGACGCTCGCGTAGGCACGAGCACCGTCGGGCTGAATGGCTATCGCTCGTGCTCCCTTCGAGCCGACGTCAACCTGTTGGATCACCTTGTCAGTACTCAGGTCGATGACTGAAATGTACGCGGCCTGAGTATTCGCAACGTATGCTCGCTCTCCGGCGGGATCGATTGCCACGCTATAGGGATGAGCGTCCTTGCCGACCGGTATTCTCGCTACCTCGCGTACGTCGGTCTTGATGTCCGACCTACGATTCTCAAGTAGCGGCGACGTGTCTATTTTCGAAACGTAGTGAGACCCCCAGACGGCGACGTAGGCGAACCGGCCGTCGGGCGCCAGGGCCATATGGCGCGGATCCCGTCCAACGGCAATCTGTGCGATTTCGCTTCGGGCCGTAAGGTCGACGACGGAAACGCAATCTGAACCGGAATTTGACACTAGCGCGAATGTGTCTCCAGGAACAATCCCGATCCCGCGAGGAGCAATACCTACCGTTATCCGAGCAGCTTCGCGGTTGGTGACTCCGTTAATCTCGGAAATGGTGTTACCCCCACAATTGGATACGTATCCGCGCCCATCTGTGGTGAACCTGACGCTTCCGCGCGGCGCATTTCCAACAGGGATTTGGCAAACGAGCTGGTGTTTCTTGTCAGGCGTTTGTTCAATGACAGAGACGCAGCCTGCATCTGTGTCCGTCGAAAAAACCCGGATAGACATGGCATATTCTCCTTGTGTGGTATCGAACGAGGCTTCTACTGAGAGGCAACGTGCACTCTGGAGCTCCTTAGACGCCACGCCTAGAGTTGGGTAGCATTGCAGGCACGCGCTTCTCAACGCTCTGTCCCGGCCCGGGACGGACGCACGGATTATAGAGGCAGCCCTGGAAACGGGCAACCTGTGCTGTAGATTGCTGGTTGCGGCGATGGTACCTTCGACTATGGAGTGCGCAACCTCATCAATAGAAAGGACTTAAACCTGTGTGCCGCCAGTTGTCTACGGTGACCCTGCATAGTAGCATGTAGGGGAGATCCCTGGCGAACGCGGTGGAATTCCTTCATCGGTTTCAGTCCTTGCGTTCACGGTCGGTACCGATCAGTTCCTGAGCACAGGCATGCTTGCCACGCGCTACGGTGCGGTTTCGGTGGGGTTGCGCGAGAACGTGGCGCCGGCGCGGATGCCACAGGAAAGTGAGTAACAAGACGACGGCGCGATCTACTGTCGGTGCGGGTCTGATGCACAGCGCGGCTATCGTATCCACGCCAACTAGAGGTAAGCAGGTCCCCGCGTTGGCGCGCAGCTCGGAAGATCGAACCCATCGAGATCGTGGGGGGGCTGCTCACTTCCTGGCGCGATGTGCCACCGAGATGTGGAGCGGACCCTCTGCCAGCCGTTGCCGACGCGCGCGCGGGGGATTACGCACTGGCGTGTCGGTGGCACAGCAGGGACGGGTGCTGGCGCGCCGGAACGTTCTTGTGCATGCGGACGAAGAGGCGGGGGCAGATTGCCCGCCCTACGCGCCCGGCCAGGTGCGTCCCGCCCTAATCGTCAATGCTTCGGCAGAAGCTCGACGAGTTGGTCGATCTCGCGTTCCGACGTGTAGAAGTGCGGGCTGGCGCGAAGTCGGCCCGAGCGCACCGCGATCACGATCCGGTGCTCACGTTCCAGGTGCTTTTGAATCTCGTCGTGGTCGTGCAGGTCGGAGATGAACGCCACGATCGCGCTCGACTCAGCCGGCGTACGTGAACTCACGACGCGGTAGCCCTTGTCACGAAGCTGCGTGGTCAGCCGCTCGGTCAGGTGCAGCAGGCGGTGGCTGATGCGTTCGATGCCTATCTCCAACGCCAACTCGATGGCGGCCCCGATACCGTATACGCCGCAGAAGTTGTAGCTGCCCGCCTCGTAGCGCCGGGCGGAGTCGGCGAACTCGAACTGATGCTTGGTGAACTCGAACGGGTCGCGCATCGTCATCCAACCGATCGTGGTCGGACGCAGATAGCCCTGAATCTCGCGGCTCACGTAGAACAGCCCGCTGCCCTCCGGAGAGCAGAGCCACTTGTGCCCGCCGGCCGCGAGGAAGTCGATGTTCATCGATTTGACGTCGATCGGAAACGCCCCGAGCGACTGAATCGCATCGACGCAAAGGAACACGCCCTTGGACTGGCAGAACTCGCCGAGTGTCGCCAAATCCGTGCGGTAGCCGCTGGCGAACTGAATGGATGAAACGGAAACCACGCGCGTGCGGCTGTCGATCGCTTCGATCAACCGGTCGATCGGAAGGCGGCCTTCCTCTTCCAGCACCGTGCGCACTTGTACGCCGTTCGAGCGAAGCGCCTGCCAGCAGTAGACGTTGGCCGGGAACTCGCAGTTGGCGATCACGACGTTGTCGCCGTTTTGCCAACTCAGGCCGTTGGCGACGAAGCTGAGCCCTTCACTCGTGCCCTTGGTAAAGGCGATTTCGTCCGGGTTGGCGTTGATCAGCGATGCCGCGACGGCACGCACACGCTCGACCTGTTTGAAGAAGCCGCCACGCAGGTAGGCGTTCTGCTCGGCATAATCCAGGTATTGCCGCGCGCCATCTGCGGCACGCTTGCTGAGCGGCGCGGCGGCTGCGTGGTTCATGAAGTTGTAGTTGCGCGTGATCGGAAACTGCTCTCGTAGCGTGTCCCAATCCGGCAGGTTGTTGGCATTGTCGTTCATGGTCCATCCATCCGGTGGACATCTGTCACGGGCCGCTTACGTCCGAGTCATCGGAGACCCGTCTTTATTATACGTTTGCCCAATGTCCGAAGTCCGCACGACCGGGCGATTCCCACCGGATTTTGCCGGTGGCAGGCGCCTGCCGGAGATGTTAGCGGCCGAATGGCAAGGCCACTATAACTTCCCTGCCAGCCAACGCTGCAACGGCTCAAAAGGAACTCCCGCTTTGTTTTGTGCCATGGGCGCGGATGGCGTCCGTGAGGCTGGGCGGTATAGCTTGTTTGTGGCCCGGACGCAGTGTCGATAAGATGCTCCGCTGTTCGGAAACGAGCAGGAAGACGCGCGCATTCTCGGGCGTGGGGGTCGGCCGGCCTCTGTGCCGGCTGGCGCTGAAGGCAATCGGGCGGCGCGCTCCTCCCATCAGGCGAGAATGACGTGAATATTGGACCCGGCTCGAGGCGCGACACCAAGTATGGCACCCCAAAAGACTCCCGCGGGCGATGCGGCCTTCAAGAAGCTGTCCCGACAGCTCCTGCCTATTTTATTGGATGATGAGCACTTTCTTGCCGTCGCGAAGCCGGCCGGCATCGACGCGGGCGGTCGTGGCGACATGTCCGGCGGCGGGATCGTCGAGCTGTTGACCCAGCTTCGCGGCCGCGACGAGAAGCTGGTGCCGATCAACCGCCTGAGTCGCTACGAGTCCGGCGTGCTCCTGATGGGCAAGAACGCCGCGGTCGTCGAGCGGGTCCGTACGGACCTCCGGCTCGGCAAGGTGCGGCAGGAGTACGTGGCGGTCGTGTTGGGGCGTCCGAGCAAGCCCCAACTGCGCCTCGGCGGTGCGCGTAAGCCGGTTCGACCGGCCCCCGTGAAGAAGGGACCGCGCGGCAAGGCACAGACTCGAGAGCCGGCTCGGCGCCCCGGCGCGACGCCGGTCGCCGAGACCATGGTTAAGTTAGTCAAACCGGGCAAGACTCGCAGCTTCGTGACCTGCGCCACCAATGTCGAAAACACACACGCCCTTCGCGCACAACTACGCGGCGCGGGCCTCCGTGTTCTGGGGGATACGCTGCACGAGAAGATCGCGCGCGCCAGCCGTGCCGAGCAGACATGCCTGCACTTGGCGAGGTTCGCTTTCTCGCATCCGTTGCGCCGGACCCCGGTGAGGCTGATATCCAAACCGGCCGTTACGCTGGCGCTGGCCATCGAAGGAAAGCGGGATATTGAACGCCCGTTGTACGCCGCCCTGACGAGGCGCCTGCCGTACCTTGGGGATCGGGCCATCGATTCGTTGCGGCTTCTGACCGGCGATGCGGAGGACTGTCGCGGGCTCGTGGTGGAGAAGTTCGGGCCGGCGCTCCTGCTGCAAACGCGCGACCCGGCTGACAACATCGCCGACTCGCTTCGCGTGATCGCGGCGTGGTACCGAACGATTCTCGGCGTGCAGACGGTCTACGTGCAGGACTTCAGCAAGAGGAAGACCGCTTTCGGGCCGCCCGCGTCGAAAGGGCACAAGCCGCTTGTCGGCCGGGCCCTGCCGGAGGAGGTGACGACCGTCGAGAACGATCTGCGATTCGCCATCCGCCTTGCCGAGCCGACATCCGTGGGCCTGTTCCTCGACCAGCGTGAAAACCGCGCCAGAGTCCGTGACATGGCTGAAGGCCAAGCGGTTCTAAACCTCTTCGCCTATACCTGCGGGTTCTCGGTTGCGGCGGCAGCCGGCGGCGCCGCTTCGACCGTCAGCGTGGATATCGCGACAAAGCACCTCGACTGGGGCCGGCGCAACTTCGAACTAAACGACATTGAGACGGACGATCACACCTTCATTCGCTCCGACGCCGCGGAGTATCTGAAGCGAGCCAAACGTCAGGAGAAGTCGTTCGATCTGATCATCATCGACGCTCCGACCTTCGCGCACGGCCGCAAGCGAGGCCGTTCGTTCTCGTTTGCGCGCGACATACCGGGCCTCATCCGAGCCGCGAGCGAGATCGTCGCGGCCGGCGGGCACATGTTCATCTCGACAAACGACCGGCGGATCACCAGGACTCGCTTCAAGGAACTCGTC
>JAJDDX010000341.1 GCA_029260055.1 Phycisphaerae bacterium
CGACCCCTTCAGGGTCGGGATCCTCCCGCTCGCCCGAACCGGCGGCGGCGTCCACCTGCGGTGGACTTGCCGCCGGCTACTATCGAGCAGGCCTTCAGCCTGCAGAGAGAGCACCTCCGCTCATCTTGCGATGACGGAGCAGACGCGCGGAGTTGTGTAGAACAACGAGGGCGTTGCCCTGGGCTACGGCTATTGCGCCCCTTCGGGGCTGAAGACGGGCCGCGGAATGCGACGCACCGGGTGTCACCTCAGTACGGTCAGCTTCCGTGGTGCGGCGAGGCCCGCACCCTACGTGACTCCGCTTTCGGTTGCTTGTCCGTGGCGCACGGATTCAGATTCACGATGGGTGCGACTGGTAGCTTGCTACCAGTGTGGAGTTCGAACGAACACGGGCAAACGAGTTTGCCCATGCCACCCGGCCTCCGAGTCCCGCCGGGTGCTGCTGGCGGATCTCACGGCGCGCGGTGATTGGCACGGACAAGCTGCTACTTGTCCGTGGCACCCGGACTCCGCTTTCGGTTTCTTGCCCCTGCCACCCTGGGTCCGGAACGCACGAAGGCCCGCCGCACGGTCTGCCATGTCCATGGCTGACTGCGCGACGGGCCCTTTGGCTTTGCGTCTTTTCTTATCTGACCGAGCGTTTAGTTCACACGCTCGTAGACGATCTCCATGACCTTGTAGTTGTCACCGGCGTGGAGGTCGTACATCTCGAAGGTGTGCTTGCCGTCGTTGATGACGCGAACGACCGTCTTGGCCATGCGGTCCTGCACGTCGAGGAGCGGCTCGTCCATTTGGCCGTAGAACGTAAAGTTCTTGCCGGAGGGGTCCGCCTGCCCGAGGGCCGTGAACATCGCCGTGCCCATGCTGTCCGCCCACACCACGCTGTACATGTTCTTGTAGTTGTCGTAGCCGGTCAGCCCCATGCCCTCATACGGCATGCCCATGACGGTGCCGGCGAAGTTTTCCATGGTGTAGCGGCCGCCGAGGATCGACTTGACGACGGATCGGCCCGTCGTTTCGGTCGGCGGCGTGCCCGGCCCGCCCATCCAGATCTTGGTGGTCGTGTTCCAGGTGCCGACGAAACGCGCGAGCGCCTTGTGTTTCTCGCCGGGCTGGCCGAGCGCCATGCACTCGGCGAACTTGGCGGCATCTTCGGGCGACATCTCCGGCATACCGCCGTGGCCCTCTTCGTGCTTTTGTGCGTGGTCGGCGTGACCGTACTGGTGGTCGTGGTCGTGTCCGTCCTGCGACAGCGCGCGTGACGCCATGAAGACGAGCCCCGCTACGATCGCGAACGCAAACCATGTCCTTCGATTTTCCATCTGTTTACTCCTCGCTGGGTTGAATTACCGGCCGCGTGACCTGTGTATATAGCAGCGAGGGGCTCGCAAGGCCAGGGTGGCAGCGGTTTTTTCGCACGTTGCCCGATAGCGGCACAACTTCGGCGTTGTCTATGCCGACCGGGATGTCACGCTTTTGAGGAACTCAGCCGCTTTGTGGGGTCTCAGGGCGTCGTAGTCCTGCTGGCGGATCAGTTCATCGACGGTGAATTGTCCGCCGCACTCGGGGCATCGTGCCTCGTGCAGGCCGACCATCGAGTAGCCGCACATGGGGCAGTTCACTCGGACTTCGCCGCCTTGTGCCACGACGGTGCGGCCGGCGCTGGCGCGGTACCAGCGAACGGAGATGATCAGGACCGACAGGCCGCCGGCGAGGAGCAACGTTCCGGCAATCCAGAACTCGGCATACCGTCCACCCATGCCGTCGAGCATGACGCTGGTAGGTATGGCAGCGGCCCAGGTCCCGAGGACCTGAAAAATGGTCCCGAGCAGGTTGCGCCAGCGGCTGAACGTGGACCAGATCGCCATCAGTGAACCGAGCCAGGCGACCAGCGCCAGCAGAAGCGTGATCGCGATGGCTTCGTCAGAGACCCACCGCTGGGTTCCCTTGATGCCCACGATGCCGAGGACGAACATGGCGCCGGCAAGGAAGACTACTGCGGACGCGAAGCTGACCGCGATGCGTGGGGCCGCCCCGGCTTCGCCGGATTGCAGGTCCCGTAAGATCGACCGCTTGACGGAGCCGTCGTCGAGCTGGATTGCCATCGGTACATACCTCCCGAGAGGTATTGGGGGGCGGGCCTCTAATATTTCGACCGGGAGTGGCGGGACGCGACATCAGAGTCGCTACGCCGTTGTTTGTCCTTGCGAGTCACGCTCGGGTTTGCGACAATTCGCCTCGCATACTCACATGGAGAATTCGTCCGCCGTCGGCTTGCGTTGTACTGTCCCGGCCCTTTCGTTTTCGAGGAGACTCGCATGGAACCAGCCGTAGTTTTTGGCACCGCCGCGGCGGGAAAGAGAGTCTTCGAGAGGCTCATTGATGATCTCTATGATGCCGCAAAGGGCGATCTGCAGGGCGGTTTCAAGAAACTGAAGACGAAGGCGCAGATCGGAAAGCTCTACGGCCGCATTTCGAGCCTTCGCAACGTCAAGACAATATGGCAAATCGACAAGGCAATTGACCTTGCCGAGTTCTACCACCCATCCAAAGTCGCCATCGACGGGTGGCCTTCCCCCCGGGGTTTGTACCAGTCTCTAGGTTACACCGACCACGCTCCGGTGCCCAGCGGCGGGCGTAGCGGAGCGAGGGACGAGCGTAGCGCAGCCTGCCGCTGATCGGTTCGGCAACACCGCCTCCGGAGCCG
>JAJDDX010000342.1 GCA_029260055.1 Phycisphaerae bacterium
AGGTCGCCGCTGAGAACGGTGCGATGAGATATGCAATCGCGCAGGCCGGGGTCGGGCGCGCCGCAGCCGGCGTGCCCGCCCTCAAGTTGTATGCCTGGAGGTAGCGAAAACACGGAGTGGCGGTCGCCGGGCACTTGGCCCGGGCCTTGGTCCGGTGTGTAGACGCCATCCGCAAGACGAACATCGTCTCCGGGTTGGGCGAGCGCGAGAGCGCTCTGGAGATCGAGAAACGCGGTGCACCATGATTGGCCGTCGAGCTCGGGGCCGGGGGCGTCGGCGTCAACATATATGACCGCGCCCGCTGTTGCTCGAACGGCTAGGAAGGCCAGCATCGTGCTCGACCTCAGGATCAGCAAGTTGGATGCCATGTCCATGCTCCTCCAAAGTGGGGCTTGAAGTAGTGAGCTGCCACCGGGGATTGTGGCACACGCGTACACGGATTGCACGCGGAAGTCGCCCAGAGAAAACTCGGATGGACTCACGCGTCACCAGCCGCGCCGCGGCATCGTGGACCGCATTCTGAGGAACTCCTAGTTGGCGAAGCACGTGAGCTTTCCCTTCTGCTTCCGACGCACTGGCACGACGGGTGCCGGTGGCCGCGGCCCGAGTTAACCCACCTATACGCTCGCTCGGCACCGCGGTTACGGGCAATGTGCAAAAAGAGCCGATTCTGACGAGATCTCGCCCGACCGACCGAGTGGCGTAAAATCCAACAATCTCGTGTGCGATGAAACCCAGGGCGAGGTTACGCCGCTTTATGGCTGCCGAATGGACGGCTGGGAGCCCATATTTCGTGACCATAGAGCATACGATGCTGGCCCAGGCACGACCTCACGCACTCGCAGAAGGCGCCAAGGCGATCCTGCGCCGAGAAATGTCCAAGGGCTGCGAGCCGGGCCTCGCGCCGACCCCAGTCAGGCTTGAGCCGGCCTTCGAGCCGATCGCGCTGAACGCGTGCCCCCGCCCGCCCGCGAACGCGTGCGAAACCGTTGAACAAGAGCCGGTTCCAACAAGAGAGGAACTCATTCGATCCCGCGTGTGGATCGCGAAACAGCAGGAGTTCGAGTGGCATCGCTCGGAGCTGTTTCTCAAACAGCTTCAGGGCGTCACCCACCGAGTTGGCTTCGAAGTCACGGGCAACTGCCAGGAGGTGACGATTTCGTTGTTCAATCACGCCTACGACGAGCCGATCGTGCAAAGCGCCTTTCGCGGCCAATTCGACCGCTGCGAGCTCGCGCCCGAACGAAAGACGCCGGCGATCGAATCTCCGTCGCTAGACGCCTGGGAATCGGCCGTCCTCTGCGACTACGTAACCCCGCCGCCTTACTCGCATCTTCTCACCCGACCCAACGAACTCCGCTCGTCACCGCACGAACCGCTCATGAACGCCATTTCGGAGCTTCCCGAGACGGCGATGGGCGTGTTCCAGGCGATGTTCGAACCGGTTGACCCGGATCACGATTGGCACCGCAACGTGCAGATACTGCTGGACCTCGAATACGCCATCAAGCTGATGGGGTCCGGTCAACTGCCCCAGCGTTACCCGCAGCAGCCACCGTCCGGCAACCTGCAACAGATGGCCCGCGAGCTGGACACCAAGGCCAACGGTGACAAGCCTTTCTTCGCAACGGCCGTGCGCATCGCCGTCGTTGGCGCCAACGGCGACGGGCCGCGCTACCTGCGCGCTTTGTGCACGTTCGGAAGTCTCTTTCAACACGGCGGCCGACCCTTCGCATCGGTATCGTCCGAAGCCTACCACAGCCGATTCTCGGCGACCCGGATCCGGGACATGTTCGTCAGCGGGCACACCTACCGGCCGGGGTTTCTGACGAACTCGTCGGAGCTCGCGGGAATCGTGCACGTTCCACCGGTCGGCATCCCCGAAAACCGCAACATCAATCTACGGACGCTGGTGTCACTTCCCATGCGCGGCGACTCGTTACACTTCGGCACGCCGATCGGAACCTACGACTACGCCGGGCGCATCAACCGCGTCTGCATTCCAGCAAAGCTCCGTCGCGAACACACGCACGTGATTGGAAGGCCCGGGATGGGCAAGTCCACGCTTCTGCTACACATGATGCTCGGCGACATCCAGGCGGGTGAAGGCATCGCCCTTCTCGACCCTCACGGTGATCTCGTCGAGCGCATGCTGCACCTGATACCGCAGTGCGACGTCGATCGCACGATTCACATCAACTTCGCCGACCCGGATTGGGTGCCGCTGTGGAATCCGCTTCGGCGTGTCGCGGGCCAGAGCGTCGGCCGTACGGCCGAGGACCTGGTCGGCGCGTTTGAAAACTTTGTCAGCGGTTGGGGTGATCGGCTTGAGAACCTAATGCGCCAGGCCTTCCACGCGCTCGTCGAACTCGGGGACGGCAGCCTCCTGGATGTATCGAACCTTTTTCGAAACGAGTCGCCCGCAAGCAAACGGCTGCAAAACGAGATCGTCGCAACGACCCAGAGCGTCGTGGCTCGGGAGTTTTGGACCCACGATTTTCCGCGTTTCAAGAAGGACGACCTCGGGCCGCCCAAAAACAAGCTCTCGAAACTGATGCTGGCGGACAACGTCTCGTTGATGCTGGCCCAGTCCGACAGCCGCTTCGACTTTCGACGAATCATCGACGACGGGATGATCCTGCTGGTAAACCTCGCGGGCCTGGGCACCAAGGTGCTGCTGTTCGTCGTATGCCTATTCCTGTCGTTGATTCACCTTGCGGCGCTCAGCCGCAGCGACACG
>JAJDDX010000343.1 GCA_029260055.1 Phycisphaerae bacterium
CGGCGCGGAGGAAGGGTACTTCTACGTGCGGGCCGAGTACCCGCTGGCGGTGAAGCGCTTACGCGAGGCGTTGGAAGTCTGCAGGAAACGGAACCTGCTGGGCGACGACATCTTCGGAGTCGGCCTCAAGCTCGAACTGGACATCATGGAAGGTGCCGGCGCGTTCGTATGCGGTGAGGAGACGGCGCTGATCGCGTCGATCGAGGGTCAGCGCGGCACGCCGAGGCTCCGACCGCCCTACCCCGCGGCCGGCGGCCTTTGGGGCAAGCCCACGCTGGTGAGCAACGTCGAAACGCTCGCCACCGTGCCGTGGATCATCCGAGAAGGGGTCGAGGCGTTCACGGCACTCGGCACGGACACAAGCAAGGGTACGAAGGTCTTCTCGCTGGCCGGCAAGGTTCAGCGCGGCGGGCTGATCGAAGTTCCGATGGGCGTGACCATCCGCGAGATCGTCGAGGACATCGGCGGCGGAATCAAGAACGGACGTGAGTTCAAGGCCGTTCAGATCGGCGGTCCGTCGGGAGGGTGTCTTCCGGCGCAGCTCGCCGACACGCCGGTGGATTACGAGGCGCTCATCGGTGCCGGCGCGATCATGGGCTCCGGCGGGCTGGTCGTCATGGACGACCGGGACTGCATGGTCGACATCGCTCGCTACTTCCTGTCGTTCACGCAGAACCAGTCGTGCGGGAAGTGTACCTATTGCCGAATCGGCACGCGACGGATGCTCGACATCCTCGAAGGGCTCTGCAAGGGTCGCGGCAAACGGGAGGACCTGGCCACGCTGGAGCGTCTGGCCCACGACGTGAACGCGGGCAGCCTGTGCGGGCTCGGCAAGACCGCTCCGAACCCGATCCTCACTACGCTGCGCTACTTCCGGGATGAGTACGAGGCTCACCTGGAGGGTCGGTGCCCGGCCGGCAAGTGCCAGGACCTCATCGTCTACCGCGTCAAAGAGGGCTGCATCGGCTGCACGCTCTGCTCGCAGCACTGCCCGGTCGACGCGATCCCGTTCGCTCCGTATGAGAAGCACGTGATCGACGCGGACAAATGCACGCGTTGCGATATCTGCAGAACAAGTTGTCCGGAGGAGGCCATCGAGGTCGTGTAAGAAGATGCCGCGAGTGACCATCGACAATCAGACGATCGACGTGCCCGAGGGCAGCACGGTACTGCAGGCCGCGCGTAAGCTCGGCATCGACATCCCCACACTGTGCCACTACGACGGCCTCAAGCCCGAGACCTCGTGCATGATATGCCTGGTCAAGCTGGCGGACCGTAACGGGCTCGTCCCCTCTTGCGCCACGCCGGTCGAGGACGGGATGTGCGTCGAAAGCGAGACGCCGGAGGTCCATCAGGTCCGCAAGACCGGCCTCGAACTTCTGCTGACGGACCACCTGGGCGATTGCGTCGCCCCGTGCCAGCACACGTGCCCGACGCACATGAACATCCCGCAGATGCTGCGGCAGGTGGCCGCCGGTGAACTCGAAGACGCAATCGAGACGGTCAAGCAGGACATCGCACTGCCCGCGGTGCTCGGTCGTGTGTGCCCCGATCTGTGCGAGCGCACGTGTCGGCGCAACGATGTGGACTCGCCGGCTGCTATCTGTTTGGTCAAACGGCACGTCGCAGACGTGGACCTTGCGACGCAGCGGCCCTACTTGCCGCCGCAGCAACCGGCGACGGGTAAGCGCGTGGCCATCATCGGTGCCGGGCCGACCGGTCTATCGTGCGCGTACCATCTTCAGCAGTTCGGCCACGCCTGCACCATCTTCGATGAGCACGCCGAGCCGGGCGGCATGCTTCTGACCGACTTTGACGAGACACAGCTTCCGCGCAGCGTGCTTGCCGGCGAAGTGGGTGTCATCAGAGAGCTGGGCGCGGTCTTCGAGATGAACGTGCGGATCGGAGCGGAGAAGTCGATCGCTGACCTCAGTCGCGACTTCGACGCCGTGCTGGTTGCAGCCGGGGCTATGAAGGACGCACAAATAGAAGCCCTCGGCCTTCCGGCCTCGTGCGGCCGACTTCAGGTCAACTTGAAGACGCACGAGACTCCGCTGGCGGGCGTATTCGCGGCCGGTGATGCCGCGCTACCCAGCAAGATGGCGGTGCGATCCGTGGCTGCGGGCAAGTCAGCGGCACGGTGCATCGACCTGTACGTGTCGGGGCAAGGCGTCACGGGCGCGCACAAGATGTTCAACGTCCGGATCGGCAAGCTCGCCAAGGAGGAGGTCGACTCGGTCGCGGCCGGCGCGAGCGAGGTCGACCGCGTCGTCCCGATCCATGGCGTCACGGGTGGTTTGACCGCTGAGGAAGCGCAGCAGGAATCAGCCCGTTGCCTGCATTGCGATTGCAGCAGCCACGGCGACTGCGGCTTGCAGGGTTTCGCCGACCGGTACGGCGTGACGGCTCCGAAGAACCCCTCGCGTCGTCAGGAGTTGGCTCGCCACTATCAGCACGCGAACATCATTTTCGAGCCGGGCAAGTGCATTCTCTGCGGGCTTTGCGTACAGGTAGCTAGAGAAGCGGGCGAGCCGCTAGGGCTAACCTTCATCGGGCGAGGCTTCGACGTTCGGATTGACGTACCGTTCGATGGCACGCTCGCGGACGGCCTTCAAAAGGTCGGCGAGCGCTGCGCGGAAGTGTGCCCGGTGGGTGCTCTTTCGAAGAAGACGGATGGTTGCGGCGTCGGGTCCGGCTGCGGCACCTGCGGCCCAAGCGGGAACGACTTCTCGGACGGTGCCCAAGGCTGATCGATGCCGCACGCTCGAGGCGCGACGGTCCCCATGCTCAGTCTATGGTTCAACGGACGGATGGCATGAGCCAACTTGTTTGAGGTCGGGTGGCCCACCTCCTCTGGCGGTGGGGGAGGCTCGCCAACCGTTGACGTCGGAAGGTGGCGGGGCTCCGGAGCGCCTGTCATCGTCTCCCCCATGTCCAAAGGACATGGGCCACCCGCTCGCACGCTAGAGGCGCAGCGGTTCGAGTTTCGCTTCAAGTTCAGTGTGCTAACTGATAATCATCTTGACTCAGTGCCGGTTTTTCGATACGAATGACGGTGTGCAAGCTTGCGCGGCACCGAGGGCCGAGATCGACCGCCTAGCCGTCGTCCGAGATTCACGCCGGTATTCAACGACAGGGGTCTGTTCATGATGACGAGATGGTCATCCCGGAACATCCGCTTGCGAGCGGTGTCGATACTCACTCTCGCCTCCATCGCGCTTTTGACGTTTGCCATGGTCTCCACCAGCGCGCTGGCGGCTGATCGCATGGTGCTCGCCGAAGACTTCACCAACTCGGGGTGAGGCTCATGCCCTTACGCGGGTCCCGCGTTGAGCATGCTGATGGACAACTACCCCGACTCGTTCACGATGGTGCAGATTCACATCGGTGACTCGTACGCCACGCCCTGGGGCGATGAGCGCGCGAGCTTCTACGGTGTCACGGGTACGCCCAGCGCGTGGTTCGACGGGGCCGAGGACTGCATCGGCGCGCTCAACGACATCCCGGCCCACTACGCCTGGTATCACGACGCCTATACGACGCGGATGGCGGTCCCTACCGATGTGACGATCGAGATGAGCGGCCTGCCGCTCGGCGGTACGACCTACGAGGTCACCGCTGATGTATGTGTCGAGCCCGGCGGCACGGCCAGGGAGTTGCGTTTGACCATGGTACAGGTTCTGGATCGGTGGCCGCCGAACCTGACCTATCATCGCAACGGGTTCAAGCTCAAATCGTCTCCTCTGGATATCACGCTGAATCCCGGCGAGTGCCAATCGGTCGTACGGGCATTCACGTTCGATACCGAGAGCATGGAATACGTCTCGGATATCAAGATCGTCGCGTGGGCGCAGGAACCGGACCCGTGGGCTCCTGCGGAGATTCATCAGTCGGCTTACATGACGTGGCCCTTCCCTCCTCCCGGCGGTGATCCGCCGGCTCGCCCGATGCCGGACGACGCCTTCGACATCGACGGGACCGTCGTGACGTGCGCGACGAGTGCGGATTGCCTTGTGGGCATCAGTGCCACGTCCGAGACCTATTGCATCGATCCGGCATCCGGAGACGCCGGACCGGGCACTTGTTACGTACAGAAGAACCGCTACGTGTCCATCGATCCGAACGCGAGCAATGACGGCCTGATCACGGCGCGACGCGTCAGCCTTAGAGCGGACGGCGGCGGTCTTACGATCCTCGGATGGCTCGGGGCCCCGGTGGAGACGACGGTCGGCGGCCCGGAAGTCGGCCCGCAACTGCTGTCGCGTGTCGTCGACGCCGCTTCCCGGCACTACCGGGACTGGAGCCTTGACGACGGTGGGCAAGCCTGGCTCGACGCTACCGTACACGTCGGTGACTGCGAGATTTCGACCGGGCGCACGTACGTCGTGCAGTCAATCCTGGTCGATGCCGCTATTGACAACGAGTCGAACTACTCCGAAGGGCTCGAACTTGCGACGACGAGTTCGTACGGCGACGTGGTCGGCGGCTCGGTTGGCACGCCGCCCGACGGAATTCGTGCGTTCAAGGATATCTCGGCTGCGGTGCGCGGCTTCCAGGGTGCCCAGACCGAGCCGGTTACCTGGCTTGACCTGCAGGGAGGCACAGCCACGCCCGAGACGCCGGACTTCAGTGATATCAGCTTCAAGGATATCGATTGGGCGGTGAAGGGGTTCCAGGGCGCGGCATATCCGCTTGACGACCCGTGCACGTGCGCAGGATTAACGTCCTGCCCGTAGCGTGCGGCGACGCCCGTAAGAGAGTGGGCCTGGCGGCGCGGGCGATCGCGCTATCTACCGCCCGACTTCAGCCAACACCAGTTCGATCAGCCGCGGCAGGAGCTTCTGCATCTGCGGCGACAGCTCGAGCCCGCACTCCACGTTGAATGGCCGCACGCCGATGATCACGACCTCGCCGGTCGAAATGCCCATTTGCTTCGCCGCGGTCAGGGTTTCGAGCAGACCCAGTTCGTGCAGCGATGTGCTGCGTCCTTCATCCGTCAGGAGATCATCGGGCGTCAGACGCATCACGGTGCCCGGTTCGCTGTCGTCGTCGACGGCGTCGATCACCACAACCCGTTGACGTTCGGCGAGGGCGTCGACCAGGTCGAGCCCGGCGGTGGCGCCGTCGAAGAGCTCGACGTCGGGTGGCATCTCCATGCGCGTCATCGCCTCGATGACACGTACGCCGACTCCCTCGTCGCGCAGCAGGATGTTGCCGATCCCGAGCACGAGCGTCGGACTCACTCGCTCCGAGGGGCTACGCTCATCCGGACCGCCGGCTTTCGGGGCCCTGCCGTCGTCGAGGTCTTTCGCCACTTGTCACCGCTGTTTGGATAGACTGCGCGAACCGCTACTTCGTCGACCGCACGGTCTTACACCGTCGGTCACGGTATGGTCGGTGGGCTTGATTGTCACGCCGCGTCCCGGCGACGCTCGAGCGAAGCCGTTTCGTTCCATCCGAAACGACGCGCGGGGACCGCACCCGCGTAAAAGCGGACGCGATCCCCGCGAGTTACTTCGCAGTTCCCTCGGTGCGCTGCCGCGCGACTCTCTCCCCTCCTAGGGACATGCCGGCAGGCCAACGCAACTGCATGGGTCGGGCCCGGGATAAGCTGATCCCTGGAAGCCGGCCACGGCCTGGTTGATATCCGAGAAGTTGACATCGCTGAAGTCCGGCTGATCCGGATTCGACGTGCCACCCTGCAGGTCGAGCCATATCTTGGACTCGGTCTGAGCTCCCTGGAATCCACGAACCACGGCGGATATATCCTTGAGGCTACGGTCGTCATCCGGCGGCGAACCGGCGTTGGCACCGACCACGTCACCGGAAAGGTTCACTGTCGCCAGAATCAGTGCTTCCGAGTAGTTCGCTTCGTTGCCGATGTCGCCACCGTCCACGATCGCCTGAACGGTGTAGACCCGGCCGGGCATGATCGAGCAGTCACCGACGTGCACGGTGGAATCGGCCCACGGCTGGCCACCGTCATCGACGCTCCAATCTCGATAGTGCGCCGAGCCTTCGTCGACAATCCGTGCCAGAAGCTGCGTCCCGGTTTCCGGGCCGCTGACCGCCGTTTCCACAGGGGCCCCGAGCCACCCGATGACCTCGGACCCGCCGGCAGTCGCCACGATGACCCGGCGCGCCGTCAGGAGTCCGTCGTTGTTCGGGTTGGGATTGACGGAGATATAACGGTTCTTCTTCACGTAACACACACTCGGGCCACCGCCGTCGATCGGTGCTTGCGCGCAGTAGACCTGAGAGTTAAACCCGATGCCCTGCAGGCAGTCGAAGTCACCCGTGCAGGGCACGACCGTGCCGTCTATATCGTAGGCGTCGTCGGCGAGCGGCCTGGCGGGCGGATCGACCTGTGGCCCGGGGAAGGGCCAGGGCATGATCGCGGCCTGATAAGCCGCCCCCTGGCCACCACCGCCGTAGCTCACGGGTCGCTGGGCCCAGGCGATAATCCTGATGTCATCCGTGCGGGACATGCTGGTGCCGTCGAAGGTGAAGTTCCGCTGCACGACGGCGCACTCACCCGGCGCCAGCGTGACATCCTGGTACGTCGCGGCCTGCTTGAAGCCGTTGCGGTGATAGGTCGGAGAGTTCGGCCAGTGATCGAGCACCTGGACCATGTTGATGCGCATGCTCTTGCCGGTTCCACCCGACTCAATGCAGACAGTTCCCTCGACGGCGTAGGTCGATCCACTGACCTGTTCGCCGATCAGATCGATCGTCACGTCGGTGTTCTGGTTCCGGCGGTTGTTGAAGTCATTGAGGTACGTGTTGTAGGGGTAGGCTCCGAGGCGATGGATCGTTCCGTCGAACCAGGACTGCGGATAACCGCCACCGCCGTAGTAGTTGTATCGAGTGTTGCCCCACGTCGAGGCGTACGAGTCGCCGTGGTGAATCTGAACAAAGGCGAAGGTTTCGGGATTGCCACTCAGAATCTGGCTAAAACGCGGACCCGCGTCACTGCAGTACGGTCACCACGTCGCCGTGAATTCCTCCGCCAGGACAATCCGCTCCGCGGCGATCGCCTCCTGACCAAGCATCGAAAAGGTCGTCAGGGCCGCCAGAGCCCCCATCATCCATGCGTGCTTAGGGTGCGGGAAACAAAACCTGCTCATTCCAATCTCCTCTTGCAGCGTGACCAATAAACACCGCGGAGCCGTCCGTCGAGCGTCGATGAACGGTGGGGTTTCCGCCTCCGGCCTGCACCCCATAACCCATGAGTCTATCTTAACTCCTTTAACCGTTCAACGTATTTGTTTCTCGAATTACCCTTTAGCGGTCCGGGCACGGGTTTGGCCCGACCGGCAATACAACCCAAACCATAAAAGACACAGCGTCGATTGACACAGCAGAGAGCCGACAGGGCCGCGATCAGCCGAGCGCTCGCGGACGAGACGCACCCGTGGCAGTCCTACTCTCGTGGCCGGGTGGAGGGCTTGGCCCGGTGTCGGGCCCGGAGGCGGGAAAGTGCGGTAGGAGCGGCGGACGAGCATGTCGACCGCCGCTCCCTACGGCACGTAGGCGAGTCGCTATTTCATGTCCTTGACGGTCTTCTTGATCCACTCGGTCGAGACCGATTTCGGCCTCGTAATCGCGGTACCGAGGCCGCGATTGAGGATCAACTGGGCCAGCATGCCCATGGCACGCGACACCGAGAAGACGACCGTATAGTACGGGAACTCGGTCATTCCGTAGTGGTACAGTAGTGCGCCGGAACCGGCATCCACGTTCGGCCAGACGTTGGCGATCGGGTTCTTGCCCGCTTTGACGCGTTCGGCGGAGAACTCCTCGAGCACCTTGGGCACGACTTTGAACACGCGCTCGACGGTCTTAAAGACCGGGTCGTTTGGCAGATGGTCCACCCCGAAGTCATGGAAGCCCGTGAACCGCGGGTCGGTCACGCGCAGTACGGCATGTCCGTACCCGGGGATGACCTGCCCGCTGTTGAGCGTCTTGAATGCATACTCGCGGAGTTGCTCCTCGCTCGGCACGCCGTCGAACTTCTCGATGGTCTCGAGGATCCAACCGAGGCATTCCTGGTTGGCGAGGCCGTGCAGCGGGCCCGCGAGGCCGTTGAGCCCCGCCGAGATCGAATAGTACGCATCCGACAGGGAGGAGCCGACCGTGTGGCACGTGTTGGCCGAGACGTTTCCGCCCTCGTGGTCGGCGTGGAAGTTGAGATAGAGCCGCATGAGCTTGGCAAAGCTGCCCGTCGGATCGGGCAGGCCGAGCATGTTGGCGAAGTTGGCGCCGAAGTCCAGGCCGTGGGTCCAATGGATCAGGCTGCTGCCCTTGTAGCGCATGCGGTAAATGCCGGCTGCGATCACGGGAAGCCTGGCGAGGATGTTCAGGGCGTCATCCAGCGTCGGGACCCAGTAATCTTCCTTCTTCATGCCCTTGTGGTACCACTCGCGGAAGATGCTCTCTCGCTCCATGACGAGGATGGCGGTATCGAGCATGCACATCGGGTGGCTATCCGGCGGCATCGCGCGGAGCAGATCCCAGACGTACTCGGGCACTTGCGAGCGCCTATCGAACTCCTGCTGTAGTGCCGCCTTGGCGTCCGCGTCGGGCAACTCGCCGGTCAGGAGGAGGAAGAAGATCTCCTCGGGCCAGAGTTCCTTGATTTCCAGCAACGGGCGTCCGCGTACGATCAGGCCCGTGTCGGGTCCGACGACGGACGTGTCACAGATCATCCCTTTGACACCGCGCATTCCGCCGTACGCCTGGGCTACCGTGACCTGCGAGATGACCTTATCCCCGTGCTCGCGCAGGAGCTTCTTGATTCCGTCGCGGTACTTGGGGATCTGTTCCTGCAGCACTTCTTGTAATGTCGCCATGTTTCACCACCCGTGTTTACAGAGGTTCGTCTCGACCCTACGCTGCTGTTTCCTCAGCCCGTCACTTTAAGATACGCTTAGGATACCATCACCGGCGAACGCCTGCCAGAGGCTCGCCCGCGCCGAGTGGGAACTCGCCGCGCCGTGGCGCCCCGGGGCTCCGCTTGATCGTCCACCGACCGCAACCACCACACCGATTTCGCGCGAAGACGTGCCGCGCGCGGCGCTCTTGGAAAGGGTCGATGTGATTCACCTAGTTAACGGATTCAGCCCCGCAGATAGGGACTCCCCGGCAGGCGAATCACGCCCGTACAAGGGTCTCCCTGCAATTTCTATGCCTCCC
>JAJDDX010000344.1 GCA_029260055.1 Phycisphaerae bacterium
GAAGAACAGTATCACGGCGGCCAGGAGCAGGAGCACGGTGCTTCCGCGAAACGCCGCCTTCATCACGTGATTGCTCGACACGGCGAGCAGGCCGAGTGCCGTTAGTCCCAAGACCAGACATGCCCAACGCATAAGGTAGCCTTTCAAGAATTGGATGATCGGAACTGTAGAGCCGAAGCAAGCGGCGGGCTGGCATGCCCAAGCTGAAAGCGCGGGCATGTTTGACCGCGCTGTGTCCACCACGTTGCCGAACATGCCTGCGCTTCGCTTAGGCATGCCACACGCGTGCGCTTAGGCATGCCACGGGCGCTATGCACCACCGATCTCGCCTTCAAGCTCCGCCAGTTCCGCATCGCGGCGGTGATAGCCGGTTTCCTCGATGAGGGCTCGGGCCTTGGCGAGGTGTTCCCGGGCCACGTCGGGCTGCTTTTCAGCCAGCGCGAGGCGGGCATAGCTCAATTGGCAGTCGGTGACGTGCAGCTTCATGTGACCCTGCGGGTCGCGCGTGGCGATGTCCATCGCTTCGTTCAGATCGGCCCGGGCGTCGGCGAGGTCGCCGGTGAACAGGTATAACTCCGCCGTGGCGAGCAGGGCACGTGGGAGAACGTCCTGCCGCCCCGCGTCCCGAAGGCCGTCCACCGCCAGATCGAGGTGAGCGCACGTCTGCTCGTAGGCGTCCGTCCCTTCCGCCCGGGCTGCGAGCAGATGCGCCCGGCCGAGCGAGAGGTGGTTGAGGCCGACGTCCAGGAGTGTCCCCTGTCCTTCTCGTTTCGCCCATTCTAACGTCTGGGTTGCCCTCTTGATCACCTCGTGATGATCCCCGAGTGCGAGCAGCAGGTCGCAGTAGTGATCGCCTCGCACGGAATACAGCAGCGGATACGAAGGCTCCTGGTCCTCCTGCATCCGCTCGGCCTCCTGAAACAGTGAGCGAGCCTCCGACGCCTGCCCGGCCTGATGGAGTACATCAGCCAACCAAACGCGCGCGCAGTTTTGAATGAGGGCATCACCGCACCGATCGGCGAAATCAACGCCCTGCTTCGCGAAGTCGATCGCCTCTCCAATCCGGCCGAGCGTCAAGAAGGCTACGCTGAGACTCCCGGCCTGCTTAGCGGTGTTTGTCCAGTCATGGCGGACGACATTCGACTGGAGCCCCGCTGAGATAGGTTCCACCGCCTCCGTCACACGACCAAGTGCCCGCAGGAAGAAACCCACTGCGGTGAGGGCGAATGCCTGATCCGCCTCAACCAAGCGGGCCACCGGTCGCCGCCAGGGCTCTTCGAATAGCCCCGCCAGCGCGCCTAAGCCGGCACCAAATGCGCCGAGCTTGGTGGTGTCGTAGGACTCGTCTCCCCTCCGGATCCGTCGCCAGTACACCTCGTCGAGAGCCTCCTGGTGTCGGCCGGCCGCGCAGCCGTGGAGGACCGCTGCGTAGAGCGGGGCCATCTCCTCTATTGTGTCGGGGAACTCCTTCTTGCAGCCCGGCCCCTTGAGATACTCGTACAACCGCTTGTGCCCGGCCCGCCATGCCTTGGGATAGTCGCTCTTCAAACGCTCGCCGAAGTGTTCTCGCACCAGGGGGTGAGCGTCGAGCGTGCCGGGAGCCTCGTCGTCGGGCTTGGCCAGCAGGCCCGCCTCGCGAAGGTTCGATAGCGCGATTTGCCAGTCGGTATCGCGGATGCCCGCAAGGCCCAGCGTCAGATCGGCGATCGGCTCGCCATCCCGTAGCGCGGCGATGCAGCCGGCCTCGGCGGGGCGGTTGAAGAGGCCGAGCATTCGGACGATCGAGAGCTCCGCTTCGCGGTCGTGCTTGGTGAACCACTTCTCGTACGACTCCATCACCTTGCGGGCGTGGCCGCCGTGTACCTTGTCGGCATCTGCGAGGCTGATCTCCGTGCGTTTGCGGATGTCGCCGCCGCAGGCCCGCACGAGGTAGCTCCCCAGCAACGTCAGGGCCAGGGCGTGGTTACCGAACTCCTCCGATGCCTTCTCCCGCTCCTTGGCCGAGCCATCGACGCCGAGTTCCTCGAGCAAATGCGCCCCCGCCTCGTTCGGCAGGTCTTCGAGGTTGCTCTGCGCCGCCCCGTTGCCCGCGAATCGGTCGAGGTCCGCCACGTGCATGCGCGTCGTCACCCCGCACAGGCCCGGATTCTGCCCGGCTAGCTCGCGGAGCAGCGCCTGCAAGCCCTGATCGGTCACGTGCCCGGCGTTCGGCCCCGGCGGGCGCTGGAGCGGCTCCATTCCGTCGAGGATCAGCAGCGTCCGCTCCTTCCGAACAAGCTCAGCCAGCCGCTCGCCCCTGGCCCAGGCCGAGCCCTTCGTCGGGTCGGGGTCGCCGAACCACGCCAGCGCCTCGGCGAAGAAGGTATCAGCCGACGCCGTCCCATCGGACGTGCCCTGGCTGTAGAAGGAATGTCCATACACCCGCCGCGCCCCGCGGTAGTCGTCCTGCCCCATCCCCGCGAGCCAGCGGTTGATAAGCGCGGACTTGCCGACCCCGCCGCCTGCGACGAGGGCGAAGACGTTGGTTTTGCCGTCGGCCCACGTGTGGTCAAGGTCTCGGAGCATCGGGTCGCGGCCGAACAGGTAGGGGCCGCTCCTCGGCAGGCGAGCGATGGATACTCTCGGCTTGCCCTTCAGTGGTTCGTCCTGATCCCAGTCGCTTTCCGGCCGGCACACCGCGATGATTCGTTCGATGCCGGCCTGATCGTCTGCTCGCAGATCGATGTACTTCAGACGCCGCACCGTTTCGGGGATGTCGCAGTCGTCCAGCAGCACGGGGATGAAGCGGCGGTCCTTGTTGGCGGGGTCGCGGAATGTCGCCGTCGAACGCTCCATTTCGACCCAATCGGAGTCGAACGCGGCGTGGGACATAAAGAGGAGTGTCTTCCACGAGGCCTTCAGCCCCTGCTCGATCGCGATGTTGATGTCATCGCCGTCCTTGATGCTCCACTCATCGAACCAGACCTTCAGCCCTGCCTCCTTCAGCTTTTCCGCGATGTCGCGGACGCGTGGCTTGTCGGCACTACTGTGGCTGAGGAAGACGTCGTATTCGAATGCTTGCGGCTGTGTCGCCATCGCACCTCCCGTTGATGAGGGTACTTCAGTCCCACTGCGTTCCGGTATCGTCAGACCCCGCCTCCATCTGACATGGTACCACATTCTCCGAGAGCGTGCATTGGGGTATCGACTGCGGCGCTTCGTACGCCGGGCGAATAGGGTGGCGGCTCTCCCGATGTCGGTTGCAGGCGGCTATAATGAACTGGAAGGCGGAACAGGGGAGCGCGGCGTGGCGGGCTCACAATGCACGGGATGTTGCGGCGACCGTGCGGTGTGTGCCTCGATCACTCGGAGGTAGTGCTTTGTCGCGATCGTTCGGGACTCCGCGATGATGGAGGGCGTCCCAGCGACGGCAGTTCGGTTACCGCCAAGACGCGTCGCGCCTGTCGTGCATTGAGATGCGCGTTACGCAATCGTCATTCGAGGATGACTCGTGAACGAAGACGGTCCGAACTGCCCAAGTTGCGGATATAACCTGACGGGCTTGCCTCGCGACATCTGTCCGGAGTGCGGCACGAGCTTCGATCTGGACCTGCTCCGCAGCGACCCGGAACTCCGTCGGCTCGGTACACCCGTGTATGGCAAGCGGGGTGCGGAGTTGATCCCACGGACAATACAGACACTCCTCCTGCTGCTCTTTTGCCCCAGGTCGTTTGCCCTGCGCCTCCGTGTGGATGAACCGGTCGGCCCGGCAGTGGCGGTGTTCCTGATCGCGATCAGCTACAACCTCTCGATTGTCCTGGGTCCTGCTTCCTGGACAGCTTGGCGATGGAAGCTTCGGTATGGTTGGCAATCGGCTGTTTTTTTCGTTGCCGCGTCGGGGCTACTTGTCCTCGCTGTCGCGATCCTATTCGCGGCCGGTTCTACCCGCGGAGAGTCTCGGGTCTGGACCTTCCGTCGTCGATTCAGATTCTGGTGTATCGTAGCTATGTATACGATGGTCTTCGCCCCGCTCTGGCCTTACTTCTGTGCGGGGACCCGCTCATTGTCGTGGCGGTACTACACAACGTACTGGCCGCTCCTCGATCTCTATCATAGGAGCGAAGCATACGCTGCTACAATTGTCATCCTCTGGTGGACGCTCATCATCTCGGTCGTTCTGTGGTACCGTAGCCGCCCTCGCTGGCTGGCGATCATTCTTATGCTAGCGGCCTTCCTGTTCGTTCGAGCTTCGGTGCAGATCGTCGACGTTTGTATCCCGCGCCTCTCGCGCTAGCCGAAGTCGCCGAGTGCCGGTCCGGGTACGATGAATGCGGCGCCGCCAAGTCGCGTAGAACTAGCGGAAGTCGCGAGAGAATGATGGCTGGCGAACGGTGGCTGGCTGCTATAATAGACTGGACCGTGGGACTGTCGAACCAGGCGTTGACGATGACCAGTAACAGGCATGTCGTTCGATTCGTGCTTTGCTACGGCCTCGCCGCAGCCGCGCTTCTCACCGCCAACCCAGCAGCCGCCCAGAAGACCGACGAGCCCGATGAGAAGAACCCGCTGCCCATGCGCGTCGGCCCCGAGGTCGAGGGCTTCCGCAACACCGCTCAGACATTCGACTGGGACGCCGAAGTACCCAACATCCATCGCTCGATCGACAACATCTTCAAGGCCAACGGCTGGACCGAAGAGGCGGATCGTTACGCCCAGTACATGGTTCGCGACGTGGCGGCCATCCCTCCCTGGCAACTCGGCAAGCGAATCGAACGCATGAGCGAGCACGTGGCGAGCCGCTACGGCCTCACCGAGGAGCAGCGGACTCACCTGCAGGGGCGGGTCATGATGGAGTTCGGCTCGTTCATCGGGCGGAACGCCAAGACGCTCTTCGCCCAGGCGAGTGAGGCGTTGAACCAGCGGGCTCAGCACAAGCCTTACGACGCCGAGCAGATCGCCAAGTGGATGAAGGCCTATCAGCCGCTGCGCAAGGACGTTGACGCCACGATGGAGCGACTGCTGAAGGAGATCGGGTCGGCTGTCGGTCCGGACGCCAAGGAGGTCTTCGATCGCGACGTCAAGGCATTCCGCAAGCGCGACAAGCACGTCACGGCGATGATGGACCGCTGGGCGGAGGGTAAGTGGACGCCGGCTGACTGGGGCATGCAGGATGATCCGATTCAGTCCGGCAAGCTGCCGCCGTTGCCCGATCCGAACGCACCGCCGCCACCCAAGTGGCTGGCCCATGACCCCGGCACCTGGTGGGCCTACGTGGTCGACTTCAAGGCGCGGTTCAAGTTCGACGCGGCTCAGTCCACCACGGCCAAGTCGATCCACGCAGAGTTGGTGGAACGAGCGGCCGCCTACATGTCCGGGCGCGAGGAGGTGCTCAAACCGGTTCCAATCGCGGAGCGAGGCAAGCACGCGGCCTATGCCCCGGTCCGCGCGTTGTTCGCGGAGCTCTGTGCTCGGCTCGACGCCGTGCCGACCACGGGCCAGCGCCCGGTTCCACCCCGATAGCCGCACCGGGCCCTAGCCATCGAGCCGGCAGTCCAGGTGTCGCCCCGGGCTAGCGGCGGCGAATAGAGTGACGTTAGAAGCGTTGTAACTTGTGGGATTTCAGATAGTTACAGCTTTTCGGCAGGGCTTGCCTCGTCGCCTGTCCGCTTGATTTGAACTGTGAGCAATCGTACGATCTGCCGATTGTAGAGGCGGGGTCGAAAGTATTCTCGGCCCACGAAACGAGGAGCGTGCGCGCATGATGATCAAGCGGAGAAGCCTGAGCGTGGGATGCTGCTCGGTGCTAGTCGCGATGTCGGTCGGGGACGTATGCGCGCAGCGGGCCGTCGGCCAGACACTCGCCGGGTCCGGAGCGGTCTCTCGTACGGACGCCTACGGCAACGCCGTTCCGCGGTACGAGCAGCGCCGGTCGGTGGGGTCCTTCCAGAATCCGTTTCAGCAAGGCGCCCTCCGCGGATACCAGAATGCCGGGCGCCGCGCCTATCGGCGGGGTGGGCTGGCCCCGTTCAGTTTCAGTGCCGATCGGGCTCGGGCTTCGTTCGCGGCTAACGCGTACGCTCGCCGGGCGACCAATACCCGGCTCGGGTTCTCGATTCCGAATCCGCTGGCGAACTTGGCCGGGACGTCACCGACGGTGCAGCGAGCGTTCGCGCAGTACGGCGGCTTCGGGTACCGGTCGGGCTCGGGCGGGCCTGGTGAGATCACCATGGTACTGACGCGCCTTCACACCATGGTGCAGGCCAACGCGCTGGACGCCCCTTTGCAGCGTGGGGTGTGGGACCGGAGCCCCAGCGGCGGTGTGCTTCCGCGGTCGGTCAGCGCCATGGCGGTAGGCTTTGAGCCCGTCCCGGCTCCTGATCCGTCTCCCGACGCGATACCGCTGGCCGACTCGCTCCGCGAGCGCACGTCACGGTCATTCACTCAATTCCGTGTAGAGGGATGGGAGCGGTTCAAGGAAGGCGAGTATCGTCGAGCGGCGCGTGCGTTCGAGGCCATCATCGCGGTGGATTCGAAGGATTACGAAGCGCGTCTGGGGGAATGCTTCGCTCATCTATCGCTCGGGGCGATGCGCACGTCGGCTACGCTCGTCGTGACATGGGCTCGTCGCGATCCCGACTTGTTTCTTCTTACCGTCAACATGACCGAGCGCTACGGCGATGAAGCTGACATCCGCGCGTTGCTCTTGCGGGCGCAGCTTTTTGCCCAGGCCAACGCTGACGCTTCGTCCGCGCAGGCCTTGTATGTGCTTTCGCTCTGGTACCTCGGCGATCGTGATCAGGCCGCGACCATGGCCGCGAAGCTGGCTCGTGATCATCCGGATTCGGCGTACGCCGACTGGCCGGCCAAGGTCCGTGCTGCGTTGGATGTTTCGGACGACGGGCACGCCGACACGTCGGGCGTGGGGGGATAGACACGCTGACGACGCAGACGACCACGGTGCGGCTTGATGCGGTCGGGGGTCCTGGCGCGGGGTCAGTGGCGTCGAGGTGATGACAACGTGACCGATCAGAAACCCATCTCCGACGATCCGTTGCCGGCCGGCATGGTTCGTAACCGCATGTTGCTCGTCGTGTGCGCGCACGGTCTGCTGTTCGCCGGGGCGCTGTTAGCCGCCTTCTTCCTGGCGTACAACTTCCGCTGGGCCGTGGAACGCCCGGACGGCCCGCACTGGTGGTTCTCCGAACTCTACCTGCCGCTCTTGGCGATCGCGGTCCCGGTGAAGCTCCTCGCCTTCCTTCAAGCGGGGCAGTATCGGGGTTCCTGGCGGTACGTCGGCCTGCGCGATCTATTCGGCGTGATCAGCGCGTCTCTCGTCGGCACCTTCGTCTTTCTGACCCTCTACTTCGTACTGGAGAACGTCTGGCGTTTTGCCTATGGAGAGGCATTGATCGACCGGCAGCCGGTGCCGTTTCTGCGGCAGTCCTCGGTGTTCGCACTCGATTGGGCGTGCGGGGTCGCGTTCGTGTCGGCCGCTCGGATCGTCGTGCGGTTCTACTACGAGGATATTCAACCTCGACGTGGAACCGAGGCGAACCGCGCCTTGATTGTCGGTGCGGGCGATACGGGCGAGGCCGTCCTCCGGGAGTTGCTCCGCATGCGCAGCGACCGGTACGACTGCGTCGGGTTCCTGGACGACACGGCACAGCCCTTCAGCCGCATCCACGGGGTGGAGGTCCTCGGCTCGATCGACGAGATTCGCGGAATCTGCATCGCCCGGGAGGTGCAGGAAGTGCTGATTGCCCTGCCCAGCGCGACGCCCAGGGTCATTCGAAGCCTCGTGGAGCAGTGCGAGGGAACCGGTGTGTTGTTCCGCACGATCCCGGCTGTGACCGACCTCATCGAAGGACGCGTGCAGGTCAGCCAGATCCGCGACGTGGACATCGCCGACCTGTTAGGACGCGAGCCGGTGGAGCTGGATACGGAACAGATCGGGGAGCAACTTCGCGGCAAGCGCGTCGTGGTCACCGGTGCCGGCGGTAGCATCGGCTCCGAGATGTGCCGGCAGGTGGCGGCCTTTGCGCCGCAGCGGCTCATCCTGATCGAGCAGAGCGAGAACAGCCTGTTCGAGATCGACCGCGAGCTTCGCGCGAGCTTCCCCGGCGTGAACATCGTGCCGTGCGTGGCCGACATCGTGGACGGGACCAGGCTGCGGCGCCTCTTCGAGCGAGAGTCGCCGTCGATCGTCTTCCACGCAGCCGCCCACAAGCACGTGCCGATGATGGAGATCAACCCCGGCGAGGCGCTCAAGAACAACATCGGCGGTACCGTGGCCGTGGCTGACACCGCGATTGCGACCAAGGTGCAAACCGTGGTGATGGTGTCAACCGACAAGGCGGTGAATCCGACAAGCGTGATGGGTTGCTCGAAGCGGGTCGCGGAGATGTACGTACAGGGGCTCACCGGCCGAGGCTCGACCCACTTCATCACCGTTCGGTTCGGCAACGTGCTGGGCAGCAGCGGCAGCGTCGTGCCGATCTTCAAGCAGCAGATCGCGCGCGGCGGGCCGGTGACCGTCACGCATCCCGAGATGGTGCGCTTTTTCATGACGATCCCAGAGGCGGCCCAGTTGGTCCTGCAAGCCGGGACCATGGGCAAGGGCGGGGAAATCTACGTCTTGCACATGGGCGACCCGGTCAAGATCGTCGATTTGGCCCGCGACATGATCACCCTGAGCGGCCTTCGACCCGGGACGGACATCGAAATCGCGTTTAGCGGTACCCGGCCCGGCGAGAAGCTTTACGAAGAGCTATCGAGCGAAGGCGAGAACATCGGGGATACGGCTCATCCCAAGATCGGCATCTGGAAGCACCGGGTCGAGGACTTCGGCGCGGTTCACCGGGGGATTCAGCACCTGATCGAACTGGCCGACAGTGCGACAAACGGGCAGCTTCAGGGCGAACTCCAGGCGATCGTGCCGGAGTACGTCCCGTCGGACCCCAAGCCCACCAAGCCCACCGATAAGACGCCCGCCACGACCTGAGCGACGTAGCAGCTTTTGGCCCTCCAAAACCACGCTGTCGTCGTCAACGCAAGGTGGTGGTCCACTTTTCTATTGACGCAGCGCAAGAGTGTTGATAGGAGTAGTTTACATCGCAACACCATCTGGCCTAGCTGAGTGAGCAGCCCATGGCAAGAAAACACGATGTTGAATTGGCGCGCGTCATCACGCGCTCTAGCATCGTGAAGACGGCGATCATCTGCAGTACTATGAATCTGCGGGCTAGGTGTTGTTTGCTACACAGCGTACAAGATGACCGAAAAGCCGCACTGGCTAACGGTTGTTTTGGCTGTAATCGGGTCGGTAGGTGGGCCTTCTGGTGGACTTGGCATCGTGATATGGCTGAGGAGAAGATATATTTCGAAACACCACGCAAACCGTGTGGAGCTAGAACAGATGGTAGACCCGACAAGGAGGTCGAGTGAGTCATGACCGAACAAGCTTACTACACGATGTGGTTCTTCGTCGGCGTGATCCTGCTATCAGCCGGAGTTTCGTACGCTTGGTGGACGAAAGTGCGTGTGCTTTGGCTGAGGCAAGACATCTACGACCTTCGCGATGAGCTCTTCATGGCATCGGCGCGCTACAGCCTCACTCACGATGAAGCTGCGAAGTCTGCACGCGACCACCTCAACACGCTCGCGAGAATCGCTCCAGTCATTAGTATTCCTTTCGTAGTTACCGCCATTAGGACGGGGGTGGTGGAAGTTCGCGAATTGCCCAGGAGCGATGACACTAGACTGGATAGTCTCATCAAGGAAGCCATGAACAAGGCGGATCGTCGGATTGCACGATACTTGGCGAAGGAAACACTTACTGGGTGGTTGTTTGTAATCCTATCTCGCGTAGTCCTAATGACATGGCTGTTGCAGGCACTCGGCACTTGGGTGCAGCAATGGCGGGAATCAAGTTCTGCGGAAGACGCGCTTCACATGCTGGAAAGAGGTAGTAGACAGGGCGGATCGATCGCAGCGCAACCATCATGAGCGGTCTCACTGCTTGATCCGTCTGCCGTCTCGTCGACCTTTCGCTTGGCCAATTCATTCGGGTCGGTGGGGCGCTCTCCGGGCCCGTCAGGAGGGTCGGTAGGCTCCTCGGCGGCTTCCTGGTCCTTGGCGCCCATGTCTGAGTTGTACCCGGCTGGCTTAACCGGGCCAAACGTCAGCGCGTATCGTGATCCGACTCGATGCGACCTTGGCCCAAATGCCGCCACACTGTAAGATGGCGGGCCACAGCGGAGCATTGGGCAGTTTCCGCGTGAGGCTTTGATCCCATTGGCGATTACCCTTGAGCAAAAAGCGAGATCGAAAAGCTCGGCCGAAAGGCGACGGTGACCAGCACAAAGGGCGTCCGGCCGGTGACCGTGCGCCGGCGGCACCATCCGGCGGCCTGCGCGGATGGTTTCGCTCTAGGAACCCCATCTTTCGTTTCGTGGTGCTCCTGGCGATCCTGATGATCGCCGCGAATATCGTCCTCGCGACCGACTTCGTGCGTGATACGCTCACGCCGCAGTATCTACGCGCTTGGGCGCACGTGTCAGCCGCCACGATGAACGTCGTCGGCGAGAACGCGCGGGTGTACGACAGCTCTATCTCTTCCGCCCGCTTCAGCGTGAATATCAAGGAGGGGTGTGACGCGGTTCAGCCGACGGTGCTGTTCATCATGGCCGTGTTGGCGTCACCGGTCGCCTTCAAGCCGAAGCTCCCGGGGCTGGCGATCGGCATCTTCTTCCTCATGGCGATGAACCTGGTCCGTGTGATCAGTCTGTTTTACATCGGCATCTATTGGAACTCCGCCTTCGAGACGATGCACCACGACGTCTGGCAGGCGGTGTTTATCATCCTTTCCATTCTCGCCTGGTGGTTCTGGGCGTTGTGGGCTGTGAAGAAAACACGCAAGAGGAAACATGCTGCCCGGTAGGACTGTGTTGCGGTCGTTCCTTCTGGCGGTGGGTATCTACGTCTTACTTGCCGTGCCGTGGCCCGGTCTGCGCGGAGCCTATCGAGCTGCGTTCCGTTCGGTGGTATCCGGCGTGTTTGCCGAATTCGGCTCGGAAGGAAAGGTCCGCGTGGAGTACCCGACCGAGAAGGATCGTGCGAACCCCGCCTTCAGGCCGGGGCTCGAAGACCTCGTGGTGGCGCTCGAACGACGAACCGTGACCTGGGAGGATATCAAGCAACCAGATGGCAGCACCAAGCGGCTGCCCGTGACGGAGGGGGGGGCGTTACGTGTCGCCATCGAGACGGGCCGCGTGGGCTATGTGCCGACGGCGCTGGTCATCGCCCTCGTGCTGGCCACGCCCATGCCGTGGTCGCGGCGGCTGAAGTCGCTTGTGTGGGCGATCGTGTTCGTGAATCTATTCGTGGTCGTGCGAGTGGCATTGCTGTTGACCTACAGTTTCGCCCAGGATTCACCGCTCCAGCAATTCCATCTCTCGGCGCTGACCGGCAAGGTCCTGGCGTTCACGTATGAGTTCCTCTTCGTCTCCCCGACGGGCACGGTGCTCGTACCGGCATTGATCTGGGCGATCGTGTCGTTTACGCGCGAGGACGTGGCAAACCTAACGGCGGTCTCCGATCGTGAGCACGACAAGAAGGGTTAGTGACCCCGAGCGGGTCGCCATCGTCGCCGGGGCACCCGACGCGCGCGAGCGTGCCCAATCGCTCGGCGCCGAACTCGGCCTGCCCGTGATCGCCGCTGATCCAGCCGAGACAGCGTTCGATCTTCTGCTTCTGGTAGCGGCGGATCGGCTCGAACTCCGCGAGGTCGGGCCCGGCGCTCCCGGTGCGGTGTGCGTTGACTTCGTCGGCGGTCCGTCCGGCTTCCGGCGGAGATCAGCCGTATCGAAGCGCCAACCGATCGCCTCGGCAGCCGGTCTGCGAAGCGGCACGAAGACGGTCTTTGATGCTACCGCGGGACTCGGGCAGGATACTTTCCTTCTTGCATCGCTGGGCTGCATGGTGACAGCCGCTGAGCGCTCGGCGGTCCTCGTCGCGATGCTGCGCGACGGGCTCGCGCGAGGCCGGGCGCACGGCGACAAGGCGCTCGCAGCCATCCTTGATCGGATCGAGATCGTCGAGGGCGATGCACGGGACCTGCTCCTCGGGTTGCAGGAGGGCGCTCGGCCCGACGTCGTCTACCTCGACCCGATGTACGAACCGCGGCGCAAGACGACGGTCGTGAAGAAGGAGATGCGGGTCTGTCGCTTGTTGGTCGGCGCCGACGGCGATGCCGGCGAACTGTGCGAGATTGCGCGCCGCGTAGCGCGCAGACGGGTGGTGGTGAAGCGGCATCGATTGGCGCCGCCTCTGGCGCCCGACCCCGTGTCCGGGCGAACGGGTACCCGGGTGCGGTACGACGTCTATCCGGTCGGCACCTAGTCGACGGCTCCCAGGATGGCTCCCGTCAGGTCGAACGCCGCGGCGGTGATGTCCGCTGCGTCACAGCCGACGACGAACAAGAACGTGGCAATTCCAAGCAGTCGAGAAATAAGGCGGCCTCGGCGAGTCATACGCTTGTCTCCTTCTTTGAACCCCAAACCGCGTACGGCGGGCACCGTACCGAACGGGCGAAACGATGCCCGCACCTTATGATCGGACTCACCCCTGTGTCCGGGCTACCCTGAATCCGAGACGCGAGGCGAACATGGGGGCCACACTTTATATTGTGGCGCCACACAGCCCGGAATCGTAAGGAGCGGAACGTCTGCCGTTCCGTGGCGGGCGCCGACTTCTGGGCACAGTTTCGGCGCGATCTGACGGAGAAAACCATGCCCGAGTTCTTCCGGCTCTGTCGGAATGGGCGGTACGGCCGTACAATCCCGCTTTCGACGGGCCGTAAAGGGCAATACCGGCGTGTAGGCGGTCAGCCCGACACGCAGCAACGCTATCCCAGTAAGGAGCGCAACGAAGAGATGATTCACAGAATATGCATGGTGGCCCTGGTTCTGGCCGTGGCTTTTACCGCCACCGCGTCGGCGGCCGACACGCTTGAATCGGTCGAGAAGCAGATCACCACTCAGTGGGACAAGCACAAGTCCGTGGCGGCCAAGTTCACCCTCATGCAGGAAATGAGCATGAGCGGCATCGAGTTGAAGACCTCGGCCAAAGGCCAGTACGAGTATCTCAACTTGGGCGACCGAAAGAAGTTCCGCGTCGAGATGAACAACACGTCGGTCCAGTCGATTGGCGACCAGACGATGTCGGTCGAGTCGACGATGATGATGATCGACGACGGCGAGTTCTTGCACACCTACGTGGACCAGGGCTCGGCCGGCCGCAAGATGGCAATGAAGGACAAGTCGGACCCCTCGATGGTCGGCGGCGGTGGGCAGGCCATGTTCGAGCAGCTCCGCAAAGGGTACAAGCTCAAGCTGCTGCCCGACGAAACCGTCGAAAGCACACCCTGTTTCGTGGTCGAGGGGACGCCGATGCAGGAAGGCGTGGCGCCGGTAGCTCGAACGCTCTCCTACTTCGACAAGCAGCGCGGGCTGGTTCTCAAGATCGTGGGATTCGACGCGGCCGGGAAGGTCGTCCAGACCATGAAGTACACGGACATCAAGATCAACCCCAAGCTCAGTGACGACAGGTTTGTGTTCACGGCTCCCGAAGGCGTGGAAGTGATGGACAAGACGCAGCCGCGCGCCGCGCCGATGCCGCCGGCCAAACCGCAGCCGACCGCTGAACCTAAGAAGCCGGCTGAGCCGAAGAAGCCGGTCGAGTCGACGCCGTAGGTTCGTAGCTCGTCCGCTTCGCCCAAAAAATAACGACCGGGCAGCGTTTGCTGCCCGGTCGTCCCCCCAAGGCGTCCCCCTCCTTATGGTTTCGTTTTTGGCCGCGTGTGGTTGGCATTGCCGGCCCCGGTCGGCCGCGGCGAGCGGGCCGACTTCCCTCGACAACGCCCACACACGCAGTCAACCCAAGTGTACGATTCGAGGCGGCGTCCCGCCGGAGGGCTGGCAGCAAGCCCTAATCGCGGTAACGGCTCCGGGCGGAGGGCGACTACCGGACTTCGCACGAGCGTCCGCATCGCGCGGTGGGGCGGCGATGCTATCGGGCTCGAAACCGCTGCTGCGGCGCCGGGACCCGCGAAGGGCTTGTCTCGGCGGCGCCAGTGGCGACAATGTCGCGCCATTGATGGGTCGATGTAGCTTCAACAGGTAAGGAGACGCCATGTCGCTGAAACTGGCCGGGCTGATGATAGCCATGATGTCGCTTGGGCAAGACGGCTCGACGGGGACGCCTCACGTCGCCGTCGTGAACGTGGCGTTGGCTTCTGAAAAGTACGCTCGCACCGCCGACCTCGAGGCGCAGTTTGACGCGAAGCGGCGGAGGCTGCGTGAGGAACAGGACGGCCTGCGGGAGCGTATTGAGCTGACTGCACGGTCGCTCAAGGAAGAGCTCAAACCGGGAAGCGAAGCCTTCGTGGCCCGCCGGAAAGAGCTCGCGATGCTCGAAGCCGAGCATCAGTACTTTGTCGAGTCGAAACAGCGGGAGATCGAGGCGGGGCTTGCGATGTCGCTTCGCAGCATCTACGGCGACATCCAATTCGCGGTCGCGGAGGTCGCTCGTGAGAAGGCCATCGACATTGTCGTCGCCGGTGACACTATCCCTGACAGCGATCAGCCCGATACACCCAATATGGCGCGGCAGCAGATCCTGCTTCAGAAAGTCCTCTACTGGAGCCCCCGCGTCGACCTGACCGCCGACGTGATCGTCCGGCTGAACGCCACCTATGCCGCTCAGGGGGCGGGGCAGCCGGCAAGTCCGCCGCCGGCGACGCCGTAGTTTCGGCCTCTGCACGGCAGAGCACCCGATTTCGGCCCGAGGCTTGCCGTCGCGGCACGCACCATGCCGATAAGATTGATAAACCTGGCCGGTTTGCCGATAATGCCGGTCTTGGTGAAATGAGGGCGGTGCGCCCTGAGGTGTCGGGGGGCGAACCGTCGTGTCGGCGTAAGGTGGGGCCCGTGCGTGCGCCCGGTTCCCGATGGAGCCGGCGGCACGATTTGGCCGAAGGAGTTGCGAGCGGTTTGGGACAAGAGCGGGATGCGCTATTCGACCTGCTGCTTGTCGGCGCCGTTTGAGCCGGTCGCGTCCTCACCCGCCGCTCGGGCACAACACGTTGAAACATCAGCAGACCATCTGTAGCGATGTGGAAGTCGAAGGCCGCGGCCTGTTCACGGGCGAGCCGGCCACGCTTCGGCTGCGCCCCGGCGACGTGGGCACCGGGATCACGTTCGTCCGCACCGACCAGTCTCCGCCGATTACCATCCCCGCACTGGTCGAGAACGTGTCCAAGCGGGCGCGGCGGACCTCCCTGCGAAACGGAACCGTAGCGATCGAAACGGTCGAGCATTGCCTCAGCGCGTGCGCCGGCCTCGCGATCGACAATGTCCAGATCGAGCTGACGGGCAACGAAGTGCCCGCCATGGACGGGAGCTGCCTCCCGCTGGTCGAGGGGCTACGAGCCGCCGGCCTCCTCGAACAGGACGCCCCGCAAGAGGTCCATGTCGTCGACGAGGTCACGCGCGTCGTGGATGGCGACTCCGAACTCGTCGCGCTACCGCCTCTCGATCCGGACGCGGGTACGCTCGAGGTGACCTACGATTTGGACTATGGCTCGGAAGGCCCGATCGGCAGGCAGATCTACCGCGTGGTGGTTACGCCGGAGAGCTTCGAGGCCAACATTGCCCCGGCACGAACTTTCGTACTCCAGGCGGAAGCGGATCAGCTCCGTGCGGCCGGGCTCGGTTTGCACCTCACGCACGAGGATATCGTGGTCTTCGGTGAGGACGGGCCGATCGGCAACCCGCTGCGTTTTCCCGATGAGTGCGTTCGCCACAAGATTCTGGACGTAATCGGGGACATGATGCTGCTGGGCTGCCCGATCGTCGGGCGGATTCACGCTCGCAAGAGCGGCCATTCGCTGAACCACGAACTCGTACGCGCATTCGACGCCCAGCGTGCACGGAAGCGGCGTGAGTCGCTCGCGATCCGTCGGCCCAAACTTGACATCCATCGCGTACAGCGCATTCTGCCGCATCGCTACCCCTTCCTGATGATCGACCGGGTGACCGAGGTCGAGGGGACCAAGCGTGCGGTCGGCATCAAGAACGTCACGATCAACGAGCCGTTCTTCCAGGGCCATTACCCGGGTGATCCGATCATGCCCGGCGTTCTCGTGATCGAGGCTTTGGCGCAGATCGGCGGTGTGCTGCTGAGCCAGGAACTAGAGCACAAGGGCAAGGTGGCGGTGCTGTTGAGCCTTGATAAAGTGAAGTTTCGTCGGGCGGTTCGGCCCGGCGATCAGTTGATACTCGAAGCGGAGGCCGTGCGCGTTCGATCGACGACCGGGCACGTGCGAGGCCGGGCCCGCGTGGCGGGTGAGCTTGTCGCCGAGGCGGAGATCAAGTTCATTCTGACCGACGCCGAGGCCCATTGAGGTGTAGTGGCTTGACCGGTGCAGGCGTGAGCATACATCCGACTGCTATTGTCGATTCCAAGTCGCGGATCGGTAAGGACGTCCGAGTCGGTGCGTATAGCATCATCGGTCCGGACGTGGCACTCGGTGACGGCTGCGTTGTCCACCAGCATGTGACGATCGACGGTCACACCACGCTGGGCGAACGTTGCGAGGTCTATCCGCAGGCCGTGCTCGGTTTGCAGCCGCAGGACCTCAAGTTCGGCGGTGAAGATACGACGCTTGAAATCGGGAAAGAGAACGTGTTCCGTGAGATGGTCACGGTTCATCCCGGCACGGGCAACGGCGGCGGCGTCACGCGCATCGGCGACGGCAACTTCTTCTTGATCGGCGTCCACGTGGCGCACGATTGCCACATCGGCAATCACTGCGTCATCGCCAACTACGTGCAGTTCGCCGGGCACGTGCGCGTCGAGGACAACGTCAACGTGGGCGGTCACACGGCGGTGCATCACTTCGTGACGGTCGGCAAGCATGCCTTCGTCGGCGGGATGACGCGCGTCGCTGCCGACGTTCCGCCGTTCATGGTGATCGTCGCGGCGCGGGGCACTCGTTCAGAAGTCCGGATGGTCAACGGCGTGGGGCTTCAGCGCTGCGGTTTTACCGGCGAACAGATCGCCGAACTCAAGGCGGCCTTCATGAAGCTCTATTCACGCCGAGCGCGGATGGACGCGTCGCCGATCCGCGATCGTGTCAAGGATATCCTCGAGACCGAGCCGCTCGATCCTCACGTGAAGTACCTCTGCGATTTCCTGATGCGTTCGTTCGCCTTGGGGCGGCACGGGCGGTACCTCGAATCGCTCCGGAACGACAAAGTGCACCGCGGCACCTGGAAACCCGGACAAGCGTTCGGACTGACGGTCAACGTCATCGGTGCCGGCGAGGTGGACGAGATGCGCAGCCCCAACTCCGAGGCCGCACACGAGGTCTGCAGGCTCACTGCGTCGCCCGAGCCCGGATGGAGATTCTCCGGGTGGAACGGCTGCCTTTCCGGCCGGCGTAACCCGGCACGTCTCGTGCTCGATGGTGACAAAGCCGTCACAGCTACGTTCGTCGAAGAACCTACCTAGCAAGAAAGACCCGAGATTATGAACCAACCGTTACGCGTGGCTGTCGTCGGTGTCGGCCACATGGGGCGACACCATGCGCGCATCTATGGTGAACTGGAGGGGTGCGAACTCGTAGCTATCGTCGACGCGGATAAGGCGCGCGCCGAGGAGATGGCGTCGAAACACGGCGGGCAGCCGTTTGGTTCCATCGACGAGATGACCTGCGAAGTCGACGCCGCGACCGTGGCTGTGCCGACCGTGCGGCACAACAGCGTGGCGATTCCGCTGATGGAACGCGGCGTCCACGTGCTGGTGGAAAAGCCGCTCGCGCAGGACACCCAGTCCGCGGACGAGTTGCTGCAGGCCTCTCGGAAGCATGAGCGACTTCTCCAGGTGGGGCACTCCGAGCGATTCAATCCCGTGGTCCGGGCGATGCTCGAGATGGACGTGCAGCCGCAGTTCATCGAAACGCAGCGCGTCAGCCCGTTTACCTTCCGCAGCGCGGACATCGGCGTCGTGTTCGACATGATGATCCACGACATCGACATCGTGCTTCATCTGGTCAAACAGCGTGAATACAAGATCGATGCGGTGGGCGTCAGCGTGCTCGGCGAACACGAGGACGTGGCCAACGCGCGCGTGCAGTTCGACTCGGGCTGTGTCGTGAATCTGACGGCCTCGCGTCTCGCGCTGAAGACCGAGCGGAAGATCCGCGTGTTCGCGCCGACGGCCTACCTGACGATGGACTATCAGAAGAAGTCCGGCATCGCCATCAAGGTCGACGACAACCTCGATCTGATCAAGATGGCGAAGGAGCGCGACTTCGATGATCTGTCGCAGATGGCGAATCTCGACTTCGGCTCGATGATCAAGATCGAACCACTTATCGTCGACGATGTTGAACCGCTCACCGCTGAAATCACTTCGTTCTTGCAGTCAATCCGGGAAGGCACGGCGGCGGCCGTCAGCGCTGAAGAAGGCCACGCGGCCGTCGAGATGGCCGAGCACATTACCGAGGCCGTCAAGAAGCTCGGGTGGGGCGAGCGTCTTGCGACGGCGCCGGGGAAGTAGGACGTTCGTCAGACGCGGGATTCCCGACGGGTCGGCGACGTCCGTTCGCCCTCGCCGCTTGCTTCTTGGGACCGAGCGCGCGGAACACGGCCGTAAGAAGCGTGGCCTTGTCGCAGGGCTTGGCGAGCAAGCCGGCCGCCTTCAGTCGGTTGGCCTCTTCTCTGTTGATCCAATTGTCATAGCGCGTCAGGTAGAGAACGGGAATGTCTTGGCCGCGCTGCGTCGTGTGTAGGTACTCGTGGAAGTCGACGCCGGAGTAGCGCGGTGTGTCGATATCCAGGATGACGAGGTCGGGGCGCATGTGGAAGACCATCGCCGATGCTTCACCGGCGGTGTCCACGGCTCGTGTATCGAAGCCGGCCTGCCGAAGCCGGCGTTCGATGGAGCGTGCCAATGGGTGGACCGATTCTACGATGAGGATCTTCTGCAACCCCAAGTCCCCTGATTGGCAAAAGCGCCGGTTGCCGCCGAGACGTCCCGAGCGACCCGAACGGCTGAGATGAGCATTGGCTAAGCACCCTCCGCGCAGCGGGCGCGGGGATCGTATCCGTCTGCAAAAGTCTACAATACGGACGGAATGCGCGGGTCGCCGCCCGCTGCGATGGTACGGGCGAGATTATGGGCTCTCGGCAGATCGGGAGTCTGGTTTGCCGCACGTATCGAGCGCGACGATCAAGTCACGTGCTTGCTGGATCAAGTATGCTCCGTCCACGTCAGGCGGCAGGACCCCATCGAACAGTGGGGCGGACGCCTCGTATTCGTCAATCGCGCCGTAGAACGCCTCCGCCAGGCGCTCCGGTCGCAGCCCGAACGCGCCGTAGGCGAGGTCGCGCAGTTCGCGCGCTACCGGCGCGGTGGCGCCATCGTCTCGGAACGGAATCGCGCCGACCCAGTAGGCGATCTGCCACAGGGCCATGGCCTTGTCGGTGGCCGGCATGCTCGCCGGCCTGACGTGGTGGTTCACGATCGCGAACGACAACATCGGATGAAGTCGCCACGCATCGAGCAAGCGCCCCGCGAGGTGCGCGTGGTTCGTGCCGATGACCGTCTCCTCGCTTTGCAGCGTGCGGTTAGTCGAATAGAGGCCGCCCTGCTCGACGAACGATCCATACGCCTCTCCCACCGCCTTGGCGGCGATCGGGATAGCGAAGTCCTGCAAAAGGCCGACGAGAAACGCCTCGCCGGGATGGCGTGCGGGCATGGGCAGAGCGTGCATCGCCAGCCGGCGGGCGAGGCATGCCCGAAGCAGGTTGCCCTGCCACGTCGGTCTCAGGTCGATGGGAAGGTCGCGGCACTGCCTCGACACTTCGGCAAGGTGGAAACCCAACGCGACGACCTTCATCTGGTCGGCACCCATGACGATCGCCGCACGCGGCAAGGTCGTGACTTCGTACTGCTGCCCATAGTAAGGTGCGTTCGCGACGCGCATGAACTTCGCGCTGAGCGCCGCGTCCGGTGAGACAGCCGCCACGATCTGCTCCGTCGAGGCTCGGGGGTCGGCGCAGAGTTGGATCAGACGAAGCGCCGTGTGCGGCGGCGACGGTAGCTCGATGTCGGTCAGCGGGCTCATGGCTTGTATGACCTCGCGCGGCGGCGCGACCTTCACCGCGCGGCGTCCGAAAACGGTTCCCGTCCGGGTGGTAGCGACCCGCCACGAACATCGGAACATCTCGATCGGCACTTAGACGCCGCCCGCTGCCCGTTCCGAGATCCGGCGACTATCGGACCGACCGTGTTGTCAATGCCAATACTACTGCGCCGAAACCTTGGCAGCGATGATGGGACGTTCAAATGGGTCAAGTTTGACGGCTGGGCGGATGAATCGTACGAATAGTAATGGCCTAATCGCCGTCGGGGGAAAGGGGTTCGATTCGAATGCTCGGCCGCAACGCGCTGCACAACCGCACGGCTCACCAATCCGGCGCGGTGACCGCGCGCCACGACGCCGAATCGCGTCGTCGCCGTCATGAAGGGACCCGCTTCATGCCCTGATACCCGACCTTACGCCGGATACGTACGACCACCCCTTGGCGCCGCGACTGGGATTCTTGCCGAACCAGCCGCGGCGTCTTGCTTATGGCACACCGGAAACCGAGCGCTGCACGCGACGGAACCGCGATTCATGCGCCGAAACCGACGCGAAAAGCACCCTCTGGGCCGTGCCACAAGCGGGTGCCCGGAAGTGTCACCACGTGGCATCAAGTATCCACATGTTCGAAACCGCGCGCATCAAGAACAGCCGGTGCGCGGCGTGCGGCAGGCTATCGCCGGCGACTTCTTCGTGTGGCTTGAATTAATACGTCGCGAAACCGGCGTCAAGTGGCGGGAAATTGCAGGAGTCGTCCCAGAAGAACACCGACGCACTAGATGCACCCTCGTGCCGAACTACCCGCGCGGCGGGATTTCGGTCAAACCTGACAAAACCCGTCGCGCTTGTAGATACCCGTATCTGGGCCAATGGTTGTCGAGGAGAGGTGCGATGGCTCTTGTATATTGGATGATCGACTTGCTGGAAGGGTGGGTACCCTTCATCACCATCGGTATGGAAGGCTGAGAGCTTAGTCCGATGGTTGTGTACCCCGTTTCCCACGCGGAGGATCTGACGATCCGATGGACGGTTCGCCTCATGCCGGCGGCCGCGATTGCCATCATCTTGCTGCTAGGAGTGATTTCGGTCGCTTCGGCTCTAGGATGACGGTTCCGTCCGATCCGCCCGCGATACCCAGGATGGCACGCCGGTTGCGATCCAGCAACCGGTGACGATCGCGGGTGAATTCCACCCAGAACGAACCCGCCATCGGTAGCACCAGCGAGAAGCCCACCATACCTGCGTGGACCGTCCCGTAGTCTCTCGCGAAGTTCATCATGACGAAACAGGCCGCTGCCGTACCGGCGAGCCCGGTAAAGAGCAACTGGCGCGCGAATGGTTGCTCGAAGGCGGGTCGCGTCGTGAGCCTGATGGGAATCAGAACGCCGACAAGTGCCGCGATCAACAACAGCGCGTAGGCCCGGGGCCCCAGGGGTTGGGCGAAGCGCATGAAACGGTGCTGGAGCATGCCTGACACGGCGTCCGCAAGGAGGAAGCAGCCCGGCACGTCGTTCACGAGTCCCTTCCGGTACTTCACCGGATGTCGATCGCGGAACGCGCCGAACCGAGGCTGCCGCATGTCTCCGACCAACAGTAGTTTCCCCCGCACGATCGAAGCGAGTTCTTCATCCGAGCAGGCGAGAAGCGTCTCATACGGGACCGTACGTGCTTCCCATTGCTCCGGCGTAGCCAGGGCGAATCTGCTGCTCGCGACCCAGTCGCCCTTGCGGATCGCGGGCCCGCTGTGGTCGGGTCGAAACGCTCGGGTGAACTCGATGCTGCTGCTCTCTCTCAGATAGAGGCCCGGTGCTCCTTCGTAGTGCAACTCGATCGGTTCGCTCCTGTCGACCCAGTCCACCTCCGTTCGGGCGGTCGGGTGCAACACGCTTGCGAATGTGGCCAGTGCCAGGCTCGGAATGACCGTGCCGTCAGGTCGACGGACCGCGAGCGTGAACTCGCCCGGCCTTTCCACCATGTGGCGCGCGGCGATGGCACCGTGGCGCAATCGATCGCCGAGGAACTCGACGAGGTGGGGGCTCAGTTGGGGTGTGCCGTCCTCGAGGTAGCCCTGCGCCGCCAGGACGACGGGGATTTCGTTAGCTTCCATGGCGAGCACGCCGTCAGCCAGCAAACGGTCCTGCAGGCGAGGTTGTGCGAAGTAGAAATCCCACACCAAGGCGCGAGGGCCCGCGCCGGCGAGCCTGTTCATCAGCAATCCGTGAACCCCGCGCCATGTACGGTGATCATCCGTGACCCCGTCGATGCCGTGATCCTCGGCCCAGCGAGGCACCGCATCGATGGTTTCGTCGAACATGCCGACGACGAGGACGTCGTCGCGCGGCTCACTGCCAGGCGCCGGGGCTGTTGCGACGTCGGTCTCGTGCCATGCCGTGGCATACCATCCGGCTCTCAGCACCAACGTGCTGCCGTACACGATCAAGCCGCATGCGGCGATGAACACCGCGGCGCAGGCCCAACGTGACCTCGTGGCCACGCCGACGGCCAGGCGCTTCAGCCGGCGAGGCAGCCACAGCGGCCTCGTCTTGATGCGCTGCTTCCCGCAGAATCGGTCGAGGTCGTCGGCGAGCGCGGCGGCTGAGTCCAGCCGATACTCGCGCTCCCAGGTCAAGCATCTCGAGAGCAGGACTTCGAGGTCGCGTCCATTCTCGATGGCCTCCAGCTTCGGGAGCTTCGGCAGTTCCTTGCGGATGCGTTCGATGACGGCTTCGGGAGCGGGTTTCTCGCGCGTCGATGAGAGGGAGTAGGGGTACCCGCCGCCGGTGACGATTTCGTGGAGCATGATGCCCAGCGCCCAGATGTCGCTCCGGTGGTCGACTGTCCCGGCGACGCCGCCCCACGCTTGCTCCGGCGACATATACTTGAGCGTCCCGATCACGTCGCCGGGGTGCGTGATCTCGCACCGAGCGAGGCTGCTCCAGTCGGCTTCCTCCACGGCGCAAATGCCGAAGTCCACCAGGTGTGGCTCGCCGTTTTCCGTGATGAGTATGTTGCCGGGCTTGAGATCTCGGTGTACGACGCCCTGTTCGTGGGCGTGCGCCACCGCTCGGCACACGCGCGTGAAGACGGATAGCTTCTCATCGAGCGATGTCGTGGATCTGGCGAGATAGGCATCGAGGTGGTCACCCTCGACGTAGTCCATGATGTAATAGAGAGCGTCGGGGGTGGCGCCGGATTCGAGGCACTTGACGATCCACGGCGACTCGATGCGCTTCAGCACGGCAATTTCGCGCTCGAAGCGGTTCTTCTCCATTTCGCCAGGGCTGCCCAGAATCTTCAGGGCGACCAGCCGTGGCTCTCCCCGGAGCCACCAGGCCTTGTAGACGACGCCGAACCGCCCGCGGCCGAGCTCCTTCACGACGTGACAGTCGGGGATTGCACCGACGGGCGATTGCTGCCCGAGTTCAACATAGCGTTCGAGACAGGTCCGGCATTCGCGCAGGTGCGTATCGACGAGGAGGGCTAGATCAGTGCCCAAGTCGTGACGGGCGTGCGCTTCGAGATGCGCGGCGTCGGGGCAATCGGCGGGAGCAAGACTCATTCAGTGGCTCGCAGTTCTTGGGGCACGGCGGTCCGACCGAGGACCGGCGCGCAAAGGCTTCGAGAGCGGCCACGAGAGGTGGGACGGCGCATACCGGCACCTTGCAGCCGGTCCGTGCTGGGAGCGCACCCGTGGTCGCCGTCGGCACCGCCGATCGTGTGGCGGCCCGATCGCCATACTGATCCACCTCTTCCTATCGGGCGTAGGGCATCGCGGCGCTCAAGCGAACCGCGCTCCCCGGCGCGGCCACAGGTGATGTCTAAAGTGTGGCTTCGGAATAGACGCACAAAGTCGAGCGGCCGGGCGTGCCGAAGAGGCGGGATTCCCAACGAAACGCTTGGCGTTGGCGCGCGTCGCATCGGTCGGGCATTCGTTGGGATTGGGTTGTCCCGCATCGTCGTGTCAGCGAACACGTGGTGGAGCTGGCGCCCGGGCGTGTGGCGCAGTTCGGGGGTCTACTTCGAGCGTGCTTCGTCGAGTCGAGGCGCATCGGGTCGGTTTTCTTGTTGACCTCCGCGTCGTATCGGTTTACTAAGTGAACTGGCGCGGTTCGGTTCTACTTGCGGGCACGTTCGCAGTGGGACTTTCCGTGACAATTAGTGACGAACGTGCGGCCAGGAGCCGAAGGAACTAGGGCTAGGTTGCGCTGTTCACAGACCCGATGAGTCCAGAATCAGGGAGGAACCGATGACAAAACAGAAATCACTCTTGCGCGTACAGCGCCCGCTAGGAATAGCAGCATTGCTTCCGGGCATGTTCTTGTTGATGGCGGGTTGCGACCCGGTCCTGCCCACTGACCCCTGCGCCGCCGTCACCTGTGCCGACGGCGAAACATGCGTGGACGGTACGTGTGTGGCGGCAGATCCTTGCGACGGCGTTACCTGTGCCGATGGCGAGACGTGCGTGGACGGCGCGTGCGTGGCGGCCGATCCGTGTGACGGCGTTACCTGTGCTGATGGTGAAACGTGCGTGGACGGTGCCTGCGTGGCCGCCGATCCGTGCGCCGATGTGACCTGCGCCGACGGCGAGACGTGCGTGGATGGCACCTGCGTCGCGGCGGCTGCCCGCACCTATGTAGGCAGCGCGGCCTGCTCCACGTGTCACGCGGCGATCTACGCGACCTTCCTGAACACCGGCCACCCCTACAAGATCAACAAGGTGGTCGACGGCGCGATGCCGACCTACCCGTTCAGTTCGATCGACGGCGCGCTCGAGATGGTGACCGATGACGATGCCGCGCTCGACGACGGCACCGAGGATCCCGGAGTGGGGACCGACAACACGCTCGGCACGCCGGGGAGCTACGACGCCGTGACCTACGTCATCGGCGGATTCGGCTGGAAGGCCCGCTTCATCGATGCGGACGGCTTCATCGTGACGGGCAGCGCGGTTCAGTACAACCTCGAGACCGAGGGCATGGTTTCGTATCACAACAACGAAGTCGACAAGGTGTTCAACTGCGGCAACTGCCACACGACCGGCTGGAAGGCCTACACCTCGGAAGAGGGTGACGAGCGGAATCTGAACCGTCAGGACGGTCTGCCGGGTATGGCCGGCACGTTTGCGGAGCCTGGTATCCAGTGTGAGGCGTGCCACGGCGCCGGTTCGGACCACATTGCGGGCCCGAGCGGCGACAACATCACCAAACTCGCGACCTCGCGTACGACGGAGGATTTCCTGGCTGCCGACATGGCGTTCGGCAAGGCGGCATCCTGCAGCGACTGCCACACGCGGCATGCCGAGAAGGACTATCCGACGTACGTTGGCGGCAGCGGAATGATTCTGGCGAGCGGCGGCCTCATCAAGCACCATGAGCAGGCCGACGAGATGCAGGGCATCAATCCTGCCGACGAGGCGGGCGGCCCGACGGGCCCGCACGCGGGCTTGACCTGCATCACGTGCCACGATCCGCACACGACGACGCGCTACATGAACGATAGCCGTCACGACGATGCTCCGGGCATGAACATCGCCTGCACCGACTGCCACGGCATCGCGGCGGGGTCAGAGAAGGACTACGTGCTCACGGGCGGAATGGCCGACTTGGCCTGCATCGATTGCCACATGCCGCTGCTCGCCAAGTCCGCACTCTCCCACGCCGCAGAGGGAACCGGGCCGGTGACGGGCGACATCAAGTCGCACATCTTCCGGATTGATTTGTCCGCCGAGAACCAGTTCACGGATGATGGCGGCTTCGCTTATCCGTGGGTAACCGGCGATTTCGCCTGCAAGACGTGCCACAACGGCGTGACCGAGATCGACGGCGAGGCAGTCTTCGATATTGCAGACCCGTCCATCTTTACGATCCACTAAGCGCGATCGGACAGCGCCTGGAGTCAATTAGCCGCCGGGAGGGCGCCTTTGGGGCGCTTTCCCGGCGGCTTTTCTTAAGCTGCTTTACACGCGGGCTCTGGGGCAGAACACGCCGTTTTCGGCGTCCAGAGGGCGGCATCGGCAGCACAAGGGCCTCCACGGAGGTGGCACGCGGATTGCAAGCCGACAGAGCGTAGGCGATACTCCGCCGTCGCGCCCGAAAACGAACGCTCCGGGCGTGGCGGAGTCAGGCGCCGGGCCGGTACCGGGCGCAGCATCTAGCGAAACTGAAAGGTCGAGGTTCAGAATGTCCACCAAGACGGATGGCGAACGAGATATGCAGCAGGAGGACCCAGTGACTCCGGATCCCCAAGCCGAGGGCGGTGAGCCGGCGGCCGATCGGGATACTCCGGGCTTTGTCGATCGTCGATCGCCGTATAAGCCGAAGTTCAAACCGCTTTGGAAGAACTTCATCACGTATGTGTCGACCTACTCGGCTGCCATGGCGGTCATGCTCCTCGGCACGTTCTCGCTCTACAGCATGGTGACGCCGGCCGCCAACGCCTATGTGGACATCGTCGGTTACCTCGTCCTTCCGATTCTGCTCATCCTGTCGGTGTTGGGCATCCCGTTCGGCATTCTGTTCAAGAGCTGGCGTCTGAGGCGGCGTGATCCGGAGCAGATGCTGGCGTTTCGCTTTCCGCGCATCGACCTGAATGATCCGATCCAGCGGAAGGCCGCGAAGTTCATGTTTGTCGGAATGCTCATCGGGCTTCCGGTCGTTGGCGTTAGCGGCTACCACGGCTATCACTACACCGACTCGACCAATTTCTGCGCCGACGCATGCCACAAGGTCATGGCACCTCAGGGTGTGGCGAACGGCCTTTCACCGCACGCCCGCGTGGCGTGCGCGGAATGCCACATCGGCGCGGGAGCCGGCTGGTTCGTGAAGTCCAAGTTATCGGGCACGCGGCAGGTCGTGGCCATGTGGCGCGAGAGCTACTCCCGTCCGATTCCGCCGGCCATCCACAACCTCCGTCCCGCGAGGGAGACGTGTGAGCGATGTCATTGGCCGGAGAAGAACTTCGGTGCACAGCTCAGGGAGCTCGCGCACTACGGCTGCGACGAGAAGAACACCCGCCGCCAGATCAACATGCTGCTAAAGACCGGCGGGGCCGACCGTGCCACGGGGGATGTTCACGGTATCCACTGGCACGTGGCAGCCGCCAACAAGGTCGAGTACATCGCCACGGACGAAGAGCTCCAGGTGATCCCATGGGTCAAGACCGTGGATCGCCAGGGCCGCCAGTTGATCTACCGGTCGGATGGCAAGCCCATCTCCGATCCGGCGCCTGAGGGGGCGTTGCGCCGCCTGGATTGCATGGACTGCCACAACCGGATCGGTCACGCGTTTCTGTCGCCGCACGAGGCGATCGACGTCATGCTGGAAGCCGGCCGCGTCGACCGAACCCTGCCCTACATCAAGCGTGAAGCGGTACGGGCCATGTCGGCCGAGTACACCGACCTGGAGCATGCGGAACGTGAAATCGGCGGTGCGCTGTCGGTCTTCTATGAAACGACCTACCCGGAAATCTGGAACGCGCCGACTCGCCCTGTGCATCGTGCGATCGACGTGATCCGCGAAGTCTATCGCGAGAACATGTTCGCCTACATGAAAGTGGATTGGCGGACCTATCCGTCAAACACGGGTCACCGGCATTCCGCGGGCTGTTTCCGGTGCCACAGCAAGAAGCACGTGAACCAGTTCGGTGATACCCTCGCGCCCGATTGTCACACGTGCCATACGTTCCTGAACTGGGTGCCGCGTGACGGCGACGAAACGTACATCACAGAAGGCGAGTTCGTGCATCCCTTCGAGATCAACGGGGTTCACGACGAGTTGCAGTGCCATCAGTGTCACACCGGTGCCGTCGGTCCGCTTCCGACCTGCAACGGATGCCATGTCGACGAGGTGGCGTTTGCATCCGGCGAGACGAAAGCCTTCGCTGAGTTTGCCATCGCGCCTGATCCGATGTTCGGAGCGGTCGACTGCGAGTCGTGCCACGACATCTCGGGGCCGCGGGACATCGAGAAGATCAACGAGGCCTGCCTCGACTGCCATGATGACGACGAGGATCGCTTCGACGGCATGGTGGCATCGTGGAAGACCGAGGTCGAGGCGATGTTCATCGACGCCGCGGACAAGGTTGACGCGCGGGGTGCTAAGTTGCTTCAGCGCCTACGGGATTCGGGTCCCTACCACAACATGGAGGCGACGCGGGCGATCCTAAAGAAACTTGCCAACCCTCCGCTGGTCACGGCGCCTGCCGAGGCCGACGCTGAGCCAGAAGCGGAGGGCGACGGGCACGCCGGCTAGTCCCGGCGAGAACCGACCTCGACGCAAAACAGAGAAGCCCCCGGCAAGCCGATCGCGGCCTGCCGGGGGCTTTGCTTTTGCACTGACCTCCTACCGTCTGCTCGAGCCGGTAGGGTGCGGCTTGCCGCACCAACTCGGAAACCACCAACGGGCGCCACGCCGGGGATGAGAGCACAGCGTACCACTGTAGAGCGGAACGTCGCTCCGGCCGCAATCCGCCGTCGGTATTCGGGCATGATCCCCGGAGGGTCAACGACCGAGCCCCGATCGGCAAGAAGACGGTGCGGCAAGCCGCACCCTACGACTTGCGGTCCACGAAGCCCTCGGACTACCATGAGAAGCGGTGCCATCCGTGGGGCGGCTCACGGACAGGTAGATGGGAAACCTCGATCAAAGAAGCTCGCGCGCCATGAGTATGCCTTCAACGCAGTCTGCTCCATCCGGGAACCCGGTACGCAGCGTTTTCCACGAGTACATCAATGGGCTGCGAGGGCTGTTCACTTGCCCCAGAGAGATCTGGTTCACATTCCTTATCAAGGTGATGGAGAGCCTCTGTTACTTCTCGACGGTCCTGGTGTTGATGGCGTTCCTGACCCAGGACATGGCCCTTTCGGACGTGAAGGCTGGGACCGTCTTTGGCATATTCTCCGCATCCATGTCGTTCTTCATGCTGTTCGTGGGTTTTATCGCGGACTCCTTGGGCATCAAGAAAGCCCTGATCATTGGGTTGGTCATCGCACTGGTAGGGCGCATATCCATCGCCTTCACGACATCCCCCTGGATTGTCTACCCCGGGCTTTTTGTGCTGTCGGTAGGGTTTGCCTACATGATCCCGCTTCTCGCGGCAGCGGTTGCGTTATTCAGTACCAAACCAGCGCAGAAGTTCGCCTTCTCCTGGTACTACGTGGTGATGAACGTGGGCAGCCTTTTGGCGGGCCTGAGCCTGGACTGGTTACGTGGAATCTTCACTCAAACCATCGAGTTCTCCGTGCTCGGGATGAACTTAGCTGTGCGCCCCACGCAAATGATCTTCCTCGTGGCCGTGGCCACCACGATCTTGTCCATGATCATTGTGGTCTTCTGCATCCGGTCGAAGATCCCGGAGAAGGAATCAGAGGGGGACGAGGTGCCAGACCCTGCGGAGGCGAAGAAGACCGACGCGCCCGGCACTGACTCCAAGGAATCACCGTATCAGGTCATGACGGAGGTTGTCCGCGAAAAGACCTTCTGGATCTTTATCGCTTTCATCTTGCTCCTTGTCATGGTCAAGTTGATATTCCAGTACAATCACTCCCTCTATCCCCTCTACATGGAGCGTATCGGCCTCAAGCAGTGGACCGGAAAGCTCTATGCCATCAATCCGGCGATTCTGATCGTTCTTGTTCCCGTGATGACCGCCATCACGAGCAGAATGAACGCCTACAAGGTCATCCTCTATGGCAGCTTCATTGCGGCAGGTTCTGTTTTTATCCTGGGGCTTGGCGAATCGATCGTCTACATCGTTCTCTTCCAGGTGGTACTGTCCATTGGCGAGGCCATCTACTCGCCTCGGGTTTATGACTACACCGCCAACATCGCCCCTCCAGGCCGAGAAGCCAGCTATATGGCCTATTCCAAGGCACCCATGTTCTTCGCGAAAGTGGTTGCAGGACCCGCCTCCGGTTTTCTGTTGTTTCACCTGTGCCCGGAAGAAGGTGAAAGAAATACAGAACTGATGTGGATCATTGTCGGGATCACTACCATCATCTCGCCCATCACGCTGTGGCTGGGGCGGAAATGGCTGGATGTGGAAACGCGGAAGAAGGCCATGGAAGAGAGCGCGGCGAAGGCTTCCGCCTAGCCGTCTGGATCAGGTCGTGGTCATGGTCGTGGTCATGGTCGTCGGGCGCCTTCGTCGACGAAACACCCACCAAGTGTAGATGACCGCTGGCATCGTAAGCCGGTAGGGTGCGGCTTGCCGCACCAACTCGGGAACCACCAACGGGCGCCACGCCATCGATGCGAGCGCATCGTACGACTGCAAAGCGGTACGTCGCTCCGGCCGCAATCCGCCGTCGGTATTCGGGCATGATCCCCGGAGGGTCAACGACCGAGCCCCGATCGGCGAGAGGATGGTGCGGCAAGCCGCACCCTACTCGACTGCGATCGATGATTACGATTCGACGAACTCGAAACTGTTGAAGATCTTCCGGAAGACCGGCTCGTGTCGTGCGAAGTCAAGCAGCGTCGACGTGCACGTGATCGCGTAGAGCTGCTCGCCGCGAGGAATCAGGTACGAATCATATTGTACGTAGTATGGCCTTGCCTGCCAATCAACGCGGAGCTTGTAGGAAGCGTGCATCGCCTCACGGCCTGCCAACCTCTCGAGGGACTGTGAAATCATGCCGAAGTTGGTGCCGGCCTTGTCGATGTCCGCCAGAAAGTCATCGAGCATCGGCTGGCCGAGCTCTTGGCCGGGGTCTGATGGAAAAACGCTCACGATTACGTTTGGACGGAGCGTCTCCCCACGATCCGGAGCGAGTATCAACACCGCCGGGGGCGTGACCTCCTTGTCGCCTACATCGAGGCGATCACCCAGGTCTGCGATGACCCCGGAGGTGTCGACGATTTCCCAGCCTTGTGGATAGTTCAGGCTGAAGCCGTGTTCCTCGTTGCGATAGGGTGCGGAGACGTGGTACACGTCGGCCGTGAAATGCCAGATCGCAAAGACAACAAGGAAGCTGCCGAGGATGCCAGCGTAGATCTTTGCCTGTTTGTTCAAACGATGCCCTCTCGGCGCTGAAGCAGTGATCCAGTCACCTTCTCGAGCGTTCCAACTCCGCCTACCGCCGACGTAGCGGCTCGACCTCCGCAGTGTACGGTGACGCCGACCGAAGTCGAGAGACCGGGGGCGGCGTACGAAGTCACCGGCGACCCGTCGCTTGGACCAATCAGCCGAAACGAAAAAGCCGCACCCTACTCGACTAGGTCATGGCAGGCCCGTGAGCCGGTAGGGTGCGGCTTGCCGCACCAACTCGGGAACCACCAACGGGCCCCACGCCATCGATGCGAGCGCATCGTACGACTGCAAAGCGGTACGTCGCTCCGGCCGCA
>JAJDDX010000345.1 GCA_029260055.1 Phycisphaerae bacterium
CGGTGCAGACGTTGCCGTCGCTGCAATCCAGGTCGCACGTGCAAGGGTCGCCCACGTCAGCCACGCCACCGAGCGGTGCAGCCGCGCCACGGTCGGTGGCTGCGTCGACGATGGCGTCGATCGGCGCTCGGCCCGAGATGAATGCGGCCCGGTGTCTGTCGGGATTGACTGAGGCTTGTTGGAACTGAGGAGCCGCTCGTGCCACGGTCGGGGGTTGAAAAGAGACTGCGTTCGGGGCAATGGTCTGGCCGGTTCCGCATGGTTCTGCGGAGCACAGGAGGCCATCGTGAAACACGCCGCCGTGGGCGAGGCAGGTAGACAGGTCGGTTGCGATACAATCCCCGGTCGCCGGGCGACAGCAAGCGCTTTGTCCGTCGGCCACGTGGCACGTCAAGAGGATTGTACCAAACGACACCAGCGAGCAAATCAGGTTCTTCGACATGGCCTGCTCCTTCGTAGGGCTTTGGTGATGTGCGAGCGACCCAGTTGATCGCGCGTTTTGAGAAGTTTATCCACTTAAGGGGAGGTCCGCAATCCGCGAGACGGCAATTAGTGTGTTAGACCCATTGCCAGAGTTGCGGGTTAGAGGGATTGCGGACGGTTGCACGCCGGCGCCACTGTTCCCGGTCCGTGTGGGGCCGCAATGGCGTGTTTACCGGGAAAGCACCTAGGGGTTGTCACTTATATGGGGGGGCGGCCATTGGCTGCCGCGGAGGCGGAGGGGACTACGGGCCGGCGAAATAGAGGAGGAACTCCGCATAGTCCCGGGCATCGATGATGCCGTAGGCGCCGACCAGGTTGCAGGGGTGGCAGTCGGAGTCGTCTAGCGTGCCGAAGCAGCGCTGCATGGCGGCGAAGTCCGCCAGGTCGTGATCGCCGTCGCCGTCGTAGTCGCCAGTGCCATACAAGCGGCACTGATCCCACGTCTCGTCGCACCACGCGGCCGGTCCGCACGGGAAGTTCGCGAATCGGCACCCAATCCCCGGGTCGCAGGTCTCGATGCCGTTGCAGAAGAAGCCGTCGTTGCAGAAGGCGTGATTGGGGGCGTACTCGCACGAATAGCCTGCCGGCTTCTCGGTGCACAGGTCGTCCGTACATGCAATGCCGTCGTCGCAGGGATAGGGGCCTTGCGCGCAGAGACCGCCCTGGCAAGTCTCCTCGCCGTTGCATCGCTCGCCGTCCGGGCACGGCGTTCCGTCCGGGGACGCGTAATGTGCGCAGTTGAAAGTGATGCAAGGGTCGTCGGTGCATGGGTCGCCGTCGGAGCAATCCTTATCCGTGCAGCAACCGTCACAATCAGCCGGGCAGGTACACGGGTCTTCGTCGGGATCGCACGTCCCGTTACCACAGAAGCTTGGCACGGGGCAGTTGACCGTCACGGAAATGTGCTCTGCTTGCGGATCGTTGCTGTAGACCGTGACCGTGCCCAGAAGATCAGCCCCGGCGCAGGCGAGGCAGTCCACTTCCAGGCAGACCTTTCTAATCCCACCGGCGGGCACGTCGAACACCGGTTGCGGGGCGGCTGTGATCCAGTCCGGGCCTGAGATGGAATCGACGGTAAGTGCTCCCGGTCCGTCGTTGTAGATCGTGATGATACGGCCGTCGCAGTCCAACTCGATACGGTCGATCGCGTCGCCCAGGTTCAGCCTCGGTTTGATGTTGTTGGCTTTCGGGTCGATGACCAGATCGCCGGTGGCCACCAACGTCGTGCGAATCTCAGCAGGCGTCAGGTAGCCGCCGGTGTTGGCCATGGCCGCGGACTGCAGCGCGGCTGCCGCGCCGGCGACATACGCGCATGCAGCCGAGGTGCCGCCGAACCTCGGCGCGAAGTCGCCGGGCGAGTTGCCGGGCAGCCCCACGATGTCGCACGTGTTGGCGTTGTTCGCCGGCGCAAGAAGGTCGAGCATGTCGGCACTGTTCGAGTAGCTCGGCACTACATCCGCGGTCAAGGGGTTGTCGACGTAACAGTTGGGAAAGACCGTGCACCTCGGGCATGGCGCCCCCACGCACGATAGAGCCGTGACACATCCCTCCATCACGCCGAGGCCGGAATCGTAGACGGCCCCGACTGAGATGACATCGCTCAGGCAGGCCGGTGACGCCAGCGCATCACAGTATCCCTCGTTCCCGGCGGCCGCCACGAGCGTGATGCCGGCGGCGGTCGCTCTGCCGGCTGCCGCGGTCAACTGAGGTGTGCCCGTGTCGCAGACCCCCTGGAAGTGCAAGCCTCCGAAGCTGTTGTTGATCAACAGGATCGGGTTAGCCGGGTCGTCGTCCTTGTGCGTGACGCACCAATCCCAGGCCGCGATTGCGTGATCAATGCTCATCGGCCCGGAGACGCTGTCGCCGATCTTCAGGGCATAGAGCTTCGCGTTGTAGGCGACGCCGCCGATGTAATCATCGACCGTACCGAGGCTGCCGGCTGCGATACCGGCACACCCGGTGCCGTGGGCGTCTGATGGAAGGAACGGCAGCGGGGCGGGGTCGTTATCGCCGTTGAGGAAGTCGCGGCCGCCGATGACCTTGAGGTTCGGAAAGCCTCCGCCGCCGAGTCGCGGATGGTTGTAGTCGACGCCGGTGTCGACGACTGCGATGGATACACCGGACCCGTTGTACTCGGCCCGATCGACCATGCCGTTGATCAGCGGGATGCCCTGCGCGCCATACGGTTCGACGGTCCCCACCGGCTCGATCGTGACGACGTTCGGGTCGCCCATCAGGCGCTTGAGCCCTTCGCGCGTGACCGTAGCAGAGAAGCCAGCCTGGTTGTCGAACCGGTGGCGCACGGTGAGGTCTTGGAGCGGCACCATGTCGAGTACGGCAGCTTGCAGCCTATGGACCTCCTGGTGCCAAGCCGCAAGTGATGGCGGGTCGTTCCAGTCTACGCCTTGGAGTACCGCGGCGGGTTCGCGCAGGCCGACGATGATATCGGTGGTCTCGTATCCCTCGTCGAATGCCTGCATAATCTGCTCGGGGCTGATCAGTTTGTTGACGGGCTCGACGTCGCCTTTCTGCGCTGCGTCAGTGGGCAAGGCCGGGGCGATGTCGTTGTCCGTTCCATTACTGGCGGATCGCGTCGTGCAGTCAAAGATAAGTGCCGTCGGTTCGACATGCATATCCGGGGCGAGGCCGGGCACGATGAACGACGGATTCTCGTCGCGGTAGTTGTTCGTCTCGTCGGTCTCGACGGTCGTGTTGTTGATGTCGACCCAGCCCTGGATTCGGTGAAACCCCGGTGTGGCGGTGAAGGTGTAGCCGATGATGACGTTGTCGTAGGTCGGCCACGTGGAGTAGTCGTGGTGAGTGAACGGTGCCCGGTCATCAAGCTGAACGCTCACATCGGTATTGACGGGGAACGCCGTGTCCGGAAAAAGGCGGAACATGAAACAGATGTGTACGGACTGACCGGCTGCGACTTCAGCGAGCGGCTGCGGCCATGGTGCACCGGTGTCTGACGGGAAGCAGTCCAACGCGACGAGGTCCTTGTCGTCCGGGAGGGCGGCGGTTCCGGTTTCGCCGCCCGAGCCATGCGCCCCGACGTTCGTGGGGTTGTGGTGTCGGTAGATCGTGCCCGGCGACGCGACGGACCGGGTGGCATGGGCAAGCAGCAGCTTGCCCGTGGCGTCGTCTCGCTCTGTGCTCGCATCAGTTTCGTCGGGTGGACGGCACGCGTTCGCTGCACCGCTCGAGAGCGGTGGCACACTCGGTGCGGTAACTTCGAATTCGTACAGGCTACCGATCGCGCGCACGTCGAGCCCGGCCTCGATCAACCGGTGCCACAGGGCGGGTCCGGCCTCGTACTCGTGTGTTCCGAGCCTGGCGCCGGCCAGTCCCGCCGCGATCGCGGCGTCGATCTGCTCGGCGCCTCGCAATGCGACCTTGACACGGTAGCTGTGGGGCTTCGATTCACGTAATTCGGCGTGGACACCGCTGTCCTGTGTCGCCGTGGCGGGCACCGTGGTTGCGGGCTGTCGGTAAGGCGCCTCTGCGGCTCCGCCCGTAAACACGGTCATTCCCACAAGCAGGCTGGTGACAAATAGCACAAGTCGTGGAAGAAGCGATCGCGGGGTATCGGTCTTCATGCTTCGGTTCCCCACAGAGCTGTGGCGAGGCGTGCCGGGCTGTACCGTTGGTCTCTCATTACCCGGCACGAGTGCCATTGTATCAGTCGGATGGCTAAGAAGCTACACGAATCGCTCGGCGAGTTGACCCCCACACTGCCTTGGCGGGCGGTGCCGCCGGGTACACCCGGGACGAGCTCGTGTGGCGGCTCGTTACCGCTTCCTGACGGGCGCGGCTCTGATCCTCGTGCCGCCAACGCTGCAACCTCACGGGCAAGCTGCTGCTTGCCCATGCCACCCAGCCCTGTAGGGCACGTCGAGGCACGAGACGTGCCGACCGTTTCGGCATAGGTCAAAACCGGCAGGTCTCGTACCTCGACCGTGCCCTACGCTTCTGCCCCTCTGCTATCAAACGGCGAAGCTCAGTGCCGGTCACAACGAGAACCTCAAACGGAAGGCTAACGCACGGGCAAGCTGCTGCTTGCCCATGCCACCCAGATCGCAGCCTTCGCCACCCGGATTGTCGCCGGCGAGTGTGTTTCTACCCCTTCGTCCACTGATCGATCCAGGCGAGAACCGTCTCGTGCCATTGGATGCTGTTGGCCGGCCTGAGGACCCAGTGGTTCTCGTCGGGGAAGTAGAGCATCTTGCTCGGGATGCCGCGGCGCTGCAGAGCCGTGAACGTCGAGATGCCTTGCGTGTCGACGACGCGGTAGTCCTTGGCTCCGTGGATCACGAGCATCGGCGTCTTCCAATTCGCCACGTGGTTGATCGGGTTGTGCTCTTCATATGCCTCGGGCTTGTCCCACGGCGGGCCGCCGCGCTCCCACTCGGGGAACCAGAGCTCTTCGGTGTCATAGTAAGCCAGCCGCTCACACAGGTTGCCGTCGTGGTTGACGGAGCAGCGGAAGCGATCGGGCCAGTTGCCCGCGATCCAGTTGATCATGTAGCCGCCGTAGGACGCGCCGAGTGCGGCTACGCGATCGCCGTCCATCCATGAATACCGCTCAAGCGCAGCCGCCAGACCCTTCTGCAAGTCGACGAAGGGCTTGCCGCCCCAGTCGCCGCTGATCGCGTCGGTGAACGCTTGGCCGTAGCCGGTGGAGCCGTGGAAGTCGACCATGACCACCGCATAGCCGGCTCCGGCGTAGGTTTGCGGGTTCCAACGGTAGTGGAAGTCGTTGCCGAACGAGCCCTGCGGCCCGCCGTGGATCAGGAACGCCACGGGGTACTTCTTTCCGGGATCGAAGTCGACCGGTTTGACCACATAGGCCCACACTTCGTCATCGTTCGCGCCGGGAAATGAGAACTGCTCTGAATCGCCCATGCGGACGGATGCCAGCATCTCGGCATTGGCGCTGGTGATCGGCTTCACGTCCGAGCCGTCCGACTTGACGGAGTACAACTCGACGGGGCTCTTGTGATGGCACATCCCGAAGACAATGCGGTCGCCCGCGACGACCGGCGAACCGGCCTTGCCCTCGCGCACCACCTCGCGCGCGGCGCCTGTAGCCACGTCGATCGCGAAGAGCGAGTGTTGCCCGACGTTGTCGGCGGCTGTGTAGACGGTTTTGCCGTCGGATGAGAAGGTCAGGCCGCCGGGCGAACGATCCCAGTTCTCCGTCAGCACGCGCGGCTTGCCACCGGGCCAATCCATTAGCACGATGCGAAAGCGGTCCGCCTCGAAGCCGGGTCGACTCATGGCCAGATAGGCCAGCGTCTTGCCGTCGGGAGAAAAGACGGGGTTGGTGATCCACGCCTGGTTGCCCTCGGTGATGCATTGCGGAGCGGCCGAGCCGTCGATGGGTGCTTCGTACAGGTTGTGTTGAGTTGACCAAGCTTCTTCGCGCCCCGTGTCGGCGATTGAGAAGACGAGTGACTTGCCGTCCGGCGTGAAGGCGACTTCCTCCGGTCCTCCAAACGGTTTGGAGGGCGCGTCGGCCTCCATCGCCTTCATCACGTCGACCGGATCGCCACCGTCGATCGCCTTGGCGAACAGGTGGGATCGCGTGCCGTCCTTCCACGTATCCCAATGGCGCACGAAGAGCCGCTCGTGAACCTGGCCGGATGCCTTGTCTTCTTCCTTCTTTTCGATTCGCTCCTTCGTTTCGGACGGTGTGGTGCCCGGAAAGATGTCCATCGAAAGTGCGATGTGTGTGCCGGTGGGCGAGACGATGAGGTTGCCCACGTCGAGCGGTTCGTCGGTGACCTGCTGTGCTTCGCCGCCGTCGATCGGCATCCGCCACACCTGCATCGACTCGGATCGGGCTGACAGGAAGAGGATTGACTTGCCGTCCGGCGTCCAGCGGCCGTTGGTGCTGCCCGCGTCGTGAGTCGTGAGGCGGCGCAAGTCCGTGCCGTCGGCGCGGACGAGCCAGAGATCTGATACGCCCTTGTTCTTTTCGAGGTCGATGACGCGCTGATCGAAGAGAATCCATTTTCCGTCGGGCGAGGCCTGTGGATCACCGATACGCTTGGCCGCCAGCATGTCGTGAACGGTAAACGGGTGCGTCTCGCCGTGTGGCGTATTCATCAATCAAGTCTCCGTTGGTCAGATCCTCAAGGCTAGTCGTGCCCTGTTCCGATTTCCCGCTGATAGCTGATAGCTGATAGCTGATAGCTGATAGCTGATAGCTACTCGTGCTTTAATGCTGCAGCGGGTATCGCCTGTTTCTCAAGTCCCGGCCCTTCGTATTCAACGATCAGTCCGTCACCGCCGCCGGCGTCGAAGTAGGTGACTGTGATCGGATGCACGCCGGCCTTCAGCGCTATCTGCCCGCGGCGCTGGTTCATGCCGTGCATGCCGTCGTTGTCGACGACGATGTCCGAGCCGATCAGCAGGCTGCTGCCGTCGTCGGAATTCGTGTAGAAGGAGTACAGACCGTCTCGCGGGACGTCTATGTAACCCGTAAAGATGATCCCGAACCGATCTTCGTTGCGCGGGATCGCAAGCGTGAAGCCGTCCGCGTTGCCCGAGGAGGTCGGGGTCAGCGTCGAGAAGTCCGGCAGCTTGCTCCACTGTCCCTCGTAATACTCGTAGGCAACGCCGGGCGATTTGCCGGTCACGCGCACCGGTTCGCGCGGCGTCTGTTTCTTGTAGGTCAGTCTTACCACGTCGCTCGCTCGGCCGTTGGGCCAAAACGACCGCGCCGAGATCGTCGTTGTGTCGGTCAGTGTCACCGCCTCACCGAGCACCGGGGAGCTTGCGGTCGGGTCCGAGCCGTCCGTCGTATAGCGGATCGTCGCCAGTCCCGACGTGTCCTCCATGCTCACGTCGAGCAGGTCGGTGAACACGCTGTCGGCCGAGCCGAACGTAGGCGGCGGGATGAAGTAGGTTACGTCCATCGCGTCGAGGCGACCGTAGTGCGGCCTCATCCGACGCGTGAAGTCCTGCCAGTTCCGATGCTCTTTGGGCGACCACGTTACCTCGGAAAGGGCACAGAGTCGTGGGTAGACGCGACGATCCACTAGTTCTTGCGGCGCCCGTTCCGTCCAGATGTTGCCCTCCGCGCCGAGCACGTGCTTCGCCTGCTCGGGCGTGAGCTCTTCCGGGGTCGGCTCGAAGGAGTAGATGCGATCGAGCGTGATGACGCCCATCCAGCCCGGCATCGACGGGTCGCGCATCTGGGGATAGTCGAGATAGCAGTGGCTTGTGGGGGAGGAAACGACGTCGTGGCCGGTCGTCGCGGCGGCGATCGCGCCTTTCATGCCGCGCCACGACTGCACGGTCGCGTTGGGCGCCAGTCCGCCTTCCAGTATCTCGTCCCAGCCGACCAGGCGCCGGCCGTTGTCGTTGAGGAACTTCTCCATGCGTTTGATGAAATAGGCCTGGAGTTCGTGCTCGTCCTTCAAACCCTCCGACTTGATGCGCGCCTGGCACTTGGCACACGCCTTCCACCGTTTCTTCGGGCACTCGTCGCCGCCGATGTGGATGTACTCCGACGGGAATAGCTCCATCACCTCTCTCAGGACATCTTCGAGGAAGGCGAAGACCTTGTCGTTGCCGCCGCAGTAGACATCGTCGTACACGCCCCAACGCACGCCGACCTCGAACGGGCCGCTCGTGCAGGCCAGCTTCGGGTAGGCTGCCAGTGCCCCGAGCGAGTGCCCCGGCATTTCGATCTCCGGCACGACGGTGACGTAGCGCTTCTTCGCGTGCTCAACGATCTCCTTCACATCTTCCTGAGTATAGAAACCGCCGTAGCGATCCTCGCCTTTGCCGCGCCAGGACCCAATCTCAGTCAGGCGGGGGTACTTCTTGATCTCGATCCGCCAGCCCTGATCCTCGGTGAGGTGCCAGTGCAGCACGTTCATCTTGTGGTACGCGAGCAGGTCGATGTAGCGTTTGACGTAGTCCTTCGTCATGAAGTGCCGGCCGCAGTCGAGCAGGCTGCCACGCCAGGTATAGCGAGGCTTGTCGACGATGCGCATACACGGGAGCAGCCGCCCGTCGCCGTCGGATTCAGCGGAAGCCAGAAGCTGGCGCAGCGTCTGCGCGCCGTAGAAGAGGCCATGTCCTCCGTTCGCGCGGATGACGACGCCGTCGCGCGCGATCGTCAGGTCGTACCCTTCTTCGCCGAGCGACGTTTCGGCGTTGTCGGTGGTCAGCACGATGGCAGCGGTCGACGTCGCGAGCACCTTGCGTACCGCGATTGACAGCTCGGTCTCCATGGCGATGCGCTCACCGAGGAACTTTCCGATCGCGATGAGCTCATCGTTGGCGCCTGCGACCTCGATGGAGGTCGCGGCCGTCACGCGGAAGTGTCCCGGCATGATGTCCATACGTGCGGGGACGGGAATGATCGACGGCTCGCCACCGGCTTTGGCCGTTCGCATCTGATTGCCGCTCGGCGAGGTCGTGGCACACGCTGTCACGGACAGAGCGAGCGCGGCGACCGCGAGCATCTGTGCAGACACGGATGGTCCCCGCTGGCGGATTGGGAAGCTCGGCGTCGAGTGCTTGACGGGGTACTTGGTGCGCATGTTCGATCCTCACGTGTTCTTCAGTGTGGCTGCGGTTGGACTCTTCGCCGCGCGATCGTCGGTGCATGGCCTCTCATCGCGCGGTTCGTTACACCGTTTTACCGCGATGAGTACAGGCTGTCGAGAAGCTGCCCGTCGCGATCGACGATGAACATGTTTGCCATGCTTGCCGGCACCCACCCGCGCGTCGTAGAGCCACCGGTGTGAGGCGGCTGCGGCGGCAGTGGAACCCTGCGCCCGATCGGCGTTTCGTTGATGGCGACGACGAGGTCGACATCACGCATGCGAACCGCTCGCACCAACACGCCGGCATGCTGCTGACAGGGCGTGGGATCGGGCCGTCCGACGTTCGCCGCGTCCAAGCTCTCGGCATAGTGCCGCGCCTGTCTGATATGTGGCTCTGCCCAGTCGATCGGCAGCGCGAAGTGGCGTATCTGACCGGCGCCTTGACGGACGATGCGCGGCATCGCCCCATGGTCCGCCGCGTACCACGACTGTGTTGCATCGAGCGGGAACCGCAGAACGGCCGGGCGACGAGCGTGTTCCCTCGTACTTATCGTTTCCGCGTGTGACAGCGCGCGACGACCGCCGCCGAGCCGGCCGGCCGGCAGGTTCGCGTCATCGGTCTCGAACCAGCCCGAGCAGTGCAGGGTCGCTCCGCCTTCGACAGCCGCTACAATGTCTCGCCATGCCCCCTCGCTGATGCCCCGGCACGATGGCAGGATGATCAGTTTCGGTTTGCCGAGATCGGTCCGCGTGCGGTATTCCGAGACCACCTGCAATGGGACGCCGAGCTCTTCCATCACGACCTGCACGATGCGGCGCGTGCCCTTGCTCTGCATGCCCCGCGGCGGGAAATGGTCGCCCGACGGTAGCACCAGGACGACCTGCGGTAATGCGAGTGGGTCGTCCGCGGCGAGTTCGAACCGGTGGGCGTTTCGTGCCACAAACGCGGCGAAATCGCGCATCACCCGGTGTTCGGGCTTGTAGCTGCCGTCGACGCGCTTCAGGCCGATGGCCACTTCGTTGTCCAGGTCCATGTAGGGGTTGACCTCGTAGCACCACTGGACGCTTCCGAACGCGCCGGCGGCGAACGCGTACGCGATCTTGCGCGACAGCAACTCGGCCCTAGCCGTTTCTCCTCGCTGTGACTCGCCCGAGAGCAACTCGCGCCCCATGATGCCCGTTTCGCTGGCGAGCAGCGGCTTACCCGGTGCCTTGGCCATGACCCCATCCCAGAGCAAGCCGTCGTTCGTCCACCAAGTGTGGATCGAGGTATAGTCGAGCACGTGGTGATGAAGCAGTGGGTGCGGGCGGTCGTACAGCCCGCCTTCGTCCTGTCCGACGGTGATCGCGGTGGGTGATCCGGCCCCGCGGATCGCCCGGCTCATGTCAGCCGCCCAAGCGGCGAACGCATCCTGGGCGAAATGGACGAAGTCTCGTGCGCGGTACGGGCGCCGGTCGCCAAGTAGGTGTACGTCCACGAAGTCATCGTCTGTCGGCACGCCGATCGGCTCATCCGGCAGAAGTCGCCACCGCGCTCGCACCCGGCTCTCCCAATCAGCCCGTCCCGCCTCCGTGCCGCCGCCGTATCGACCTTGAAGCCAACTGCGGAACGCCTCAGTCTCGAACGCATCTTCGTTCGGTTTGCAGGTCCAGAGCTTGTGCGCCGATGCGAAAGACGGTTCGTTTATCAGATCCCACAGCATCTCCTTGGCGCCGGCGAATCGCGACGCGACACCCGCAAGGTACGCACGCTGCGTGGCGAGCGATGCGGGGTCGAAGTAGGGGCTCATGCCGCCGTACGCTTCCGGTATGAACGCGAAGAAAGTAAAGAGCACCGGGACGCCGTGCTTGCGCGCACTGAGGTAGTAGGCTTCCAACGCTCTTAGCCATGCCTCATCCACGCCGCCGTCGCGGCATATCTTCCGATACCCGCCCCACATGCCGGTCCGAACGAGGTTGATGTTCAGAGAGGCGAGTTCCGCGAACGTGTCGTCCCACACCGCCGCGTTTGGCTCGAACAGGAAGTCCCGATGCACCGTCTCGGACATGACCGTTGTGCCGACTACCGGCTCGGGCTCGCCGTCGCGGCGTAGCGTATAGCCATCAAAGGAGAGCTCGCCGCCTGATTCGAACAATGTGCGATCGAATACCCAGAAGCCCGTCTCCACCGGCTCGACACCCTCGATCGTGGCGGTGACGCGGTAGAGACCCGGCGTCGTGGCGCCTTCGAGGCGAACCACCGCGGACGCTCGCTGCATGCCGCGCAGTTCGCCCGCGTCGACCGTCGTGCGCCGTCCGTCCGGGTGGCGTACTTCTACCGCGGCGGAGAATGCCACCTCGCCAATGGCGACAGGCACATGAATGCTCAACGTGACCGCCGGCGTCTCGCCTTCGTGGTAACAGCCCAGCGTCGGATCGACGCGAAAGTCAGCGGCGGGGCGGGCGGCTTGGGACAGGAGCGACGCCAACTCGGCCTCGGTGGGTGGGGTCGAGATGAGATGGAACACCCATCGCCCGCCGGCAAAGCGGTCGCTCAGGCGGTCAATCGCGTAACTCCCCGCCGCGCAGGGAAAGCGCTCGTCCGCGCCTCGGCGATACAGGTGTGACAGCGGCCGCAGTACGGCCTCCCGCGGACCCCATGATCCATCCTCGTTCTCGAAGAGCTTCGAGTCGGTGAACCGCGGTTCGAGGATCGACGCCCGGGCATCGTCGCCAAGCGTACGATCCGGAACACCTCCGCCGGCATGCCTGAGTGTCGCTCCGCCCACTTCAAGTCGGTAGCACTGGTTGAGACGTAGCTCCTTGAGCATCGAGACGGTGCGAGGCTGCACCGCGCGCTTTCCGGGCGGCCCCGTCACCGGCCGGGTGAACGGCTCACCACCGAGGTAAAGCAGCGACCCGCCTTGCTCCAGGAAACGAATTAGCGCCGGCCATGCATCGGCGGGGAATGCGGAGCCATGCCGCCACACCAACACGCGCCCGGGCTTTAAGGCCTCGTCGAGCTGCGCGACGCTGGTGGCCACGACGGCGCCGGGAATCTGGATCAGGTCTTTGGAGACGTCGATCGCCGGGAAACCCGGCTCGGCGAACAGGACGAGTATCTGTACAAGTGCCGGGGCCAATGCTGCGCCTCCTGGTGGGAACGAACCGGTTCAAGTTCGTATCCTAAGTACCCGGGGATGGCGCGGTTGGCAACGGGCGCGAGAAGTTCTCTCCGGCTATTGGGCCGTAAGCGACTCGGCGAACCGGGCGGCGTCGGAGAGGTCGACATCCGCGTCGCCGTCGGCATCGAAGGCATCGAGACACGCCTGCTCGGTGATCGGCGGGGCGGGCGTCAGCGTCTGATCGGGGCCGAAGAGACACGCAGTAAGCGAGGCATGGTCCGCCAGGTCTACGTCGCCGTCTTCGTCGTAATCGCCGGGCAGCGCAAGCTGGAATTCGAAAGCGCCCATATCCGTCATCGGCCGACTGGCATCCGTGTTGCCGGTATCAGGTGTGTCGGGATCGTCCACGAACCGCGGCAGCATGTGGCGGTCGAACTCGACGTCAACCGGCACGGCGGTGTTGTCGCCTGCGTCTATGCAAGGTGAGCCGCTCGACAGGCGGAAGTCGTCAGCCGCCATCGAGGCAAACTCGGGATACTGCGCCAGGTTCCCGTCTCCCGGTTTCACGATCGAGTTGGGGGCGACAAAGATGTTCGTCAGGCCGCCCTGGACGTCACTGTACGCAAGTGCCACCGATACGCCCGAGCCGCCGGTGTCGCGCAAAACCATCTGGGGTCCGAGGGGGGCCGTGTTGCTCCACAGAATACTGTTCGATAGTGCAAGGCTCTCAGCGGCCAGGCCTCGCTGGATGGCGATGCCCCCGCCGCCGGCCCCGGCCGAGTTGCGTACGAGGGTCGAATGCTCGATCGTGTGAGAGCCACCCCACGCCCAGAACCCGCCGCCGAGCTCAGCCGCGCTGTTGTCGGTAAAGACGCAGTTGGCGAAGCTCACGCTGCCCCCATCGGCGGAGACTCCGCCGGCTCTGTAGTCCGAGACGTTGGATGTAAACGCACACCGAGAGATGTCCGTGCTGGTATCTCGCAGTCGCATTGCGCCGCCGATGCCCGTGACGTGGTTCGATTCGAACGTGCAATCCTTTATGCTCGGTAGGCTGCCCGCGCCTTCGGTGTAGAGGGCGCCGCCTTCCAACGCGGTGTTGGCGTTGAACGTACAGCCGATAAGCGACTGTATCGTGGCTTGCGCCAAGTATACCGCGCCGCCGGCGCCGGGCGTGTCGTTGAGTTCGAAGGTGCAGCCTTCGAGGTCGACAAGAGCCGAGTTGTCGAGGTGCAGCGCGCCGCCGTCAATATCCGCCCCGTTTCCGCTCAGCCGCACGTCGACCAGGTTCACTGTGCTCCCGCCATGTGTGTGGATGGCGCCTCCGTACGCGGCGTGGTTCAACGACATGGAACCCCGTGTCACCGTCAACTCGCCATGGCTGTGGTAGATGGCACCGCCGAGGTCGCCGTCGCTGTTCGTGATGTCGCAGTCCGTCAGTCGTACGTAGAGACCCTCGGCGAAGATGGCGCCTCCCTCGGTCGGCGTCCCGGGGCTGATTTCGGCCCAGTTGTTGTCGAAAGTACAGCCCGTGAGAGTTGCGTTGCCGTTGCCTTCAACGGCAACCGCGCCGCCAACCACCGCTGTGTTGCCAACGAACGTGCAGGACTCGATCATGACCGATGAGAAACCAGCCACCAGCAACGCGCCGCCGTCCTGTCCGACGTTGCTTTCGAATCGACAGCCCGCGATCCTCGGGTAGCTACCGGTGACCAGCATGCCTCCGGGGAAGCCCGCCAGGCCGACGCTGCCGTTTCTGATCATCAGGTTTTCGATGGAGCCCGCGGCCCCGGAGTTGTAGGTGACGAGCGTACCCCATCCGAGCCCGGTGCCGTCGATGATGACTTCGTGCGGCAGATCGAACGGCCGGATCGTGATTGACTTGCCGGACACGGTGATCCGTTCGTTGTAGGTGCCGTCGAAGATGGCGACCTCGTTGCCGGTGACGGCTGCGTCGATCGCATCCTGGATGCTGCAAAAGGGATCGACGAGCGTGCCCGTTCCCGGGCCGGGGCAGTTGTCGTCGTCGACGTAAAGGATCGCAGCCGGCGCGGAACCGCCGGTAAGGGTGATAGCGAGGATGCACAATAAACAGCGAAGCGTCATGGGCTCTTTCTCCTCCAAGGACGCAAACGTAACCAAAACCACCGGTCAGGGCGGGTCGCGTGCTGTGCCGGTGCGGTGAGTGCGTCGCCGATGGAGTCGGCAAACGCGGTCCGCGCGGCGTTCCTGTGCTAAACGCCTGCAAGGCGAATCCAGCCCAGCACGCCAATATAACGCCCGGGCAAATTCGATGGAACGATCATCTGGACGATGACGTCGGCCCGATAACGACGTGACGGGGCGCGTCTCGGCCCAGCTGGTGGGCGTATCGAGCCGGAGCGCGCGCACTCAGCTTCCCCGCTTGCCAAGGGGGGATTGAGGGGGGTCTGTACGAGGCGAGACGACCGCCCCCAGCAGCCCACTACCAGCCAAGACCCTAGTTCGTCTTCGCCGGCTTCTTTCCGGCGAGCATGGTCGCCTGACTCGAGCGGAGGTCATTGACCGCACGCCGGACCACGTCGAACTCGGCCGCAGTCAAGGTTGCGGTCGTCAGGTTAACGCTGCGACGCAGGTGGACCTTCGTACCGTTCACATCGACGGTCTGCGCGATCGAACCCCATTGCCCGGAGGCCGGCGGCGCAGAGGCTGGGATGATGGTCAGCGCCCACCCCTCCGGGAATTCGACCGTGATGTCTACCTGTTCATTGAACGCACCGTTGAGGCGCACGTCAGTTCGCCGGTACGAGCGATTCAGCGGCATCGGGAATTCCGGCAGGAACGCCGGCCCATCGCCCAGACGTAGCGTGCGCAGGCCGTCCATCGGGCTCTCCGAGTCCTTGGATTCGACGCTCGCGACCATGCGAAGGCTATCCTGCGACAAGGTCGTGACCGAATGTCCCGTGAGTTCGAAATCACTGAGCACGCGGGATGCGAGGTCCTTGGCGAGTTTCTTTTGCGCGTCTGCGGTCTCGAGAGCGGACGGTTCGAAGAAGGCGCCCGTCGCGTTGACGCGCAGGTCGCCGCTCGCCTTGCCGTCCTTGCTGACCGTAATCTTCCCCGTCAGCGCTAACTCGCTCGGCTCGATTTCGCCGCGGGCATGGATGTAGGTTGCCTGCGAGACGCCGAGGCTGTTGGCCCACAGCAGCCAGTGCCGGCCCCAGTTGCCGGGGCTAGTGAACTCGCCGTGGTGTGCGTCAACGTAGAGCGTCTGCTCATTGGCACCGGGGATGTCGAACTTCAGCGCTACGCCATCAAACGCAGCCGCACTCGGCGCGACAGCGTCGCCCTTGGCCCACCGCTCCGCGTTGATGGCTACCATGACGGTCGGCGCCAAGTCCATCGCCCGCGCCGACGCCAACAGAAGCGCCGCCGCCTCGAGCGGATTGCCGTAGTTGGCTCGGTACACTTCGCCCGCGCCGCGGCAGCGGAGGCCGCGCATGGCCTTGGGCGAATCGATGAAGTTGAAGGTGTCGCGGATCTTCTTCGACAGCTTCGCGATACGCTCAGTCGGATCAGGCTCTTGCTCGACGACCGATTTGGCAAACTCTCGAATGTCGTCGTTCGGGCGGCCGGCTGCGTTCACGCGTGCTAGCAGAGCGGATGCCCAACTCGCTGCGTCCGCGCAGGTCGTGAAACGAAGCCGTGCCGAACGCTCTGACCACGGCGGTGCCTGGGGTTCGTTCGGATCGCCCTTCAGGTCGGTGAACTCCCAGCGATAGCTGACCGCGCCATCCGCGGCTGTATCGGTCGTCGGGGCGATCGGCTGATCGCGCAGGGCGTGGTGGGTGAGTGCCACGTCCCGCGGCACCGTGACGGTGACTACCCGCGCGACCGTCGGATAGATCTCGTTCAGTCGCAGATCAGCCTCGATCCACGGCATGGCGTCCGCCGGACTGATGACTTCGTAGTCTAGCTCCACCACGGCACCGGCCTGCACGCCGCTGAAGCAGACGATCTGCTGCTGCCAGCCCGCGTACTCGGGCCAGCCGGCCACGTCGTCGGGTGCGGCAATGTTGAACGAGTAATCCGGTACCGGCAGGATCTCACCGCCGGGCACGTGTGTCCGCGCGGTGTGGATGATCACCTCATCCTTACCGTCAACAAAGTCGATGCGCGGGTCTGCGTACCGCCCGATCGGTCGGGTGTTCATCAGCTTGACCCACTGGTGATCGCGACGATGGGCTTTGCCGTCCTTATCGAGCGTCCAGGTCTGCTCCCATCGCAGGATGATCGCATCCGCGCCCGGGTATTTGTCCGCACCGATGGTCAGGTCGACGGGTCCGGCCTGGGTGACAGCGCAGCCTGCGAGGCAGGCCACCAGCGTCGCCGCCAACACCGGCACGCGGCACGAGCACATCCGATCGAAGAAGGTCGTTGAGAGTTTCATTAGCTTCCTTCCTCCTGGCTGCGGCCACGCCGATTCGCCTGTGTGTCTGCTCCCGCCGCGTCTTGCCCGGTCGTGCATACAATCCACTCCTTACCCAACTCGTACATCGTATCGACCGCCTCTTTGTAGCCGGGGTAGTCCTCAGCGGGGACGACGCCTTTCTTTAGTACCAACTCGAACCGGTAGGTCAACGTGCCGTCGCCCGGGGTCGCCTCGAACGAAAGCGACGCCGAGGGCGAATCCAATGTCTTGGCCTCGGGCACATGCTTGACTTGCCATCCCGGCGGCAGCTTGATCGTCTCCTCGTATCGCACGAGGCGCGTGGCCCAGAAACGCATGCCGTACTTGCGCTCCTTCTCCTTCTGCTTATCGAGGTACGACGCTCGGAAGAAGCCGTTGAGCGGGTGCGACATCAAAGGTAAGCGGAACATTCGGAGGCCGTCACCGCCGGCCGCGTACCCTTCAGCCGACACGTCGAGGTCTGCGAAGCCGTCCCTTGAATAGTCGTATGGGTTGACGAACTCGAACTTCTCCAGGCGAGCATTTGGCGCGATGTTCAGATCGCGCTCGAGGCGAGCCCGCTTTTCCGGCTCGGCGCTTCCGTTGATCGTGCGGCGGAAACGCCCGCAGGCGGCGCCGTCCAGATCGAATCGGATGTGCGTGGCGAGCGTGCCGTCGTCGCGAATCTCGCCGGTGCTCTTGACCTTTCGCGCGTTCTCCTCGGGCTCGTAGTAGGGCGAAAGCATCAGCGTCTGGCCCTCGGGCGTGCCGTAGACGAGACCCTGTTCCTGTTCGAGGGTGGACCAGAGGTCGCGGCTGAGCGGAACCCAGGTGGGGTCCAGGATCCGGAAAGTCCCGTCCTTGTTCCGCATGACCGTCACCGTGTGGTTGAACTGATCGGCCGGTATGGCCTCGACTCGCGAGCCGGCCATCGTCAGTGCCGGATAGGTCTCGTGTCCCAGGACGCGGAGCATGGTGATGAGCATGCCGGCCTTGTCCTTGCAGACGCCGCCCTTGTCGCGGAAGGTCTCGTCGCTGCGGTGTAGCGTGAAGCCCTCGCATGCGCCCCGCTTGGTGCCGTAGTATCGAATGTTGTCCGCCACCCAGTGGGTGCAGGCCGCGATCTTCTCTTCCTCGGTCTTGAGCCCCTTGGTGATCTCTGCCACCTTGGCGCGGATCGCGTCGTCGGCGTCGAATTGGCCGTCGTTGACGATGTGGAACCAGCGCGACTTCGCTTCCCAATCCTCGAGCGTGGCCATGACGAGCTTCGGCACGCAGTCATCGAGTGCGACCATGCGCGGCTCTCGCTTGACCGCCGGCACGTCCGACGCCTCGAACGTATAGATGTGGTACTTCTCACCGAACCAGAGCGAGGACTTCAGTGCGCCGTTGTACACCTCGTACTGGACGGGCTTGTCCTTCGGCATGTAGACCGAGTAACGCTTCTTTACGATTGGTTGATTGCCCTGGAAGAGTGTCACCTCGTACCAATGGCCCGGCATCGGCGGCACGAGCGTTTCGTCTCCTGTGTCGCCGCCGGAGTCGGACAGGTAAGCGATGTTGAAGCCGATCTTGCTGGTGCGGATTTCGAGTGTGTCTCCGATCGCCAGCCGCGGGATCGGGAGGAGTCGCTGCTTACCACCCCAGTAGATCGCATGCTGAATCGACGGCTGCGTGACCAGCGTCGTCATGTCAACGTCGTCGATCTTGTTGTCGGATCGATGGATGCGCACCGACTTGATAGTCGACCGGTACGTGTCCGGGTCGAACTCCCATTTCAGGACCGAGTGCGACTTGATGCCGGCATCGGTCAGGATTTTGACGACCTCACAAGCCTCGGTGGTGGCGAGGCCGCTCTCCTGGACGTACACGTCCGCCTCGTCCAGCAAATAGACGTAGTCGGCGCCGTCGTAGGCATCCTTGTCGCCCGATGCCTTGATCAGCGCTGTGATTTCGTCGGAGGTGGCTGGAACGGGCGGTCCGGCGACGGCCGTGGCGCCCCAGGCGGCGAGGATGCCGACCAGGAGCAGGTTTCTGCAACGCAAGCTGATACCGATCATACGATTCCCCTTCATCGCGGGTCAGGACGATTCGCACACACGGGCGCCAAGGCCCGGTTCCAGGTATCGTACGGAAGAATGGGCTTTTGCGGAAGCGGTCGGGCTCGGAAGACGGCGCCCCGGCCGCCCGGGCACGTCCGAACTCGGTCGCCGGGGGCGGTCGGCTATGGCTCTTAAGGAAGGGCGTCGTCCGTGGCGAAACCGGTTTTCCGGTCGATTTCGCAACGTCTTCGTCACGAGCGTCGTTTTTGTGCCCACGAGGCGAGTCAACTTGCTAGAATAGCCGATTCTGTTTGCGTGAGGCCGATGGATTGTCGAATACCGCACTAAACGGGCCTGTCGAGGCCTTCGCCTGACACAGGGATTAAAAGAAATGAAGTCATTTGGGAACGAGGCATCCGGTTGCGTCCAATTCGGACGCTGCACGCTTACGTCGCGTCGAGGTATGGTGACGCGGCTGCTGGCGTTCACCATGCTCGCCGGCGGTCTGCTTGTCGGCGCTGCGAACGCTCAGCCCGTCCCGGCGAAGAAAGCCGCGCCGAGGAAAGTGGCCCCGAGGAAGGCCCGGCCTACGCAGCCGCAATCCAAGAAGGCGCACACGCATGGTCGGGCAGCGGGCAAGGCGCCTGCCAAGGCTGGGTGTGGCGGTGCCAAGACGGCCTCTGGCAAGAAGGGCCCCAAACCGCTTCCTCTCGACGGACCTCCGCCCAAGTGGGTGTGCGACGTGACCAAGCTCGAAATGGAGCCGGTCTGGCACGGAGCACAGATCAAGGCCGGGTTCACGATCAAGAACGAGGGCGAGGGCAACCTTAAGATCAAAGCGAAGGGCGGGTGAGGTACCCGCTTTAACGGTCGGGCCGACCGTACGATTGCTCCCGGAGCGACCGAGGAATTGGTCGTGATCTTCAGTTCCACGAAGTACCGAGGTACTTTCAACAAGTCCGTGTCCGTGCAGACCAATGATCCCGACCATCCCAAGGTGGGGCTGGTCGCGCGGGGTCGCGTGTTGATGCCGATGAACATGAGCGTCACGCGGCTGAACTTCGGTCAAGTCGCCGGGTACATTCCACCACGCACCAAGACGGTAACCCTGACGAGCGGCGACGGTGGCGAGATCCGGCCTGAGATCGTACCGTCACCGAAGGGTGTGTACGAAGCTCGACTGTGCGAAGTCATACAGGGGCACGAATACGAACTCGAAGTCTTCCTGAATCCGGATCGGATCACCAAGAACGTGCGTGAGAACTTGCGTGTGTACACGGGCGTCGCTGAGGCTCCGGAAGTCACGCTCATGGTCACGGCATCCAAAGCCCCGCGGCTTGCGATGACGCCGCGTCAGTTCGTGTTTCCCGCCGATCGGCAGGAAGCGATGACCAGGATCGCGAGACTGAAGTGGGATAACGGCAAGCCCGCGAACATCCTCGGCGTAAGCACCAACTTGCCCGAAGCACAAGTCACTCACGAGGAGAGGAAGTCCGGGCAGACGGTTATCCTCACAGTGCCACCCGGAGCCTCCAAGGCCGGCGCGTCGACTTCCGTGACGGTGCGGACGGACGATCCGAAAGCGCGGTCCTTCAATATTCCAATCCTCATCCAACGGCGTTCCGCCGGGGCTTTGAACGCTCAGAGGGCCCGAACGGGCGCCTCGCGAAGCTCCCTGACGACGGGGGGCGTGAAGCCCGTGGCAGCGACCCCCGTGCGCGCGAAGAAGAAGGAGTAGAGCGTACAAGGGTTCGGCTACTTCTTTCTTCGTCGTCTTGGTTTGGACCCATGCCTGGCGGCGGACGCAGGCGGGCCTGCTCGCCGATCGCGGCCCGCTCCATAGGCACGCCTCGAAATCTGCCGCGCGCGCCCGAAAACAAGACAATCCGTCGGATCGCGATCGTCGTGTCAGAGCCGAGGGTTGTTCGGTCAGGCGCGAACCACGATCGCCCGGGGGCGGGTCCTATCGGTCCGGGCAGGTGCCGGACGGCACCGCGGGCTGCCCCAACGTCTGATAACCGTGGCCGGGACCGGGTTGCACGTCGCACGCCGAATCGCTTAACTTGTTATACTTGAGGGCGACGTGGGCTGGGAGACTGGGCCGTTTACACAGACAAGGACTCGCTACGCGCCGTTTCGGTCGCGATTGAACTGACGTCCCGATGCGCCGTCGAATCATCATATCCTTGGGGCTGCTGCTCTGCCTTTGCCTGCTTGGCGATGCGATCGCCATGTACAGCCTCAACAGCAGCATCAGCCAGCTCAGCGGCGTGGCTCAATCGCACCGCATTCAATCCATGCGCGCCGAACTCGTGTCGAGCGGTGTGAGGATGGAACGCGATCTTCTCGCCCACCTCGCGGGGCATGACCTCGACTCCAAGCAGCGGTCAGACAGCGTGGAGCGGTTTGAGACTTCGGTCGACCGTTGTACCCGCTGTCACCATGAGCCACCCGTTCAGGCTGAACTCGACGAGATGTATCAGACCTTCGCCGCCTACCAAGCAGGCGCCGAACGGCTGTTCGAGACAACGGACGTCAAAGACAGGGCGGTTCTCGAAGTCTGGGCGATGCAACTCGCGCACAGATTGGTCGAGGAAACGACGCGCATGGCTGACCGGGCCGGTTCGCACATGGTGGTGCAGGGCGTCGACGCAGCCGCGGGGATTCACAGTGCGTGGAAGATTCTAACCGTCACGCTCGTAGCGGTGCTGATCGCGGGCGGCATCATAGCGTTTCATCTGGAGCGCCGGCTGACCGTGCCGGTGGCGGACCTCCTCGCCGGGATCGACCGTATTCGCGACGGCGACATGGCCCACCGATTGGCGATCCATGGCGACGAGGAGTTCCGCGCCCTCGGGAATGCGCTCAACCACGCCTATACCAACCTCCAGGCCGCGCACGACAGCGTCCTGCAGGCCGAGAAGCTGGCGACCGCCGGCCGGCTGGCAGCCGGCGTGGCTCACGAAGTGGGCAACCCCCTCGCGAGCATCTCCTCGATCGCTCAGATGATGCTTCGCAAGCCGTCTTCACCGCAACAGGCCGAGCAGATTGACCTGATCATGCAGGAGGTGGCGCGCATTTCGCGCATCGTGCGCGAGTTGCTCACCTTCTCGCGTCCGGGGCGAGTGCGCGAGCACGGCCCGGTCGACGTCGAAGCCATGTTGAGACATTCGACCAACCTGCTCGAGTACGACAAGCGGGCGGAGAACGTCAAGATCACCTGTACCCCTGAGCCATCCTTGCCCGCGGTACACGGAAGCGAAGACCGCCTGCTGCTGGTCTTTACGAATATCTTGATAAACGCCCTGGATGCCATCAGCGCGGATAACGGGCGATCCGGCGCCGTCGACATCATGGCGACGACCCGTGACGGGTCCGTCGTTGTCGAATTCGCCGACACCGGACCCGGCATGAGCAAGGAGCAGGTGGCCGAGGCGTTCGAGCCGTTCTTTACGACCAAAGACCCCGGCGTGGGCACCGGTCTCGGCCTTTGGGTCTGCTACCAGGTCGTGCGCGAACACGACGGCAGCATCGAGATCAACAGCACGCCCGGCAGCGGTACGGCCGTGACCGTTACGCTCCCCGTGGGCAACGGCGAGACCACCCTGGAACTCGTCGAGCAACTCGCCGAAGACCCGAGACGGTAGCGAGTCTTCACGCCAGATGTAGCATCGGACCTTGTCCCCGGCGCCGGCAGCAGGAACCGACCTCTCTGTGCCACCGCTTCGGAGCAGTGCTCGACACGGAGGCCGCGGAGCTCAGCCGTCCGCGGCGTCGCGACTGAGACTCGACCCCGCGTTTGGATCGACGTGGATTCACGCTAAAGGCTCACCCGAGCCGACCGCGTCTGCGTCCCGTTTCGAAGCACCGGACCCGGGCGGCATGAAAAAGGCCGCGACACCGAGCGGTTAAGCTCGATGTCACGGCCGTGCTGGAAGCCAGACTGACGCGGTTCCGGGGGCAAACTGGAGGAGAGCCCCCGTCGTCAGCGGCATCGGTTAACGAACGATTCCTCTCCTCGTCGGAACTCGTTGAAAGATCCGTCCCGCACTCCTCGAGTTCCGCGGAGTGCGGGACGGTTGTGACGGCTGAACGTCACGCATCAAGTCATATCTCGTTACAGGCCGTTGGCCGTCAGGATCGCCTGGGCCTCGGTCACGATCGAGGTCACGTACGTCGGGTTGTGAGCACCGAGGCTCGCATCACCCTGGATGTAGTGAACCATGAACCGGACCTGCTTCTGGTACACCGGCACGTCGTCCTGCGACCACGTACAAAGTGGATCGGCCAGACAGTCAGCCAATTCCGGCGGTCCGCCGTCGCTGGTGTACTCCCAGAGCGCCGGGTCACCGAGACGGGCCACGATGTCATCGAGCCCGGCCTGGATCGCCGCCTGGAGGACGACGAGTGCGGCCTCAGCAGCGCCGGCCGACGTGTGGCAACCCACCACGTCGTTGCACCGCAGGCTGTTGACCTCCCACGTGTGTCCGGTCAGCGCCGGCTTCTCGATCTCGACATCCACAGCCGTGCCCCACTGGCCCGCAGTCGCACCACCGAGGTACGGCGGGTAGTCCAGCGGCAGCCATCCGCCGCCCGGTCCATCGTAGTGGAGCGTGGCGATCAGGATGATCGGGTACTCAGGCGTCGCAACCACCTCGGCCTCGGCTTCCATCTCGGCATGCGAGGCAGCCCAGTCGATGTTGTTCGCGACATAGACGTAGGTCACGTGCAGGACAGTGTGCGACACGGTCGCGGTCACTAGGCCGCTTCCGCCCCACAGCGCCGAGTCGATGATCAACGTTCCACCGTCGTAGGTCACTTCCTTCGTGATCGTGCCGTTGCCGCCGCCGTCGAGATCATTCGAGGTCTCGACCGAGGTCAGCAGGGTGGGACCGGAGATGTCCCACTCGAGACCGAGCGTGGCACCGTCCCAGCTAGCACCGTGGAACACGTTGCCGACCTGGCCGTGGTCGCCACCGACATAACCCTCGGACCAGCGACCCGCCGTGGCGGGACCGTCCGCGTGGTCCTCGGTGTACATATGGCACGTGGCGCACTGCATCGAGGCGATGGCGTGCGTACCCGTGAAGTTGGCCACGAGCGGCGTGGCTTCCTCACCAGCGGGCATCGGCATCTCACCGATCAACACGTTACCCTGGAGGCTATGGTGCGGGCCACGGCCGTCAGCCGTGTAGACACGACCGCGACTGTGGTGGCACTGGCCACACAGGTTGAAGCGAGCCGGGTCCGTGGCTTCGGCGATCGAGTTCGCCGGAGCCGACACCACGTACTCGGGATAGAGCAACTGATAGTCCCGTCCCGCAATCGGGGCGGCCGCGTTGCCGGTCTGGGCGTGCGAGTCATGGCACGCCACGCACTCGACACCGAGGTCCTCAGGCAGATGGGCCGGAGCCTCCAACGGAGCGTGACACGGATTGCACGAGCCGTAGTGCGAGTTGTGCGCCGCGGCCTCGTGTCCCGTCGTCAGGAACTCATCGAACGTCGGGTGGTGTGCGTCAGTGTGGCACGCACCGCACATGTCGGACGCCAGGCTGGCGTCCGGCTGCATCGCCAAGTCGGTCGGCGACATCACGTGGTCGCCACCGGCGCCGTGGCAGTTCTCGCACTGCACGCCGGCAAGACTCGCCGTCGTGGCCTGATCGACGTAGCCGCCGGCTTCGCCGAAGCCGACCGTGTGACATCCCAGGCAACCCGGGTTCGTCTGACCGAACGGCGGCAGATTGTCCCAGGCCACCGCGTGGATGGTCCCGGCCCATTCCGCATGGGTAGCGGCATGGCATGCACCGCAAACTTCTTCGCCCATGTAGGCTGCCGCGCCGGCGGGAAGTGCCAGCAACGCCTCAGCCTCGTCGAGCATGGCGTCGGTGTAGGCACCGTTGTGCACGCCGTAGCTCGCATCGCCCTGGATGTAGTGAATCAGGAACCGGACCTTCAGCACGTCGGCCGAGAGGTCATCCTGCGAGAGCGTGCAAAGCGGGTCGGCCGCACAGTTCGAAGCACTCGGAGGACCGCCGTCGCTGGTGTACTCCCAAAGCGATACGTCGCCGAGAGCCGCCTTGAGAGCGTCCAACCGAGCGTGGACCATGCCCTGGATACCGAGTGTCAACGCTTCCGCGCCGGCGGCGGAATCGTGACAACCCGCACAGGCCTCGTAGTTGATCGACCAGCTATGGCCGGTGATCGCGTCGACCTCAGGCGGACCGTCCTCGTGCGGTGCCGTGTACATATGGCATGTCACGCACTGCAAGGACAGGCCGGCGTGGTCCGACACCGTGTTCGGCGCCAGCGGCGTGCCTTCCTCACCGACAGGCATCGGCATCTCACCGACGAACACGTTACCCTGGAGGCTGTGGTGCGGTCCACGACTCGTGGCCGTGTAGACACGACCGCGACTGTGGTGGCACTGGCCGCACAGGTTGAAGCGTGTCGGGTCGGTGCACTCGACGATCGAGTTCGCCGCGACGGTCGCCACTACCTCAGGATAGAGGAGCTGATAGTCCTTGCCGCCAACCGGAGCAGCCGCGTTGCCGGTCTGCTTGTGCGCGTCGTGACACGCCGCACATTCGACACCGAGGTCGTCCTCCAGGTGAGCCGGAGTTTCGATCGGAGCATGGCACGGGTTGCACGACCCATAGTGCGAGTTGTGCGCCGCGGCCTCGTGTCCCGAGCTCTCAAACTCCTCAAACTGCGGATGGTGCGAGCCCGTATGGCAAGCACCACAGACGGCGGAATCGAGCGGATTCAGCGGCGGCACCGTGCCGAACGCGTCGGCCGCGTGGGCGGCACCCGCACCGTGGCAATTCTCGCACTGCACGCCCTCGAACTGCGGAGTCGTGGCGTGGTCGACAAAGCCATCGGGATCGCCGAAGCCGACCGTATGGCAGCCGAGGCAGAACGGGTTGTCGCCGTTGAAGATACCGTCCAGCGTGTCCCAAGCGGTCGAGTGGTGTGTTCCGCTCCAGTCGGCGTGCTTCGTGATGTGACACATCGAGCACGCATCGGCACCGGCCCACTGACCCGCGGGAGCCGCGGCGAGACCCGGCGCGAAACCGTTGTGGTGAGCGTGGCAGTCGGTGCAAACGCCCATGTTCTCATCGTGCGGCACGATCAGAGCGAGGAAGTCAGCCGACGGAACCGGAGGAACGACGCTGTCGTCGAAGTACGGGTGGCATGCGTCGCAGAAACCGTACGCACCAGCCGCCGGATCGACGAAGCCGCCGGCTCCGACACCGATGGTGTCGTCGGTGAAGCCGACCGTGACCATGCCGCCGTTGTACCAGCTATAGAGCGACGACTTGACCAGAGCATGCGTGCCGCTGGTCGAGTGCGTATCGTGGCAATCGGTGCAGTATTCCGGACCATGCGCCGTGTCGAGGGCATGGGTCATCGGGGCGCCGGCGCCGCGGTGGCATTCCATGCAAAGCGCGCCGCCTTCAGCCGGAGCACGCAGGTAGGGCGTGCCTTCGGTCTGGTCGTGCGGGTTGTGGCACGTGCCGCAACGGATGTTGCCCGTGCCGGCTTCCAGGTGAAGGTCCATCTCGGAATGGGCGCCCGCCTCGGGACCGGCTACGCCGTTCTGGGTAGCGGGGATGGCCCACGGGTGGGAGTTGCCGGCCGCCGCTCCGGCGATCGGCGTGTTCTTCGCAAGACCCGCACCGTTGTGGCACGAGAGGCAAAGGTTCTCTTGTCCCTCACCGCTGAGCATGCCGTTCGGCAGTCCGTCCATCGAGTGGCAACGACCACAGAGGTTCGGAATGTCAATAAGGTGAGGCGGGACGATCGGGTCGTCCGGATTCATCACCGGGTTCGACAGGAAGTCATCGACCGTGCCGGCACCAAAGTCAGCGACCGCCATCTCGAGGTCGGTCCGATCGATCTGGCGGTCACGGTTGAAGTCGAATGCGGGGCGGAATTCGCCCGAATGGATGACGGCTGCGACCTCGAACGGCGTATCCGGATACTGGGGCCGCGAGGCGCTGAGCTTACGCGACATCTTGGCCTGATCGACCGCGCTGTCGCCATCCGTGCTGGCGACGGCGCCGCCGCAGGTGATGCCGTACTTCTCGATCGTGCCGGCGTTCGTGCTAGCTACGTAGAGCAGCGTGCCGTCGACCAACAGGCCGGTCGGGACCTTGAGGTCGCCGTAAGTAAGTAGCGGTACGTTCAGCGGATCCAACTCGCTACCGGTCGAGTCAAACGCTCGAACGGTGCCCATCAGGGCGTCGCCGATGTAGATGTTGCCGCACAGGTCGAGTGCGACGCCTTCACTACGGGCGAACCATGCGGTCTCGCCGGCGGCGTTGAACAGGATCCTATAACCAAACTTGAACAGAAGGATGCCCGACGGATCGAAGACCTGGACGCGGAAGTTGTCCACGTCGGTGACGATCACGCGGCCGAGGCCGGCATCAAAGGCAATCGCTTGGGGCGATTCAAACTCGGACAGCCCCCAACCCTCAACGCCCCAGGCCCTGGCAAGACCCCATACGCCGAGCGTCTCGGCGAAGACCATCACGCCGTGTCCGCCGCTGTCAGCGGCGTACAGCTCGCCGGCGCTGGAATCGAACGCGAGGCCGTTCGGTGCGGTCAGCGTCAGTGGGGCCGGATCAACCACCCCCAATAGCGCGAACGCGGCGTCATACACGCCGACAGCGCCGTCACCGCGCGATACGAAGACCCGACCGTCCGAGTGGACGGCGATGCCCAAGGGGGTCTCGGGGATCGCGAAAGTACCTACCACGCCGCCGGTGCCATCCAGTTGCACTACTTGGCCGTTGGGCGGGTCGGTGACGTAGATGCCACCACCCGGCACAACTGCCATCCTGGCTGGAAAGTCGAATCCGGTTGCATAGGTGTCAACATGAGTCAGGCTTGGAGCCTGTCCCAGCGTCGCTGAAGCGATCGCTACAAGGCATGCCGCAGTCATTAGCCGTCTCCTTTGCCGGTTTATTGAAGGGCGGTTCATACGTCGACGGCGAAGACAGTGCGCGCCGACGTCCCTCCACCTGACAACGGCAACCGCCGTACCAAGGGGCCGGCGCACGATACCGGCCGCGATGCGCATTCCTGAGAGAACGACGTTAGTGTCGTGTTACCAGTGAGTTACGGACGCTTCAGACGTGCCTGAAACGCCACGCTGTGCACTTCTCAGTTCCGGGACGTGAGAAAACGGACGTACCCAATCTCGGTTTTGGGACCGACTGGGCGTGGTTGGGGGCGGGCTTTTGGGGGGGGACGGTGAAGGCGAGCCGGACAAAAGTAAAGGAAACTGACTAATCCCAGATGGTGGCGTGGTTATCGGAGTCGATGTCTTCTCCGAATCGGGACGCCGGGATCGAAAGGCGAAAGCCCAGTGAGCCGGGCCTGCCGACCCGGCTCACTGGGTTCCGCGTAGCACTCGCCTGCTTACGGCAACGTCTGGGCGAACGAGCCTACGTCGGCAGCCTGGCCATCTGACAGGCCCAAACTGACGAAGCTGCACATCGCCGTTGCCGGCTGACCGAAGCGGATCTTGTGTAACGCCTCCCACGGATTAGCGTTTGCGACCGTGCCGACAAACGTCCCGCCGCCGAAGTCGATGGCCTGGCCGGTCGGCCCGTGGCACAACGTGCAACTGGCGGCGCCGTTCGTCACGCCGTTGTAGAGGTCCTGACCATCGGGGGCTGCCGTTCCGATAAACGCCCCGAGCCCGTCAATGTACAGATCGGTGTCGATCAGGTCGTTGACGATGAACGCGACCAGGTCGTCGATGTCGGCGTCGCTCATGCCGTAGGCACCGAAGTCGTGGCCGTTGACCGTGGTGGCCGGGTCGTTCTTGATGATGTCGAACAACTGCGGCTCGGTCATGACGGTGCCAAAGATGCCCGGGAAGCCGGTGAAGTGGCTGCCGCCGGCGTACGCGCCGGCTGCACCCTTGTAGTCCCAACCGTGGCATTCCTTGCAGCGGAAGGTCGTGCTTCCGGTCTTCACGCCCGCCCCGGTGGCGTAGAGCGGATGGTCGCCGGTC
>JAJDDX010000346.1 GCA_029260055.1 Phycisphaerae bacterium
CCCTTGTAGTCCCAGCCGTGGCATTCCTTGCAGCGAAAGGTCCCGCTGCCCGTCTGCTGCCCGACGGGTGGGTAGAGCGGGTGGTCCCCGGTCGGCTCCGTGGCGAAGTTGACCTTCCACCATTTGTCGTACATCAAGCCACCACGTACCCAGTCGGCGGCCGCCGGCGCTGCGAATACCCCCACCGCGATGACTACGAGAGCTAGCCGTGTGATCGTTCGGTGCATGCTTCCAATCCCTTCCTTTGCGTATCACGCCCAGCCGCCGGTTCGGCAACCCCTGCGGGAGCCGCGCGGACTGGGTAGACCTCCGGTCGCTTGTCGAGATTGCGGATTCGCCGGCCGCGCGCCCTCTCCACCTCCAACCGATAACTTCCCGATTTTAAAAAGGAACAGGTGCAACAGTCAACTCAATTAACCGAGCGATCACTCGTGGTGCAAGGTTTCCAGCCACGGTGCAATTCGACCCCCCAGCCGGCTGGCGCGTGGGTGTTCATCGGCGTTGTGGGGCCGCTTCTTTGGTCAGCTCCGGCGAGCCATGCCATTGGGCCGCGGCTCGATAAGTGCCGGAGCGATGGCACTCGACCACTACACGGTCGTCCCACAAAAAAGCCGTGCCGCGGCGACGATCTGTCACCGCGGCACGGCGTTCAGGATTCTCGGTCAATAGGACGGTCAGGCGGCGCGGGCCGTCTCAGGTCTCCTGAAGACGACGGTCGCCGCCGTGAGACAAAGCAGCATCATGGCCGCGATGCCCCACGCGGAAACGGTCGGGATCGGCGCGGGCGGGCCCGTCGGGAAATTGAGTTGCGCGTAGCGCCCTATGTCGGCTACGTCTTGGTTCGTGCCGCCGTCGAGGAGCCAACTAGGCATCGCGGTGTTCGGCTGGCCTACGCGGACTTTGTGCATCAGCTCCCAGGGATTAGCGGTGGCGACCGTCCCGATCCACTCCGGAGCCTCGGGCGTGCCGAAGTTCAGGAAATCGCCGTCGGGACCGTGGCAGTCGATGCACGCAAAGGCCATTTGCGCCGTCGTATAGTTGGTCTCCCCCTGTACGGGGTCGCCGATGAAATCCTTGTTCGCGGCGATGTACGGGTCCATGTCGATCAGCCAGCCCTGCAGGTACTCGACGACGTCGTTGATGTCGGTATCACTCAAGCCGATCGTGCCGAAGTCGTGCCCGTTGACCGTCGTGCCTCCCGTGCCGTCGCCGTCGGGGTTCTTGATGATGTCGAACATCTGCGGGGCTGTCAGCGTCGAGCCCAACACGCCCGGAATCCCGGTGAAATGCGAGCCCGATCCGTATGCGCCGTTGACGCCCTTGTAGTCCCAGCCGTGGCATTCCTTGCAGCGGAAGGTCCCGCTGCCGGTTTGCTGCCCAACCGGCGGGTAGAGCGGATGGTCGCCCGTCGGCGCATCGACGAAATTGACCGCCCACCACTTGTCGTAGATCTTGCCGCCTCTTACCCAGTCGGCGGTTGCCGGCGACGTGAGCACCCCCACCAAAACGACAGCGATCGCTGCCCGAGTGATCGTCCGGTGCATACTCCCTCTCCCTTCCTGTTCGTAATGCGCAGGGCCGCCGGTTCGGCGACCCTAGGGAAGCCGCACGGCCCTGTAGGCGTTCGGATGCTTGTCGAGAGTGTGGATGCGCCGGCCCGGTGTACCCTGCCCTCTTACCGATAACGCTCCGATTCTAGAAAAGAGGATGTGCAATAGTCAACTCAGGGCTTCGGATGGACACTCCGAGTGCAAGGGTTCCATTCTGGATGGAATTCGGGGCCGTTCGCGAGCCCTGCGCGGCTGTTTGGCGTTGGCACGAGCCGGCGTCTCTTGGCAGGCCTGACGGGCCCGGCTCCGGTGGCTACGTCCCAATCAGTGCCGACACCATGGCACTCGGCCGGGGACTGGCGGCCGGGGCTGACGCCGAATCGGCTCAACTTTGCGCCTCGGGCCTGCCCGCTTGCGTCTCGGGCCCGCCTGGTGGATCATGGCGGCACTGACGGGTCTGACGATTCGACAACGCGGAACTCACGGAGGATTGAGCGATGAAGCTAGCCGAGCGCGTGCGAAACCTGGCGGAGTCGGCCACACTCGCGGTGACCGCGAAAGCCGCCCGCATGAAGGCGGACGGTATCGACGTGGTCAGCTTCGGGGCCGGCGAGCCCGACTTTGACACGCCGCAGCACATCAAGGACGCCGGCATTGCCGCGATACAGGCGGGGCACACGAAGTACTCCAAGCCGGCCTCCGGGATTCCGGCGGCCAAGCGAGCCGTGTGCGAGAAGCTGGCTCGCGAGAACAGCCTCCACTACACGCCCAACCAGGTCATCATCACAGCCAGCGGCAAGATGGCGTGCTACCTCGTGATGTCGTCGCTGATCGACCCGGGCGACGAGGTCATCATCCCGGCTCCCTACTGGGTCAGCTATCCCGAAATCGCCAAACTCGTCGGCGGTGTGCCGGTGACGGTCGCGGGACGGGAATCCAACGACTTCAAGCTTACCCCGGCCGACCTGAAGCCGGTGCTGAGCAATCGAACCAAGCTGTTCGTCCTTACGTCGCCGTCGAACCCGAGCGGCGTGACCTATTCGCCGGACGAACTCCGGGCGCTCGCCGATGTGCTCCACGAGTACGACCTGTTCGTCATGTCCGACGAGATCTACGACCGACTCGTCTACGACGGGCAGGAGTGCAGCAGCTATGCGGCGGTCAGCGAACAGGCCTACGCCCACGCGATTACCGTCAACGCCGTCTCGAAGACCTACGCCATGACCGGGTGGCGGACGGGCTATGCAGCCGGTCCCGCCGAGGTCATCAACGCCATGAGCAAGCTTCAGACGCAATCGACCAGCGGGGCGGTCACATTCAATCAGCACGCGCTGGTCGAGGCGCTGACCGGTGACCAAGCGCCCGTCGAGCAGATGCGGCTCGAGTTCCAGAAGCGCGGACGCCACATGTACGAACGGCTCATCGCCATTCCGGGCGTGCGCTGCCCCAAGCCGACCGGCGCGTTCTATTGCTTCCCCAACCTGTCGGAGACCTATTCGAAGCTCGGGGTGGCCGGCTCGCTCGAATTCGCGGAGCTTCTGCTGGAAGAAGCGAGAGTCGCCGTCGTGCCGGGAATCGCGTTCGGCTTGGACGGACACGCCCGCCTTTCCTTCGCCGCCAGCATGGAGCAAATCGACGAGGGGCTCACCCGAATCGAGGCCTACCTGAAGTAGTGGGGCGTCCCGGTCGGGCTGGCACACACCTTGCATAGCATTCCTCGTTCTACCGGCGGTGGATGCGCGGCTATCCGGTCGGAAACCGGGAAGCGCAGACACCCGCGAGCCCGCGACGCGATAGCCTGTACGGCCCATCGCCCGCGTGGTAGCGTTTGCGGTTTGCCCCGAATCGGCTGCGGCGTCGGTCCCGCGTGGCGATGCCCGAGAAGCCGTGTCCTACGGAACCGAGGGTCACACACATGAGCATTAGCCAGATAGCGCGGTCAATTGGTGAATCCGCCACCCTCAAGCTGAACGAGACGGCGGCCGTCCTTAGGGCCAAGGGTGAACCGGTCATCCACCTGGGCGGCGGTGAGCCAAAGAGCAAGACTCCGATCGACGCCCTGACCGCAGCCGCCGCGATGTTGGACTCCGGCGAGGTCCGCTACACGCCCGCCGACGGCACCCGTGCGATGAAGAAGGCGGTCATCCGCTACACCGAGGAGTTCTACGGCCACAAGGTCGAACCCGAGAACGTCATGGCCTCCGGCGGGGCGAAGCAGGCGATCATGGTCTGCCTTCACGCGATCCTGAACCCGCAGGACGAGGTGATCTTCCCGGCGCCCTACTGGGTCAGCTACCCCGAAATGGTCAAGCTCTGCGGCGCGGTGCCCGTGCCGGTCCTGTCGGAGGATGGCTCCTTCTATCCGCGCATCAAGGAAATCGAAGAGAAGATGACCTCCTATACCAAGGCGGTGATCATCAACAGCCCCAACAACCCGAGCGGCGTGATGTACTCCGAACAGTTCATCGCCGAGATCGTCGAGCTGTGCGAAAAACGCGGGCTCTATCTGATCATGGACGACATCTACCATCGCCTGATCTTCGACGGCCGCAAGCCGATCAGTTGCTACAAGTACGCCAAGGACCTGTCCGAGAGCTCGAAACTGGTCGTCATCAACGGCGTATCCAAGCAGTACGCGATGACCGGCTTTAGGATCGGGTGGGCGGTGGCCAACAAGAAGCTCTGCGAGGTGATGACGAACGTGCAGAGCCACCAGACCTCCGGCCCGTCGTCCCTCCTGCAACACGCAGCCGTCGCCGCCATCAACGGCGTGCAATCGAGCGTCGAGGCCCTGCGTCTGACGCTCGAGAACAACCGGAACGTCATGGCGCAGCAGCTCGAATCGTTCGAGGGCGTCAAGCTGACGGTGCCGGACGGCACGTTCTACTGCTTCGCCGATTTCAGCGTATACGGCAAAGACTCGACGAAGCTCGCGCAGCTCCTGCTTGACAAGGTCCGCGTCGTCACAGTGCCCGGCGTCGAGTTCGGCATGGAAGGCCACCTGCGGCTCTCCACCTGCGGCACGATCAAGGATATCACCCAGGGCGTCGAACGCATGAAGTGGGCGCTAGATCCGAACTCGCCCAACGAACTCTATCTAGGCGATCGAAAACTGGTAAGAGACTGGATGTAACAAAGTCGAGACCTGATAGCTGATAGCTGATAGTAACAATCTGTACGGCATTGCCGCGAGGAACCAGCCATGCCCAAGTACCTCGAATTCGCTACTCCCGCGATCAAACAAGCCGGCGACCTAAAAGCCGACTATGGCCTCAAGAACCACGGCCTCACGCACCTCGATCGCGTCTACTGGAACCTCCCGACCTCCGCCCTGTACGAAGAGGCGATCTTCCGCGGTGAGGGGCACATGGCCGAGGGCGGCCCGTTCCTCATAAACACGGGCAAGCACACTGCCCGGGCAGCCGCCGACAAGTTCGTCGTGAAGGAGGAGTCCACCGAAGACAAGATCTGGTGGGGCGAATACAACCGGCCCTTCTGTCCGCAGAAGTTCACCGGCCTGCTCGCGCGGCTGCAGGCGTTCCTGCAAGGCGAAGAGCTCTTCGTCCAGGACTGCTACGCCGGCGGCGATCCGGACTACCGCATGCCCGTCCGCGTCATCACCGACCGGGCCTGGCAGAACCTCTTCGCCCGCAACATGCTGATCCCAATCGAAAACCGGGACGAACTCAAGAAGCACGTGCCCGAGTTCACCGTCATCGCGTCGCCGTCCTTCAAGGCCGACCCGCGCATCGACGGCACCCGCTCCGAAACCGGCATCATTCTCGATTTCTCGCGACGCCTCGCGGTCATCTGCGGCACGAGCTACGGCGGAGAGATCAAAAAGAGCATCTTCACCGTGCTCAACTTCCTGCTGCCGCTCAAGGGCGTGCTCGCGATGCACTGCTCAGCCAACGTCGGCAATGACGGCGACGTGGCCCTGTTCTTCGGCCTCAGCGGAACGGGCAAGACGACGCTCTCTGCCGACCCGCGCCGCGCCCTGATCGGCGACGACGAACACGGCTGGAGCGACGACGGCGTCTTCAACTTCGAGGGCGGCTGCTATGCGAAGGTCATCCGCCTGTCGTCCGAGCACGAGCCGCAGATTCACGCCTGCACCCGCCGTTTCGGCACAATCCTGGAGAACGTCGTCTTCGATCCCACCTCGCGGAAGATCGACCTCGACGACGACATGCTGACCGAGAACACGCGGGCCTCCTATCCGCTGGACTTCATCCCCGGCGTGGTAGATGGCGGCATGGTCCGGACCCATCCCAAGAACGTCATCTTCCTGACCTGTGACGCGTCGGGTGTATTGCCGCCGATCGCCAAGCTCTCTTCCGAGCAGGCGATGTACCACTTCATCAGCGGCTACACCTCGAAGATCGCCGGCACGGAGATCGGCCTGGGCATCGAGCCGCAGATCACGTTCAGCGCCTGCTTCGGTGCGCCGTTCATGGTGCATCACCCGTTCGAGTACGCGAAATTGCTCAAGCAGAAGACGGAGCGATACGGGGCCCAGTGCTGGCTGGTGAACACCGGCTGGACCGGCGGGCCGTTCGGCGTCGGCAAGCGGATGAGCATCCACCACACGCGCGCACTGCTCAACGCAGCCCTGGACGGCAAGCTCGCCAACGTCGAGTTCCGCGGCGACAAGCTCTTCGGCTTCGGCGTGCCGATGTCGTGTCCTGACGTGCCCGCGGACGTGTTAGACCCCTCCGGTACCTGGGGCAACAAGGACGAGTACTGGAAGAAGTACGACGCCCTGGCCGCCCGCTACATCGAGAACTTCAAGCTATTCGAATCCGGCTGCCCGGAAGAGGTCATCGCCGCGGGGCCGAAGCGGTTGTAGGCAGCGGGGCGAGGCGGTTGTAGCTCTCCCCGGCTGCATCGCCATGCCTGTTGGCGGCACCCAATCCGTAGGGTCCGTCGCGCGGACCTATGCGCTCTTTGGTCCGAACAGAGGATCCTATCCGGCTTGTCCTGCCCAGATTCAAAAGGTATCGCCGTGTACGCCGGCGCGGACGGTGCTATACTCAGTGCGTCGGCGCTAGATTTGTTGGGCCGGTGAGTGACGGGCCTCCTGTCGCGACGTTAGGGCAACCAACATGCCAGAATACACCTTTCATAGCCTGTCAGACGCCGATTTTGAAGAACTAGTGTGCGATCTCCTCGGCGCGGAGCTCGGCGTACGATTTCAGATGTTTACTGCCGGGCGAGATTTTGGAATAGACCTATTGCATGGAGCTTCAACAACAGACGCAACGGTCGTCCAGTGCAAGCACTATTGGAGATCGGGATACGCAAAACTGAGATCGGCCATTGAGACAACAGAACTCCCGAAGGTACAGAGGCTATCACCGGAACGCTACATCCTCGCCACGTCGGCCCGACTGACGCCGGGGAACAAAGAGGAACTGCTGTCGATCGTCGAGCCCTACTGCAAGAGCATCGCCGACATCTTCGGCCTCGACGACCTCAACGCGTTGCTACGTGCGCATGAGGAGGTCGAGACCCGCCACTACAAGTTATGGCTCACCAGCACTGCCGTCTTGAACCGGGTCCTCCGGCATGGAAAGGCTGTATGGAATGCGCTTGAGCGAGCCGAGATCGAGCGCAAACTATCGTTGTACGTTCGCACCGATGCCTATCTCGAGGCGCTCAAGGTGCTCGCCAAGCACAACTACTGCATCGTTTCAGGCATTCCCGGGATAGGAAAGACGACCCTCGCACAGATTCTCATAACACGGCTTCAGGAGGATGATTTTCAGCTAATCGCCGTACGAGAAGACATACAGGAAGCTCTTGACCTGCTGGACCCAGCTAAACGGCAAGTCGTATACTACGATGATTTCCTCGGGCGCGCGAGCATCGGCGAGCGACTAGGTAAGAACGAAGACCGTGGCATCTTGCGTCTCCTTGAGGAGGCGAGGCGATCGAAGGCACTTAAGGTGATCTTGACAACGCGGGAGTACATTCTGACCGACGCGCGTCGTACGTACGAGCGGCTGAGCGGCCGGGAACTGGACATCGCTAAGTGCATCGTGACATTCGAGCAGTACACACGCGGCCACCGGGCGAGAATCCTCTATAATCACGTCTATTTCTCGGAGCTCCCGCGGCAATGCGTCGACGACTTGCTAACAGACGGGAACTACCGGAAGATCATTGATCACGCAAACTACAACCCTCGCTACATCGAATCGATGACCAGTATCTTCGCTGTGGCTCAAGCGCCCGGGGAGCGCTTTACGGAGCAGTGCCTGCTAACGCTCGACAAGCCGGACCTCCTTTGGGAGCACCCGTTCGAACACCAGCTAGACGAAGACGCGCGGAACGTGCTTCTAAGCCTCGGCACAATCACAGCCGCTACCGAGGTAGACGACCTGCGCGACATGTGGGTACTCTGGTCGACCAACGAAGCGGCTCATCCAGCGACTTACGAGGAGCGAAGACGTTTTCTTGGAGCCCTGAAGCAGCTCGACGGTACGTTTGTACGAACAACGCGTTCACAAACGGAGACCATCGTTGATTTTCACAACCCGTCCATTCGAGACTACATAACGAAGCGAATAGTATCCGACACGGGACTTATCGAGGACCTGCTGAGCTCCACACTATTCTTCGAGCAGGTAGCCTGTTTGGTACGACTGGACAGGCAAGGTCGCGTTGGCCTGGCACCAGCCGGGCTGCTGTCGGATGGCGACGTCCTTCGTGCGGCAATCGAGCGGACGCTCATCAATCGTTCGCCTGCCTTTTACTTGATAAGATACAGGGCCGGGGGCGAGGCACTACGTCGTCACGGAACGGACGTCGGCACACGTTGCGCTGAGGCTGCGAACTGGCGACGTGCGCTATCCGGTGACACGTTCCTTGACTTTCTGTGTCGTCAGGCCGCGGAGGTTATAGCGACGGGTGATATCGCGAAGTTCGCGTCGGTCGGGGCGTGCGCGTTTGTTGAAGCGATAGCAACGACATGGCCGCCGGCTGGAGGCGAGTGGGAGTCGCTTGTGAGCGATCTAATGGCCGAAATCGGAGAAGTGGTCGTCGATACAGGCTCCGATACTTGGCTGAAGTGGACGCGGTTCGCCAGGCGCAATCCCGGACTGTTTGACAGAGAGGTGCACGCAAGTTGGTCCGCACGTGCAAGCGAATTCTGCGAGGATGAGATCGATGTGATTCGCGACAACGCTGGGACTGCCTCTGAGGCGCAGGACTGGCTTGACGTAGTAACAGAGATCGCAGGCTACTGGGAGGTCGACCTCGTTTCCGATTTGGATGATTGGATCGAAGAGCTTGCCGCGCACGAGGACAATGCGTGGGATCTGGGTCGCGAAGACGACGTGGATCGTGACGGCGAGGTTGTCACAAGCGGCGACACCGATGCCGAGATAGACCACCTTTTTGGGTCGCTCGAAGGCCAAGATGAGATATGGTCAAATGTTGTGGATGGCGGCATGATCAGGCGGCGACCTTTTTGACTCCGTCGGCGAACTGAACGCCGGCGATCACGTCCGCGATGAGCGTTGAACCGTTCAACGCTCGCCATTTCCTCGATGCACTCTCCA
>JAJDDX010000347.1 GCA_029260055.1 Phycisphaerae bacterium
TACCGGCGAATCCATCCCGCGGGACTGCACAGTCGGCGACGGCGTCTACTCCGGCACGCAGAACCTCAACGGCCGGCTCGTGGTCCGCGTCACCAAGCTGGTCGGCGACACCACGCTGGCAAGGATCGTTCAACTCGTCACGGAAGCAAAACACAACCCCGCCAAAGCTCAGCGGCTGATCGATCGCATCGGGCCCACGTACTCCGCGCTCGTCATCGTCGGCGCGGTGGCGGTAGCTCTGGTGTGCTGGCTCGCGGGCGTCCCCGGTAACGAAGCCATGCTGCGCGGCATCGCCCTGTTGATCGTCGCGAGCCCCTGCGCGTTGATCATCGCCACGCCGGTGGCCTATCTGTCCGCCATCGCGGGTGCGGCGAGGCGCGGTGTCCTGATCAAGGGCGGCGCGCACCTCGAAACGGTCGCACGCGCCGGCGCCATCGCATTCGACAAGACCGGGACGCTTACGACCGGTGTCATTCGACTCGCCGACGTGGTCGCCGGCGACAAACTCTCGCAGCAGGACGCGCTGATTTTCGCCGGCGCGATCTCCGCCGCAAGCACGCATCCCCTGTCAACCGCCGTCACCGCGGCGATCGCTGAGCGGAAACTCACGCCCCCCGGCGTGGACGAGTTCAACGCCATTCCAGGTGAGGGCTCCGAGGCGGTCATCGACGGACGACGCGTCTGGATCGGCAAACCCGAAGCGGCTGCGAGCAGAACCGATGATGGCTCGGCGGAGTGGGTCGAAAGCAACGCAGCCACCTTGCGCGCGGAGGGCAAGACCGTCTCAGCCCTGACCGTCGACGGAGCACCCGCCCTGCTCGCGTTCCAGGATACCTTGCGGGTCGGATCGACCGAATGCGTGCAACGTCTGCGCCGACAGGGCGTCGAACATGTCGCCATGCTCACCGGGGATCACGACATCCTCGCCAAAAAGGTGGCGTCCGAGCTTAAGCTCGATGACTACCAGGCCAACCTGGTCCCGGAGGACAAGGTAACCGCCACGCAGACCCTTCAGGCCAAGTACGGCTCGGTCTGCCTGGTCGGAGACGGGATCAACGATGCGCCCGCCCTCGCCCACGCCGACACCGGCGTCGCGATGGGAGCCATGGGTGCCCCGATCGCCATGGAAGCAGCCGACATCGTCCTGATGAAAGATCGAATCGAAGCGGTGGCCTGGCTCCACGATCACGCACGGCGCACAGCCCACATCGTGAAGCAGAACCTCACCCTCGCGATCGGTGTCATCTCCGTGCTCAGCGTCTTCGCCGTCCTGGGGTACATCCCGCTGCCCCTGGCGGTCATCGGACATGAAGGCAGCACCGTCGTGGTGGCCATCAATGCCCTTCGCCTGTTGCGCCTACGGCCATGACCTCGCAGTTCGCATAAACCAGAAGCCTCTATATCTAGTCGTCCCCAATCCGATGCTGGTAGGCGCGGCGTAAGTACGTCCGCAAGGATCACGTCGGCCGAATCACTATGTGGAACCGCCTTCATCCGTTCTGCTGTACAGTGCGTCGTCTGTGTCACAGCAGAACAACACCATCGCCACCGCAGGTCTCGACGACCTCCCGCAGTTCCTAAGAACTCCTTATGCCGTTCGTGCTTTGAAGCGTGGTGTCTTCGCCAGACCCCGGGCGGGTCGGCGTACTTCGGCCGGCGGCGGAAGGCGGACTTCCGCGCCCCTACCTTTGATCTCAATCAGATCAGTGTCGGTGTCTGATCGCCAGCAGCCCGCCCAAGACCAGCAGACTCAGTGTCGCTGGCTCCGGGATGGGGGTAAAGGTAAAGGTGTCCCAGCCAATCCCGCTTTCGGCGGCGTCATCCCTGAGGATATTGACGATCTCGAGCCTGGTGACATTCGAGAACGAGCTGAGATCGACGAACTCGTCGTTGGGGTTGCCACCGCTCGACACGAGGTCGACCGTGGCGGCGAAAGTGTCGTTCTCGAAGACGTTGAACTGGGCCGTCACGCCCGGAGCGTTCGCTTGGATGGCCCAGAACGTCAGGTCGGTGACCGCCACCGTGAAGTCGATATACGTGTCCTCGACGCAGGTTTGCGAGCCACCTGCCGGACCGGTGCAGAGAATACTCGGCGGTGTGTGGTTCGATCCGTGCAGGATAGCGAGATTCACGTTCCCGGCAGAGCTCGAGAACGTGGCTTCGGGATACTGATTGCTGATGACCGTTTCGTCGGCCAGATTGTCAAAGTCGATAATGGTCGCGCTGGCACCGGAGGTCACAAACACGCCAACCGCTCCAGTCACTGCCGTCACAATCATGGAATAGCGCTTCATGAGTCAACTCCTCTTCATGCGTACCCTCGAACCGGCAGCAACTACGAAACTGGAGCCTCCAGGCAGCGGGTCCGACACTTGCCAGATACCGAGCCTCGAGCCGTCATCCTATCCGAACGGCCTGCTCGATTCAACAGAGAATGGCCTCCATAGCCGTGAATCGCACCGGTGCCCCCGCTCCAACGCAAGCGTCCTGCTCCCGGGGCGGGCATGCATAACGGGAAGGCTCCGGAGGGAATAACGTCCTCACGCCGCCGGTTGCGGCAGTGGCGGCACACCGGTAGGGTGCGATTCAGCGTCCGGCTATCGCCGGGCATCGCGATCCATCGAGGTGCTTCGTAGCAGGAACCGGTCGACCGACTCATGAAAGGCATACCCATGGCACCAAGCGCACGCAGCCATCGCTGGTTCGTTCTCTCCCTCTTGGGCTTGATCGTGGTCCCGACCATGGCGCTAGCGCAGGATGAGCCGACCGAGGAGCAGCTCTACGCCCAGTTCCAGGACGCCTACCGGATCAAGAAGTACAAGATCGCGATCAGGGTCGGCAACCAACTCGTCAAGAAGAGTCCGTTAAACGACATCTACGCCTACAACCTCGCTTGCGTCTACGCCCTGGACGAAAAGACCATCAGCGCGAGCAAGTGGCTCAAGAAGGCCGCCAAGCTCGGCTTCTCCGACTTCACCAAGGCCACCAACGACGTAGACCTCGTGAGCATCCGCATGGACCCCGGATACATGGAGGCCATCAAGCTCATCCGCAAGAACAAGGATGAGGGCCGCACCGGCTTCGCCGGAAAGCAAGGCCGCACCGGCGCCGCCGGGAAGATCGCCAAGAGCGAGCCGCTGATCTACACGTCGCCCGGCCACGTGCGAACGGCAGCCGCTCCGGTCGTCATCCTCATGCACGGCTGGGGCACGGTCGCCGAGGACATCCTCGGCCCGTGGAGAGAGACCGCCGACGAACTCGGCCTGATCCTCGTGGCACCGCGAGCGGTCCGAAGAGCCGAGAATACGGACGGCTACACCTGGGGCCCGGTCGAGGAGGCGGAGGCCCTCGTGCTCGCGGCCTACGAGAAGGTGATCAAGGCGTACCGCGTCGACAAGCAGCGTGTCGTCCTGTGCGGCTTCTCGCAGGGCGGGTCGATGACCTACTACATCGGCATGCGTCACGCGGACAAGTTCAGTGGCCTCATCCCGATGGCTGGCCGATACGAAAGCGCATGGAAGGTCGGCCGCAACGTCGCCCCGAGCCAATACCCCAAGGTCTTCATCATGGTCGGCGATAAGGACGAGCTGCTCCTCGATAGCCAGCGCGCGGCCCACGCCCTCAAAGCCGCCAACTTCAAGGTCAAACTGCGCGTGTACGAAGGCGTTGGACACGCTCTGCCCGAAAACTACCGCGAGGAGTTCCGCAAGGCCCTACAGTTCTTCTGGCCGAATTGAGCGGCAGGCAACGCACGAATCCGAGCCGCGACCGTGAGGGAGCGACGCGGACGCGTGGCATGCCCAAGCCGTAGGGTGCGGCTCGCCGCACCGAACTCCTAACCGTAGAGTGCGGCTTGCCGCACCAAACGCGCCGACACGCCCCACCTAACGCCGAATACTATGCCTCCCTACCCCGGGCAACGCCGCGGCGATAGCGTCCGTCCGAACCACGGCTGGAACGCTGAAGCACCGTTCAACAGGTCGATCACCGCGATGATGTCAGAGGGATCGACTCCACCGCTACGATCCAGGTCGGCCTGCCACGGGTGGCACGCGATCGACGCCACGTCGTTGATGCAGTCGATGACCGCGATGATGTCAGACGGGTTCGAATCCCCGCTGCTATCCACGTCGGCCGGCAAGTGCCCCCAACAGAAGTCCTGGGATGCGTCGCCGGCCAGCGACAGACACGTCCATTTGCCCTCGTTGATCGGGCCGGACAACTGGACCTCCACCGTATTTCCGAAGACCGCGCTGACCGCCACCACCGCCGGCGGAGCGGGCGTGTCGTTCGGGTACTGCGCGACGGCAAAGTCCGCCGGCGTCAAGCTGTCTGCGGAGCCATCCGCGTTTAACGTAATCACGAACGAGTCCCACCCGTAGCGGAGGGCCGCGTTGTCCGGATCGTGCGGCTGACGCGCGTCGATCGCGCATCCCGGCGGATCAGCGGCCACAAAGGTGGGGCGCGGCGCACACGGCGGAGCCAGGTCCCCACAGAGCACGCCTTCCGTCCACTCGCCGGCGCAATCGGCCTCGAACACATCGCCAACGCAATCCCACGTCGCACGATCACAGCACGCACCCGTCGTCGCGCATTGGGGCGGCGTACGTACGGTGATGGTTGCCGACAGATCCACGGCAATCCCCTCGTCATCCGCGCCCAGCAGGAAGGTCTGGTTGGGATCGTTGAGGATGCCCACCGTAAAGTCACCGCACGCGTCGTCGTCTACCTCCAGAATGACGGTGCCCACATAGGCGCGGCTTCCGGTGTCCGCCACGGCCAGGTTCGGATTGAACAGCGTCGCCCCGAAGCCGTAGTTGCGGGCCATAGCTTGAGCCGATGTACAATCGGGTGCGTTGATCTCGGGAATGTTGAAGAAGATGTAGTCGACGCGGTCCGTGTTGTTTGCCACTACATATACCGATGCCCGACACGCGCAAAGCCCCGTAGCGACGTCGCAGGTGGCAGAGTCGTCCCCGTTGCCCTGACAATCGACGTCGTCAGCGCAAGCCAGCTCCGCCAAGTGAAGCGATCCGGCCAAACCATTGAACAGGGACGCGCCGTCGACCCGGACCTGAAAAGTCAGCGCCAACTGCGGGGCCCAGCTCCGAACGAAGTACTCGACCTTGAACTGGTCACCGTTGTTCACGGTCACGTCCGTCGACGGCGTGATGGGCGCGCCGTTGATCTCGACGACCTCCATTTCAAACACGGCAGGAATAGCGAGCGCGGGCGCCGCCAGCAGCCCCCCGAGCACAACACCGATCACGATCTTCGTTCCGGTCCTCATTTTCGGTCTCCTTTGAGAGCTGTGCGCCATCGCAACGCGCGCACGCCGGGTACAACGCCGAAGCCAGCGCGACAGGTGGTTGACAGTCCGCAGCTACTCCGCGCCGGCTACGGCCAGCCGATCGAACGATGGCGGTGGCGACGAGGAAACTCAGACACGAATCGTCGGCGAGGTAGCCTCGGCGAGCCGGTGGGATGGTATGATTCCGATTGGACTATACCGTCAAACCAAGCACAGCCTCGGCGGATTGACTCGTGCCGGCGTGTGTCGTCGTCCGCCAACATGACTATGGTCCGTTAACATTCTTCACCTGATCAAAGGTGGAGTCAAATCGTAGTTCAAAGATTATGCTCGCGGCGAGATCAGAACAGCAAAAGAGAGATCATGGGTTGAATAGGGTAAACCCCTAGTCTGAGTCCTCTGCGTGGCGCTCCGGTATGGCCATACCACGCGCAAGGTACCCCTGTCGCTTGGTGGATCGAACACGAAGAGCCGTAGGGTGCGGGCTTGGCGCCCCCCGCAGCCGTAGCCGTAGGGTGCGGGCTTGGCACCCCCGCAGCCGTAGGGTGCGGCTTGCCGCACCACGCCGGTTCGCTCTGCACACAGAAGGGAAGGCGCGGCCCTCCCCACCACAAGGGCTCGTTTTGCAGGCTGAAGGCCTGCTCGATAGTAGACGGTGGTAAGTCCACCGAAGGTGGACGCCGCCGCCGGTTTGCGACGGCATCAAGACACCGACCCTGCAGGGGTCGAACAGGTGCTGCGTGAGTTTCTGCGACCCCTTCAGGGTCGACCCCGGGGTTGTGCGAACGAATCCGTGGGTGGCGTTCGCCTTCGGCGAACTTACCCACGGCTACTATCTGTCAGCCTTTCAGGCTGAGCCCTCGCCGCGCCGGCGGAACTGCTAGCGAGGAATTCCCGCACCGCCGGAAGGACGCGCTCGTGCGCATCCTCGACCACGTAATGCCCGGCGTCAGCGAACCGTTCGACGGATGCGTTCGGAAACAACTCCTGCCACCGCGACAAGAACCGATCGTTGAAGCAAAAGTCCTTCGCGCCCCAGAAGATCGCCATCGGCCGATCGCGGAAGACGGGCAGCTTCGCCTCGATGTCGCGCAGTGTGCCATAGCTGCGCTCAGACTCGCTCAACGGAATATCACGCACGAACTCCAGATTCGCCACCCGGTCCGCCCAGTTTGCGTAGGGAAGCAGATAGCCGCGCTTGACCTCGCGCGTCATCCGCTCGCGATGCTTGCACGCCATGTACACAGCCGCCCCGGCGAAACCGTTGAGGCCGCGCACCAACAAATCGCCCAGCACAGGCCAGCGACAGACCCGAATCCGCCATGGGCACCGCTCGCCCGTAAAGGCGGCTGTGTTGAAGACCACGAAGCGCTTCACCAGTTCCGGATGCCGCACCGCCCAACCGAAGCCGATCGCCCCACCCCAATCGTGGACAACCAGCGTCACGTCGGACAGCCCCAGATGATCAATCAGTCGCTCCACATTGTCGATGTGGTTCGCCAGTGTGTACGCATAGTCCTGCGGCTTGTCGGACAGGCCGCATCCGATGTGATCCGGTGCAATCACCCGGCATCGATCCCGCAGCCCCTTGATCAGATCACGATAGTAGAACGACCAGGTCGGGTTGCCGTGGAGCATGACGATCGGCGGACCGGCCCCCTCATCCACATAGTGCATGCGGTGCCCGTCAAGGTCGATGTAGTGCGGCTCAAAGGGATAGAGGTCGCCGAGTTCGGCTGTGTCGACAGGCATGGAGCGTCGCTACCAGCTAGCACCGAGCATGACGCAACTGAGGCCGCTGCCGATACCGAGCATGGCGATGCGTTCGCCCGGCGGCGGCGGCGTCTTCTCGATCCCCATCGCCATGGTCAACGGCAAAGAGACGGACCCCACGTTGCCGAGGAACTCGAAGGTGGATAGATCGTGCGCCGGGTCCAGCCCGATCGATTCGTAGAACCGATCTCGATGGGTCGCGCCGACCTGATGGCAATAGGCACGATCGACATCGCCGTTGTCCCAGCCAAGCGTATCTTTGAAGGCCGCCCACGTCTCCGACGCCAACGCGCAGCCACCGACCAGCAGCGTCTCGGAGTCGGTCTGCATGGTCATGGTCGCCTTACCGTCAAAGCCCGTGTCCGCACTGCCGCGGCAAAGGTCGTTGTGTTCGGTCGCCGTCCGCACCACACCGCCCTCCAGCCGGTGATCCGTCTCGGACACCGAGTCGTGGGCCATGACGCACGCCACCGCGCCCGATCCGATCGTCAGGGAGGCGAACGCGGCCTTGAACTCCGGCCGCGTGAGCTTGGCGGCGCCCAGCAACTGATCGACGGTACTCCGGACGAGTTGTCTACTGCTCTCTCCGGCGACGATCAGCCCGCGTTTGACCTGCCCCAGTTCGATCATGTTGGCAAGGGAGACGATCCCGTTGAGGAAGCCCAGGCACGCGTTCGAAATATCGTACATGACTGAGCCCTTGGGCAGGCTCAGGTTGTCGTGAACGATCGAGGCGGTGGCTGGTTCCAGGCAGTCGCGAGAGACCGACGTGTGAATCAGGCACTCGATCTGATCCGGGCTGATTCCCGACGCATCGAGCACCTTCTGCCCGGCTTTCGTGCTGGCGTCACTCGGAAGGGTGCCCTCGTCCCAGAATCGCCGCTCGCGGATGCCCGTCATTAGCTCCAGCCGGCCCTCGTGAACGCCAAATCGTTCATAAACGGGCGCCAGCTCGCGTTCGAGCTCCACGGACGTGACCACGTTTTGCGGCAGTTCGTACGCGAGGGCCTCCAGGTGGACATGCTGATATTTAAACACAGGCAATATTCCGGGTCGCGAGATTCCGTGCCGACGATCAATCAGGCCGACGATCATTAAGGGGCGGCATTATAGCGGCAGTGCCCGCCGATGGTAGCGAGCAGAATTCGCCGCGCCCGATTCGCCGCGCCACGGCGGCCGCGTCCGAGGGACGGCCCGCCGGACGGCCATCGGAGGCAGCCGTGGATCGTCCCCGGCCGGCTGGTACAATCGGTGGTGGAAGACCGACAAGTATCGCAAGGAGCAGAGCATGAAGGCCACTCGTATCCGGATTCGCACCGTGGGCACCCTCTTTTTGGCGTCCTGGGCCGCGTCTGTCGCCGCGTCCGAGGCCACGATCGAGATCGTTGCCGCCGGCCGGATGACGCCCCTGCTTCGCGAGTTGGCTGCTCGGTATCAGGAATCCCACCCGGCCGTGACTATTGACGTCCGCAGCGGGGACGCAGCCGCCGGGTTCTCGGCGATGTGCGCAGGCAAGGCCGAAATCGTGGGCCTTACCAACCCTGCAGCCAAGGAGGAACTGCGAAAAGTAAGATTCTCAATGCAGAAGAGCCTGCAGGGCTTTCCGATCGCCGCCGATGCCGTGGTGCTCGTCGTCCATCCGAAGAACCCCGTCAGCTCGCTCACTTACGACCAGATCCGGGGCGTCTTTACCGACCGAACGACGATGTGGAAGGAGTTAGGCGCGACGATGGACCCGGTCCCGGACCACAACCACAAACCCGACTGCGTGCTCGTCCATCCGAGAGAGGCCTTCATCAAGTGCCACACACCGACTGACGAGGCCGGGCTCTTGAGTGTGCTCGCCCTGCAAGTTCTTGGCGCAAAAGGACTCACTTACGGCAGGCAGCGGCACAACACACCGGGCGGCGTCGTGAGTGCCGTCGAAGCCGATCAGCTTGCGATCGGAGTCACCTGTTTCAGCGCAGCCGGCAACGCAAAGGTGCTGCCGATCAGCGAATCAGCGGACGGTCAGCCCGTCGTACCGACGCCTGAGACGATTCGCTCGCGCAACTACCCGCTGACCCACTATCTGTACCTCTACTTCGCGGGACAGCCGACCGGAGCGGCGCGGGAGTTTCTGGCTTACGTCCTCGGACCGGAAGGGCAGCAGATTGTGCATGAGCATGCGATCAGCGTACTCCCACCCGCGCCTACGGCGCCGCAAGACTGACCCGCCCACGTGGTCAGCCCGTCAGGGTCCGGCCTCGCCGTAGAAGGACTGGAAAATCGCGTCGGCGAACAGAGCGTGAGCGGCAGCGTTCGGGTGCGCGTCCTGGTTGTTGACGACGAGTTCCGCGATGTTCCGATTCGAGATGGCGGGCAGCAGGTCAGCGGACGGCACCTCGTTCGCCCGGAAGAACTCCGTGAGCACGGCATGCACCTCCGTGCTGCTGAAATGCTCTCCACCCGTCGCGAGGAACGGGAGGATCACCACACGTAGTGTCACATCGCGCTGTCTGCAGATGTCGATGATCCTGCCTAGTTGCTCCTGATACCGGCGCCAGATCGCATCGTCCGCGTAGGCGGCCGCCAGCCAGTCGTGATACCCCCGAACCGTCGGCCGCCGTGGCAGCACAATGCGTCGATAGAGGTAGTCCGCGAGGCATGATGTCTCCGGATTGAACCATCTCGGTTCCGGCGGCTTGGTCGGATTGAACTCGTCCGAGACGGGAATCGCCTTCTCTATGTCGTTCGGTACGAGGCAGAGGACCACTTCGTCCACACCGTACACCTCGATCATGTCCGCAATGGGTTCGATCTGATCCGCCGTTCCCCAGCCCGGCTTGGCCACGTTCATGACCTCCGCGGTGCCGCGGGGCAGCTTCGAACCGACGATATCCGCAAAGCGACGTTCGACCTTCTCGATACCCCAGCCGTAGGCAAACGAATCGCCGACAAACGCGATCCGGCGGACACCCTCGGGTTTGGCCCGCTGCCATTCCGCATCGCGGCATCCCACCGAATTGAGGTTGGCGTAAAGCGCGAACCAACGCCTCGCAGGTAGTGACATCCCAAAGGCATCCGTCTGGACGCTGACGAATCGCAGGTAGGTCTCGCCGACTAGGGCTGCGGCGCCGAGCAGACAACCCAAGACGAGAACGTTCCCCAGCACCAGGCCCGTTCTAGGTCGTTTGGTTCGAGGGAAGAATCGGAAGAAGCACCACGTATGAACGACCAACGAGAGAAACACTACCCAGCCCAGGTAGTAATCCACCAGGTAGCCGAATGGCCCCATCGCGAGCATCAGGCCCGCTCCAGGGAAATGTCGATCGCGGTCGCCGAATGCGTGATCGCGCCGACCGATATCCGGTCAACACCCGTCTGGGCCACCTCGCGGATCGACTCGAGCGTGATCCCACCGGATGCCTCCAGCGACACCTTCCCGGCAAGACCCTCGTCGTTCCTCATCTCGACCGCCGCGGACATGTCAGCCGGCGAGAAGTTGTCGAGCAAGATGACGTCGATGCCGACGACCTTCAACAATGCTTCGACCTGAGCAAGTTCGTCCGCCTCGACCTCGACAAACGACGGCTTCGCGGAGATCTCGGAGAGTTGGTTCAGCATCTCGAACACGCGGCCCGCAAGGCGTCCCGGCTCTATCCCGGCCAAGTGGTTGTCCTTGATCAGAACCGCGTCGTAAAGCCCCTGCCGATGGTTACGCCCCCCACCGCAGCGAACCGCGTATTTCTCGAGCACTCGCCACCCGGGCGTCGTCTTGCGCGTGTCGTAAACGCCCGCTTTTGTCCCAGCCACGGCCTCGACGTACCGCTGCGTCAGGGTGGCGATACCGGACAGCCGCTGCAAGAAGTTGAGTAACACGCGCTCGGCTGACAGGACGGCACCGAGAGGCCCGCAGATCGTCGCGAGTACAACCGGCGGTGCCTCGATTCGGGCTCCATCCACCCCTGCGGAGGTCCATTCGATCTCGATTCCGGAGTCATAGGCGCCCAACACCGACTGCGCGACTTCCACGCCGGCCAGCACGCCACGTTGTTTTCCGAGAAGGCGGAACTCGCCGCGTGCCGATGGGTCCGGCAGAAGGCCGGCGGACAGATCGCCCCCGCCGAGGTCCTCCTCCTTGGCCATCGCGATCAAGCGTTCCACCGATTTGTCACACACCGATTGCATCAAGTGGATTGTTAACGGGCCGAGTAGCTGTGGCAAGAGGCTAGGAAAGCACGATGGTCCGGTCCGAAGCCGGCTCCAGGCGACCGACGACGGCGGCCGCCCGCGTGCTTCGAGCCACAAGGGCACCGACCAAGTCGTTCGCACGGTCTTCGGGGACCGCCAGCAGAAGCCCGCCCGACGTCTGTGCGTCCGCAAGAACAGCCACGAGGAACTCGTCCGCTCCCTCGACGGCCAGGCGGTCCCCGATGAACTCCAGATTCGACTTGTGTGCTCGCGTCAGCACGCCGTCGGCGGCTAGCTCGCGTACGCGTTTCATGAGGGGGACGTTCGCGGAGTTGATGTGTACGGTCACGCCGCTGGCGGCCGCCAATTCATGGGCGTGGCCGATCAGTCCGAACCCGGTAATGTCCGTCGCGGCGTGGACGCCGACCTCCAGCATCGCCTCGCAAGCCCCGGCATTCAGGTCGATCATCACGTCGACCGCTTCAGCGAGTTCCGACTCCTCGATCTTGCCTTGTTTGGCGGCTGTGGTCAGTGTGCCGCTGCCGATCGGCTTGGTCAATACGAGCAGATCGCCGGGCTTCGCACCCGCGTTGGTCAAAATGTGCTCGGGATCGATCCGCCCCGTCACGGAGAGGCCGTACTTGATCTCGGCGTCACGCACGCTGTGCCCACCCGCGAGTACCGCCCCGGCGGCTGCGAGCCGTTCGGAGCCTCCGCGCAGGATGTCGCCGAGGATCTCGATCGGCAGGTCCTTGTCGGGGAACCCGACCACATTCAGGGCGCAGATCGGGCGGCCGCCCATGGCATAGATGTCCGAAAGGCTGTTCGCCGCCGCGATGCGGCCGAACGTATACGGGTCATCCACTAGAGGCGGAAAGAAATCGAGCGTCGTGACCAGGGCGGTCCCCGCGTCGAGGCGGTAGACCCCCGCATCGTCGAACAGCTCGGCGCCGACCAGCAAGTTGGGATCATCGGGTTTGGGTAAGCTGCGCAGCACCTGCGCCATGGCTCCCGCAGGGAGCTTACCCGCTCACCCGGCACAACTAGCGTAGTCGGTCAGACGAATCTTCCGTGCCTGCGTCATGGCGGACAGTCTAAGCCAATCGCGCGAGCGAGTCACATGCAGGTGCGGCTGGCCACGGCGGCTCGGCAGTCGCCTGTTCGGCTTGAATCGCCCCGGTTCGACCAGAAACCGCAACGGTTGCCCACATGAATGACCGATAATCCATGTGGCCAGGTCACTGAACCGCCGTTGAGCGTCACCGGCGGACGGATTGTCGTCCAGGGTCGAGCATGGCGGACGAGGCGCCACAGGGCGGCTATCGACGGACAGCGACCACGAGCCGGATGCAACTGCGGAAGCCGTTTCCATGTACAACCCGTTAGTGGCGTCAGTGCGGCGCCGCCGGGTCCGTACTGGACATGCGACGGATTCCCAGGACAATGGCCCGCCCGACTTGAGGCGAGCGGATAGCGGAATCGAGAAGTCACTGGAGTGCCACCTTGATCAAGCGGCTCTGCGTCATCCTGGCGATCGTTGGCTGTGCCACCCCGGCGCTGGGCGAAGGCAGCCCGGCTTTGCCCGGAATACAGGCACATCTCCGGCCCAAATCCTACTACGTTCCGGTGGGAGCACCGATGTGGGTCAATCTCACCCTGGAAAACGCCACCGACAAGCCGATCACACTAACCGTGCCGGGCACCGAGCCTGACATCCCGCTTCCCGAGATGGGGCTGCCGCTGGCTCACGTCTTCAGCGGACCGTCCGCGAGCGGCGTTTCGGTAACGACCCAGACGAATCGGCGCTGGGAAACGCCGGCGGGCTACCGGTTTGCCACGTCCGCGCCCATCCTGATGATCGCACCTCGCAGCACGGTGGGGACGCTGCTGAACCTGACCGAATACTTCCCATCACTGCGATCGCCCGGCGAATACCGGCTTCAGTGGTCGCCCTACGGCGGCGGCGTGCAGAGCAATATTGCCGTAGTTCACGTCACGCCGTTAAAACGGGCGGAGTTTGTGACCGACGAGGGTACGCTGACGATGCGCCTCTACTACGAAGATGCGCCGCAATCTGTCGCGAATTTCATCGACCTCGTTCAGTCTGGCTTCTACACCGGCAAGGCCTTCCACCGACTCGAGCAAGGCTACTTCATCCAGGGCGGCTGCCCGCGCGGCGACGGTACCGGGATTCGACCGGACGGCAAGCGCGTCCCGGCTGAGTTCAACGAACGGCCCCACGAGAAAGGCAGCGTCTCGATGGCGCTGCTCGACGATGATGCCGACTCGGCGAGTTGCCAGTTCTTCATCTGCAACACCCGGCAGAAAGAGTGGGACGCCAAATACACCGTCTTCGGCCACCTTGTCGGCGACGATTCACTTGCGACGCTCGATCGCCTGATGGTGGTTCCCGCCGACGAACACGGTAGTCCGACGCGTTCGCTGGTGATCCGCAGCGCGCGGCTGATCGCCGCTCCCACCGAACCGACCTCCAACCTGCCGTAAGCGCCGCACGCCCGCCGGCTACACGCGCTTACCCACTTACCCTATGATGCCTTCATGGCGGCAGTCACGATCAAAGGCGTACATAAGCAGTTTGGGGCGCAGATCGTCCTCGAGGACGTGACGCTCGAGCTGAACGCGGGCGAAACGGTCGGTCTTGTCGGCGCCAACGGCGCGGGCAAGACCACGCTCTTCCGGCTGATCACCGGCGAGTTATCCGTGGATCTCGGCGCGGTCACACGCTCGAAGAACCTGCGCATCGGCATGCTCAACCAGGAGCCAGACGTCTGTCTCGACCGGACGCTGCACGACGATGTCGCTTCGGCCTTCGACGAGCTTCTCCAGATGGAGCGTCGACTCCACACGCTCTCGGATCAGATGGCCGCCTGCGGCCCCCCGGACGAGATGCCCGAGTTGATGGCGAGCTATGACAAGCTGAACACACGATTCATCGCCGCCGGCGGACATACATTCCAGACCAGGCTCAACGAAATCCTGGGCGGACTCGGGTTCAAGCCCGAAGACTACGAGCGTCCGGTGGCGGTCCTGTCCGGCGGGCAGCGGTGCCGAGCGGCCTTGGCTAAGCTGCTTCTGGAAGAACCGGAATTCCTTTTGCTCGACGAGCCTACGAACCACCTCGACATCGACGCCGTCCGCTGGCTCGAGAAGTTTCTCGCCCAGCATCGCGGCGGCGCGGTCGTCGTTTCGCACGACCGGTACCTGCTCGATCGGCTCTGTGATCGCGTCGCTGAGGTAGAACATCAGCGCGTAACGAGCTACCCGGGCAACTACACGAACTTCGCGAACACCAAGGAAATCCGCCTGCTCACCGAGCAGCGGAGGTTCGAACAGGACGCGGACTTCATCAAGAAGGAGCGTGCCTTCATCGCCAAACATCTGGCGGGGCAGCGCACCAAAGAAGCTCAGGGGCGGCGGAAACGCCTCGAACGCAGGCTGGCTGCGGGTGAGTTCACGACCGACACGGCGCAGAAGCACCGGCGAGCGGTCATCAACTTCGGCGAGGCGGCGGCTCAGGTTGGTGCCGTCCTGCGATGTGATGATCTCTGCATGGCCTACGGCGAGAATCGACTCTTCGCCGACATGACCTTCCAGATTCCGGCCGGGCAACGTCTCGCGATCACCGGGCCTAACGGCACGGGCAAGACGACGCTGCTGAAGATCCTACTGGGCGAGGTCGAGCCGACCGCGGGGTCCTACGAATTCTTCCCTGGCCTGAAAGTCGGCTACTACGCACAGGAAGGGGTACAACTCGACCCGGAGGGCACCATCCTCAACGAAATCAGGAAGGTGCGGACCGAGATGTCGGAACTGGACGCGCGGTCCTACGCAGCCCGGTACCGCTTCACCGGCGACGATGTGTTCAAAACGCTGGGGATGCTCTCCGGCGGTGAGCAGTCGCGCGTGCGGCTGGCGACGCTCATCTTGACTCAACCCGACGTGCTTATCCTCGACGAGCCGACCAATCATTTGGATATCCCGTCCCGCGAAGTGCTTGAAGAAGCGCTGTCTGAATTCGGCGGGACCATCGTCGTCGTGAGCCACGACCGGTATTTCCTGGACCGCATTGCCGATAGGCTGCTGGTGATCCGCCGCGACAAGCACGCGGTGTACGACGGCAACTACACCTATTACATCGAGCAGATCGAGCAGCAGCGGTCCAAGGCCTCGGCACGGGCGGCCGCCGACCGCAAACGCAAACCGCCCACGGAGAAGGACGACGAGCCCCCAAAGAAGAAGGGGCCCTCGCCCTACGACAGCATGTCCGTGGATCAGCTCGAAGTACTCGTGATCGAGCATGAGACGAAGCTCGCGGTGTTGCAGGAGCGATTCGGCGCCCCGGAAACCTACAAGGATCCGGACCTCCTCGCCGAGCTTCGTGAGGAAATAGAAGCGGTGGAGCGCGAGCTGGAAGAGGTAGATGAGGCTTGGCAGGAGCGAGCCGACACGCAGTGAGCGCGCATGCAAATGCCAATTCCCGCGAGGTTCCGCTTTCTGGCTTCGCCGAGCTTCCGCTTTCTGCCTTCCCCGAGGTTCCGCTTTCTGGCTTCCCCCCTTGGCAAGGGGGGATTGAGGGGGGTAGGCTGACGCCGAAGAACCTCCCCCCAGCTCCTCCTTGGTAAGGAGGGGAGGAAGAAGCTACGCGACGGTTCTCGACACAGCACCAGGCAGCGGACGACGAATCGATGTGCGTGCGGGAACGACTTTGACCCTGAGGTGTGAACGACCATGACCTCCCCGAAGACGCACCGAGAAGCCACCGCCCGCAGGCGGGTCGCCTATGAGCGTCTCGACTTGCCGGACGGATGGTCCGGGGAAGTAGTCGCCAACCTGGATTTCCCTTCCACCCTCTTCGCCGCAGCCAGCCGGTTGCCGGAGGTCGCCGAGTGGGTCGAACCGCTCCGAATCCTGACGACCGAGCCGGAGCAGTTGCCCGGTTGCGAATTCCTCAAGCACGCGAAGACGACACAGGTGCTGCGCGCCACGCTCGCGTTTTCCGATTCTTCGCTGAACGTCATCTGCAAGAAGACTTCTCCCGGCGGTGCAGCCAGGCGGATCGCCACGAGCGTCGTAGGATCACGCGCACGGCGCAACCGCGCGCGGGCGATCTCGCTACTGCACGCGGGAGTCGGTACCGCGCTGCCGCTGGCGATCGTCGAACGCAGAGGGACTGCCGCCTGCGAGTGGTTGATCAGTGAGGAGATTCCCGGCACCGTCGACTTGGACCAGGTGGCGCTGTCTCTGCTGCCAAAACTGTCACCGAAGGCAAGTCACGCGGCGAAGACCGCGATGATCCCGCCTCTGGTGGATGTGTTCAAACGGCTTGCGGCTCACGGGCTCACGCACCGCGATCTGAAGGCGTCCAACTTCCTCATCACGAATTGGGATGGCGCCGGCGGCGAACCGGCCGTCTGGATCGTCGACCTCGACGGACTGCGCCGCGCCCGCCCGCTGATCGGCGATGCCGCCAAGCACACGATGAAGGGCCTGACGAGGCTCACCGCCAGCCTTCTGGGCTACCGTAGCATTACCCGCAGCGACTATCGCCGTTTCCTCACGAGGTTCCTCGACGACGCGAACACGGCACCGAGCGACTGGAAAGACCGCTTTCGAGCGATCGCGACCGAGGCGCGCGCCTACGCCCGCTCGTCCCTCGCTCGAAAAGGCCACAAGCTCGACGGCTACGTCGGTGAGTAGTCACGGGACGTCGGCGCCTAGCGTGCTGGTAGAACGCCGTTGGGTGCCACTGGTGGCTTGCCACCAGTGCAATACGCCGTATGAGGACGCTGCACCGCGCTTCGCTTCTCCGTCGCATCCTTCGGGCGCACCCGCAAGGAGAGGCTGTTGGAGGCAGGCTGAAGGCCTGCGCGGTAGTAGCCGGCGGTCGGTCCGCCGAAGGCGAGCCACCGCCGGATCATGTCGACAATACGCATCGCGACCCTGCAGGGGTCGTCCTGGAACGCTGAGTGGTTTGCCCCTTACAGGGTCGAGGGCCCGTTGAGTATCGAGAACCGTGGGCGGCGTCCGGTTTGCGCCGGACTTGCCCACGGCTATCTCCCAGCCCTTCAGGCTGGACGGTCTGACACGTTGTCGTCGCCATAGCAGACCTTCGGGCTGGCTCATGCGCGGCGTTCTCGGGGCCGTGTCAGCGTGTAGGGTGCGGCCCTCGCCGCACCGGAAGAACGCCATACCCGGATCGGTGCGTCAGGGACGCACCCTACGAGTTTCCCGGCATGTCTCGTCCCTCGACATACCCTACCCGGTTGTCTTCGGTCGGCAGAACGCCACTTGCGCAGCCCGCTTTCAACGCAAGCGGCTCTCGCCTAGAATCCCCGCCCATTATGCCGACACGAATCCTACATGTGGCAAACACGCTGAACACGCAGCCCGGCTCCGTGGCCATCCTGCTGCGCGGCCTGTTCGACGCGCTATCCGAGCGCGGCATCGAATCGCAGGTCGTCACAGCGCCTGGCGGACCCGTTAGTGACGTACGGGTGCCGGTTCATGCTTTCGACCCGGACCGTGCGGCCGCCCTTGTGCGCGACCACGACGTAATCCACCTGCACGGCTGGGGCACCGACCCGGCGTTCGTGGCGATTGCGGCGCTCGCCCGGAAGCTCGGCAAGCCGTACGTGATCGCGCCGCACGGCTCGCTCACGTCGGGACCGCACACCAGGCCGACCTTCAAGGACAAGCTCCGATGGCTCGTGCGCGAGAAGCAACTCGTCCGCGAGGCATCCGCGATCATCGCGCTGAACGACTTCGAAGCAAATGACCTGCGTGACCGCGGCGGCTATGCCAATGCCATGGTCTTGCCGTACGGCATCGACTTTGCCTCGTATGCCGAACGCAACGATGACGCGAGCCTCCCAGCCGTGCCAGAGGTCCGCTGCCTTCTCATGCTCGGGCCGCTCGACCCGATCGAAGGGCTGGTGCCGTTGCTCAAGGCCTTCGCCGAAACGGGAGCGGACGCCGAAGGCTGGTACGTTGCACTCGTCGGCGAGCAGCGCGGCGAGTGGAAGAACTCGCTCGCGGCCGCGATTCGTCGAAAGCAGGCCACCGACCGCGTGGTGTTCGCTGACGCGGCCGATGTGGCGACTCAGCGAGCGTGGCTTGCCCGCGCGAGCCTCGTCGTGTCGCCGAGCTTGCACATACGGGTCCCGGTGTCGATCATGCAAGCGGTGGCTTGTGGTAAGGCGCTGCTCGCCTCCGATCGTGCGGCTCCGCCGATTGTCGACGAAGTCGCTACCGTAGTCGCGCCGGCACGGGATCAGCTCAGAGCCGCCCTATCGCGGCTGCTCACGACGACGCCGGAGGAACTGTCAGCCGCCGGTGAGAAGGCGCGGGAGGCGGCGGCTGAGTATGACTGGCCGACGTGGGCACAGCGATTCGAGGATCTTTACAGCGGTCTTGCTTGAAGCAAGGGCTTTTTATTGTTCATAACTTCAGCCAACACGAAATTCCGCGACGACAAGTCAGGCAAGCCCGGTGCGCAAGGCTCATTCAAATGGCGGCAGGTACGAAAACTCATCGCCCTGGCGACGCCCTACCGCCGAATGCTGCTCGCGGGCCTGCTGGCCACCGTCGTCTTCGCCCTGCTGCACACAGCCAGCATCGCCGGCGTCTTCCCGGTGCTCAAAACGCTCCTGGAAGAAGAGGGCGTCGAGGGATGGGTCAACCGGACGATCGCCGGCGAGCGCGTTGGGATCGAGTTCAACCCCCTTTCCGATGAATCACGCATCGAGATTCGCGCGACCAGGCTCCAATCCGAAGAGGACACGACCGCCCTGCGCCCGGGCGACGCGATCCTGCCACCCGACGGCCAAACCGCCGTCGAACTGCTGCACACCATGGGCGCCCTCGAACCCGGCGCGACGATCACCGTCACGGTCGAGACGCGCGACGGCCGTATCCAACGGACCCTCACGGCCGACACACCGGATTTCTCCCAGCGGATGATGCGATCAGGGCTGCGAGCGGTGCTTGCTGTCCTTCCAGACGACATGGACACCCAGGACGGGAAGCTGCGCACGCTCGTACACATCCTGATCGGACTGGTACTCATCGTGTTCATCGGGAACGCCTTTCGGTACGCGGGCGAGATCCTGATCGCCACCGCCATCCTGCGCTCCATGATGGACCTGCGAGCCAAGCTCTACGCACAGACGCTCCACCTCCCGCTCTCGTTCTTCGCGGAGCAGCCGACCTCCGACGTGGTCACGCGGTTCGTCCAGGACATCCAGGAAGTGCAACGAGGCCTGACGACCTTCTTCGGCAAGTTCCTGAGAGAACCGCTCAAGGCGATGCTCATCCTCTGTCTGGCGTTCACCCTCGACTGGCGCATCACGCTGACGATGGTCGTGGTCGCGCCGATTACCGTGGGCGTCTTCTGGGCGGTGGGACGCAAGGTCAAGAAGGCCGCCCGACGCTTGCTGCAGGGCTACGGCTACATGATCGACGCCCTGACCACGAGCCTGCAGAACCTCCGCGTCGTCAAGGCCTACACGGCCGAGGACCAGGAGCACGCCCGACTTCGCGTGGTCGACCGGCACATGTTCAAGCAGCAGCTCAAGCTCGCGAAGCTCCACGCCTTCGTCAGCCCCACCGTCGAGACGCTGGCCGTGGTCGCCGGAAGCATCGTTACCGTCTGGCTCGCCGGGCGCGTGCTCAACCACGAGTTGTCGCTTTCGAAGTTCGTCCAGCTCGGCGTCACGCTCGGGATGCTGTTCGATCCGCTCCGCCGCCTGACTGATGTCTACGTTCGCGTGAAGCGTTCGACAGCCGGCGTCGACCGCATCCTCACTTTGCTGGCTGAGCCCGTCGAGACGGATGAACAGGAGACCGCGAACCCCGTCGGCCCGCTCGAAAACGGAATCGAGTTCGTCGGCGTGTCGTTCACCTACCCCGGTGCCGAGCGGCCCGCGCTGGTCGACATCAACCTCTCCGTGGCCAAGGGCGAAACGATGGCGGTCGTCGGACCCAACGGGTGTGGCAAGACGACGCTCGTAAGCATGCTGCCGCGGCTGCTGGTGCCCGGCTCCGGCGAGGTCCGCTACGACGGAGCCAATCTCCAAGACATCCAACTGAGGAGCCTTCGCAAGCAGATCGGCGTCGTGACGCAGGAGGCCGTCGTCTTTGCCGGTACGCCGGCGATGAACATCGCCTACGGCAACGGCGATCCGGTCGCGGACAAGGTCGAAGACGCCGCACGCCGCGCCTACGCCGATGAGTTCATTAGGGACATCCCCGGCGGGTACGATGCGGACCTGGGCGAACGCGGCACGACCCTCTCCGGCGGGCAGAGGCAGCGCCTCGCCATCGCCCGCGCGATTTACCGCAACGCCCCGATCCTGATCTTCGACGAGGCGACGAGCCAGATCGACTCTGAATCCGAGCTGAAAATTCAGACCGCACTTCAGGAATTCGCCAAGGATCGCACGACGTTCATCATCGCCCACCGCCTCAGCACGATTCAGTTCGCCAACCGCATCATCGTCATGGAGGCCGGCCGCATCATCGACAGCGGTGGACACAAGGAACTCTTCGACCGCTGCGACCTCTACCGCACCCTCTGCCAGACCCAGTTCCTGGCCGAACCCGCCGAACCCACGCCCTGAACGGCCCCGCAGGGTGACATCGGCCCGGGTGGCCCGGGTTGTATGGGACCGGGTGGCATGGGTCCCAGCGCGCCGGGATTTGCCCGTGTCGTACCGCACCGCAGGGGTGCCACTGGGTGCTTGCCAGCCAGTGCGCGCGGAAGGGCCTGAAAGGGCCTGATAGCAAGAGCCCAGGGCAACGCCCTGGGTCGGGCGGGACATGGCAGGGTGAGCCCTGAAAGGGCGCAATAGCCCTCCCTCTGATGACGCCCTTTCAGGGCTCAGCGGCTTTGCACACGCCGTTTCCCCAGGGCGATGCCCTGGGCTGGGCCTATCCC
>JAJDDX010000348.1 GCA_029260055.1 Phycisphaerae bacterium
CACCCTTGCTACGCAAGGATGGGGCACCCGCATCAGGCTCCCGTTCGGCCTCAGCCTCAGCTTCAACCTGAAAGGCTGATCGATCGTAACCATTGGCAAGTCCCGGTACTCCGGGACGCCGCCCACGGTTACCTGTCACCCATCCCGTTCGGCCCTCAAGGGGTCCGACAAACAAACGCGGTAGTTGCGGTCCAGCGTTTGCGATTGTTCGACCCTTACAGGGTCGTTTCACGTGGCGGCGACGCGATCTTGCAGGCCTTCAGCCTGCCTCGTTGCGGCTATACTTGACTTGCGCGGGTTCAGCCTGCGCCGTTGCGGCCCGCAGTGTTGCCCGTACTGTCCGGCGCCGCCTAGTTGCCTGTGAAACTGAGTTGGAAGTGGGCAATGTCCTTCAAGTCTACGTGGCCGCTGCTGTCGTGGTCGGCGCAGGTACACACGGACCCGGCGCCGCCGCCTATGCCGCCGCCGGGGCCGAGGAGGCATGGTTCGAATAACTGGTAGTCATCCAGATCAACGGCGCCGTCGTTGTCTAGGTCGGGACTCATGCACGCGGCGGGTGCGACGACCGATTCGATGTCGGACGTGTAGCCCAGGAAGAGCGGTTGAGCCGATGGTGGGTTACCGAGCGTTACGATCATTCCGCCGGAGGAGCCCGTCATGAGGTAGACCTCACCACTTGCGCCTATGGCTGCGCTCGTCGGTGGTTCGAAGGTCGGAACGAGTGAGTCGAGATCGTCCACGAGGATGGTGAACACGCCTGTGACGCGATCGACGCGGGCGAGCTTCTTGGGCGGCCCCCAGTTTGCCACGATGTAGTTGCCGGTTGGCTCGATGGCTATGCAGGTCGGGTTCGGCACTCGCGGGTCACTGAAGAGGAGCGGATTGGTCGGGTCGTCGGGGTCGATCTGCATGACGCCGCTTTGCGAGCCGACTGTCGCGATCACACCGTCAGAGCCGACGACGATTCGCTTGGCTTCGTGGAGGTCTTCGAGGGCGACCAGCGGCGTGACCTGATCGGTCACGGGGTCGTACCGCCCTATCGCCCCGAGCAGCGGCGGTGTGATCTGGTTGCTCCCCAGGAACAGTGCGGTTCCGTCTCGCGGGTCAACCGCTACGTCCTTGAGCAACGGGTTCGACGGAATGCCAAGCACGATCTCGGCGAATGGCACGCCGCCGGGGCCGTCATGGTCCAGGACCCAGAAGTCGAGCGTGGCCGGGTTGAACCAGAAGTTCGGTAGGCCGGCGACGAAGACGTTCCAGTTCGCTCCGCGCCCCATGCCAAAGTAGATCTCCGGGGTGAGGCAGAAGATCTGACGTAATGGGAAGGCGTCCTTCACGCCGTTGAACGGATGGAGATTCAAGAGGTGCGAATCGGTGCGCGGCTCGGGCACGAGCAGCAGCGTGGCGGCTGCGCTGATGTCGCCCGAGCAGGTGCCCGTGTCGCCGCTCAGGTAGGAGTCGATGCGGCAGGGCTGCGCGGAATAAGTCACCTGATAGGTGATCAACACATCGGACTGTGGCGGTATCGTTCCTGACCAGAGAATGGTACGCGACGGTGCGTCATAGGTGGCGGCTGGGTCGGTCGGCGGCACGAAGGGAGGATCGCCGATCGGCGTCATCTGCGCGGGTATGACATGGTTGATCGAAACCGTTTGCGGTGCGCTGATCAGACTGCTGAGCACGAGCTGGATATCGTCCGCAGTGCCCGCGCGCACCGCCTGGTGCGGTTGCCCGAACCAGTCCTGCGGCGGACCGGCCGTCATGGAAAGCATGGTGCCGGCGGTCGGTCTTTGGATTGGAATCGCGGCGGGCGGCGTGGCTGTACCCACCTCGACGTTGCACGAGTTCTTGACGCGCAGTTCGCTGCCCTCGTTCAGGCGTTCTTCGTGCCAGGTCGCGCATTCCTTGATGCGCGTGCGGAACTGGATCGTGACGGCACCGAGCGGCGGGATGTCGCCCGTCCACGTCATCGATGAGCTTCCGCTGAACTCGACGGCACCGCCGGCTGCGTCGATCATCGTGTCCAAGTCCGAGGCCCAACCCCAGTCGACTTGGAGGTTGATACCCAGGCGTTGCTCGGCCACGGTGTTGGTGAGTGTGATCGCGTGGTCGAATGCGTCTGAGCGTTGTAGTGGATCGCGCGCGGGTATCGACACCACTGTGACATTGACCGGAGCCGTGCCGGCTGGGATCACCGTCGTGGACACGGGTGCTCCGACAAACGGGAAGAAGCCGACTAGTGCCCGGTAGTTGGCGTTGGTGATCACGGTTTGGCCACAGTCGATCGTCACCGTGAAGGACACGGTTCCCGACGCGCCGACGGCCACGGTACCGATCTGCCATGTCACGTTGGCGCCGGCGAGCGTCCCGCCGTTTGTTGCGGAGACGAAGCTCGTCCCGACGGGCAAGGTGTCCATGATCGTGACGCCGCTGGCTAGCTGGCCACCCGTGTTTTCGTAGAACAGGTCGTAGGTCATCTCCGCGCCCTCGACGATACTCGCCGGGGCGGTCTTGGAGATCGTGAGTTGAAGAGGAGGCGGGCACCCCGCGCAGGAACTGCCCGGCCCTTGCCACGTGCCACCCACCGATGTACATCCGGTTTCGCTCATATCGGGAACGCACCCGAACAGCGTGCAGCATCCGCCGGTCGGCGGCGGGCACTCCGCGCAGGTCGTGTCGGGACCGAGCCACGCCCCACCGGCAGTTCCACACGCGTCGGACGTATCGAGCGCGCACGATCCATCCGCTTCGCAGCACGCGCCGTCAGGGTCGGGAGCTACTCCGCCACACGGCACGAAGGTGAAGTCGCTCGATCCGCCGAGCAGGTCGGGATGCGTGACGCGCACGGCGAAGTCGCCGCCGCCCACGTCGACCATCTCGGCGGTCGCGGTTCCGGACATGGCGAAGAGTTCGCCGCCGGCGTTGCTGCTGAGCGGATCGCCGAGTCGCGGCAGCGGGCACAAGTCGATCAGCGTGTAGTCGGAGGTGCTGCCCACGCCGTGCTCGACGAATGCTACGTCACCGTTGGGGGAGATGGGTACGCGCGTCAGTTGTAGCGTGCTGTGGAAACCGTTCGGCGTGGCTGCGTGCTCGCCGTTGTTCAGATCGAACCAGTAGATCTTGACGCGTCCTTCGAAGATGTTGCCCATGTCCGCGATGTACGCCCTGCGGTATGGCGACGGACCGGGCGGCGCCGGGCACTCCAACCCGATGCCGTTGAACGTACATAGGCCGGTGTCGTAGAAGCCGACGCTGCCGATGCCGAACTCGATGCACGCGCTGTCCAGCAGCGTGAGGCCGGCGGGTGGCGCGGGCACGTCGAAGAAGTAGACGCTCGTGCCGGCGAGGCCGCAGGAGCCGCCGAAGGCATAGAGGATTTCGCGCGTCGGCGTGAGGCGCATGTTCGGCACGGCGAGCGGGACACCGCCGGGCGAGGGTATCGGGTAGCTCGACTGGGCTACGCCGTCTCCGTCACGATCGATGAAGATGTTAACGCCGTCGGTGCTGATGCCGAGTGTGCCTTGTGTCGGATGGAGCCACCAGCCGTCCATCATCTGGAACGGCCCGGTGATGGTTTGTGCGTTGGCGGCGTTGGCGCACGAGAGCGAGGCGGCGACCGCGAGCAGGTTGAAGGTAGACCACCGGCTGAAGTGACGTTCGCCAGTACGCTCGGACATATCACACCTCCTGTGAGCGTTTGGGTGGTGCGGCCAGCGGGACCGAGGCCACCTCTTACTAATATGACAGCGCTGTGCCGTGATCAGAGCCGCGTGGCGCAAGTCCGCGGTCATGTCACCGGGCTTGCGCCCGGCGCTCTGATTCCTCGCACGCCGGGAAAACGAACCCCGATACACTTGCCGACGCGATCCTAGCGCTGTCATACTAAGACACGCCGGAACCGTGCCTCTAAGGCGCAATGAAATGTGCGGCGTGGCTGGGTTCATCGGGCGTCGTCATGCCCTTCCATGGCTCCTCAAGCCGCCGAACGTTCGAAAAACGGCCCCAAACCGTGATCGTGATTGCGGTATAATGGGCGGCACGCTCGACGTACGCGTATGGAGCCATTCGTTGTCGGAAGCGAACGAACAGGAAATCGCTCGAATCCTCGCTGATGTGGAGCGGGGCGCCGAGGGAGCCGCGGACAGGCTCTTGCCGCTCGTCTACGACGAGTTGCGCCGCCTGGCGGATGGCTTGTTTCGTCGTGAGCGGGCGGGCCACACGCTGCAGCCGACGGCGTTGGTCCATGAGGCCTACGTCCGACTGGTGAAACAGACACGCGTCGAGTGGACGGGCTGCGCCCATTTCATGGCGGTCGGGGCACAGGCGATGCGGCGCATCCTGATCAACCATGCTGAGAGCCGCCGAGCCGCTAAGCGTGGCGGCGCATGGCAACGGGTGACGCTCACCGAATCGGACACTCCGGCACCGGTATCCGACGTGGACCTGCTCGCGCTGAACGAGGCGCTGGCCAAACTTGAGGCACTGGACGAGCGGCAATGCCGGGTCGTCGAGCTGCGTTTTTTCGGCGGGCTGACGGTAGACGAGGCGGCTGAGGTGCTCGGCGTGTCGAGTCGTACGGTCGAACTCGATTGGCGGATGGCCCGATCGTGGCTGTACAAGGCACTTACGGAGTGACTGACGGGTGAAACCGATGACGCCCGAACGCTACCAGCGCATCAAGGAGATATTCTTCGCGGCGAGCGAGTGCGATGGCGCGGATCGGGCGCGGCTGGTCGCGGAGGCGTGCCGCGGTGATTCGCAGTTGCTTATCGAAGTCAGCGAGCTTCTCGATGCGCCCGAGCAGGTCGGCGAGTTTTTGGGACAGCCGGTGCTTGAAAGTGGCGCACTGAAAAGCGCGGTCGCCGGCACGCAGGAGGGTCTTCCGCGCGCCACCGTGTTCCCGGAGCGCATTGGACAATACCGAATCGTTCGCCTTCTCGGCGAAGGCGGGATGGGTGCGGTGTATGAGGCCGAACAGGCCACGCCAAGCCGCCGCGTGGCTCTGAAGGTCATCCGGCCGGGCATCCTATCGCCGAAGCTGCTCCGTCGATTCGAGCACGAGGTACAGGTGCTTGGTCGCCTGCAGCACCCGGGCATCGCTCAGATCTACGAAGCGGGCAGCGATGACGACGGCGCCGCGGCGGCCCCGTTTTTCGCGATGGAGCTTATCGCGGGGCAACCGCTCACGGAATACGTGAAGGCGAATGACCTCGATGTGCCGACCCAACTGGAACTGATCGCCAAGGTGTGCGATGCCGTCCAGCACGCGCACCAACGCGGCGTCATCCACCGCGATCTCAAGCCCGCGAACATCCTGGTCGACCGGTCCGGGCAGCCGAAGGTTTTGGATTTCGGCGTCGCTCGGGCTACCGATGCGGACGTGCAGGTTACGACGTTGCAGACGGATGTGGGCCTGTTGGTCGGCACGATTCCCTACATGAGTCCGGAGCAGATCGAGGGCGACTCGGCGTCGCTGGACACGCGATGCGATGTGTACGCGTTGGGCGTCGTGCTCTATGAGCTGGTCTGCGGGCGGCTTCCGTTCGACCTTGATCGCAAGTCGGTGCTGGAGGCCGTGCGGTGCATTCGTGAGGACGAGCCGATCCGCGGCAGTGCCATTACCAAGGCGGTTCGCGGCGATGTCGAGACGATCCTGCTGAAGGCGATGGAGAAGGATCGCGACCGGCGTTATCAGTCTGCTTCGGAACTCGCCGCCGACATCCGTCGCTATCTGAGACACGAGCCGCTTAGCGCTCGTCCACCCAGCGCAGCCTATCAACTGCGCAAGCTGGCCCAGCGGAAGAAGGCGGCGGTGTTCGGTGCGGCGATTGCCGTCGTCGGGCTCTTGCTCGGCACGGGAGGGGCTGCGTGGCAGGCGTACGAAGCCACGGTCGAGCGGGACCGCGCGGTGCGTCAGACGCGTGTGGCCGAGCAGATCATCTCGTTTCTTCAGGACGTGCTGGCTTCAGCCGACCCGGCGGTTTCCGATGCCGATGTCACTGTGCGGGGCGCCCTGGATCGCGCGGCGCGGAGCGTGGAGACCGAGCTTACGGGCGAACCTCTGCTTCAGGCCTTGGTGCACCATCAGATCGGACAGATCTACCATCGCCTCGGCAGGTACGAGGAGGCTGAACGCCACCTTCGCACTGCGCTCGAAGTCCATCGGCGACTTGCCGGCGACGATGAGGAGACAGCCGCCATCATCACCGACCTCGCTTGGGCGTTGCAGGAGCACGGCGATTTCGATGGATCGGAAAGGACATTTCGGGAGTCGCTTGCCATCATGAGACGGCTCTTCGGCGAGGACGCGCCACAGGCTGTCGTGGTGTTGGCGTTCATCGCCGACACGAAGAACTTGAAGCGGGAATGGCCGGAAGCCGCCGCGTTGGCGCGCGACGCTCTCGCCTTACTCACACAGTCGTTCGGTTCGGAACATGAAGACACTGCGTATGCCCAGACCACACTCGCACGCGCCCTGACGAATATGGGCCAGACGAATGAAGCGGAGAGGCTCTACCGCCGGGCGCTTACGACACAACGGAAGCTGCTCGGCGACGATCACCTTCAGGTGACGTTTACCCTGACGGGCCTCGCTGATTGCCTGTCGGTGATGGGGCGAGCGGACGAGGCCACAGAAGTCCGCGAGCAGGCGGCTGTGATTAAGCGGCAGCGGTTCGGCGAGCCCGTGGAGACGCCTGGACTGCAACCGTAGATTGCGGCCCTGCCCACTCCCGTTAATCCCCCAAAGCCCCATGGACGAGTTTGAATCAGTACTGCGGTGACGCCGGCGTTACAACAGCCATTCTGGGTACTGGTATAATCCGGCATGCTCCGGAAGGCCTTCATCGTGCTTCTTACGGTCGCGGCACTCTGCTGCGCGTGGCTTTGGGTCATCAGTACATGGACGAACCGGCCGTTGCTGATCGGCCGCGATCACTCGGACGGCGCCACACTGATAGCTCGGGTGCAGAGCGGGCAGGTTCGCGTCTCGCACTGGTGGTTTTACGAGACGGACCGATCGGCCGGGGAAAGCCTGATGGGCAATCGGTGGATCGGCATGCTGTCGCGGCGCACCTATACGACGGTCGGCCCGACGCTCCAGACCCATCGCGTGTGGTTTCCGATCTGGATTCCACTGATTGCGGCGGGCCTTTATCCGACGTTCGTCGCTGCGCGCAAGCTGCGCACGGTCCTGAGCTATTACCGGCGCTATCGCTGTCGCAAGTGCGGCTATAGCCTGATCGGTCTGACCGAACCGCGATGCCCGGAGTGCGGACGCGAGGTCACTCCGCCCCCTACCGCCAGCGCGGCGGACTACGTGGAGCCTTTGCCGGAGGCAGCCATCAAGCGCGCGGTGTTCGTGCTCTTGGTGCTGGCCATCGGATCGGGCGGTACGTTGATGGCGATCTACAAACCGTGGAACAACCTCACAGCGAACCCGATCGTCGCGCCGTCGCCAAGGAGCTTCTTTCCCGCCCCTAGCTCGGGCCCGACGGTGACGTTACCTCCCGGCTTCGACGTTGACGCCTTCATGCAAGCGCGAAAAGCGGCACGCGAGCAGCCGGCCCAAGGCTGCCCGAAGTGCGGACGGGACGCCCGGCTGTATCGTTCGTGGTTCAATCTGAAACCGGGAAGCCTGGACGACCCACCGGGCCCGGGCGGCATCGTCGGTGCTAACGGCTGGAGTTGCGAGAAATGCGGCCTGGCCCTTCGCAAGCCTTGGGATGGCTCGGACCCCGAGTGGCCCGAGTGGTGCAAGGAATGCGGGCACACGGAGATCGGCGGGGACGGTGAGCCGGTCACCTGGAAGGACTACCAGTGCCCGAGTTGTCGGGCGTTCAACTGGCCGGAGTCGCAGGGTGGTAGTGAACCGAACGAGCCCTCTTCCACCGCCGGCTCGCAGGCGGGCTTGCCGTCGGCCTTCGACATCAACATGATCATGCAAGGGATCGAAGCGGGCGGCCCCCGAACGGCTGAGGGTTGTCCGAATTGCGGACGCGACGCCCACCTCGACTTATTCGCGTTTCGGCAGGAGGGCGAGGACATTCCAGTCGGGCGCACGGGGTGGCTTTGTTTGCAGTGTGAGGTGGTGCTCATCCGCCCTTGGGAAGGCGAAGACCCGGAATGGCCGACGCGGTGCAAGCACTGCGGCCACGTGGAGGTCGGCAGCGATGGCGAGCCTTCCGTTTGGACCACGTATCAGTGCCCGCAGTGCCGGCGGTTCACTTGGTCTTCGTCGCAGTGGGCTGATGATCTGGTCGACGACTCGGGTTCGCGCGACGAGTAAGTCCGTCCCCCACCCTGCGGGAGTACCCGAAGGATGGGGCACCCGCGCTGGCTCGTCCACCAGTGCCTCGCTGATGTCGCGGAGCCCGGAGTCGAGCGCCTCACTATTGCGCATCAAGGTTTGGATTGAATGGATGGAGTAGTCCGTCCCCCACCCTGCGGGAGTACCCGAAGGATGGGGCACCCGCGGCTCTGATCACGACATAGCGCTGTGATACTAGTGCAGCTCGGCGCGGCCGAACTGGGAGGCCTGGGACCAGCGTGCCATGGGCGGCGGCAGCAGTTCCATGAACTCGGCTCCCCAGCAGTCGCTCTCGATGTGAGCGACATTGCACCGGTAGTGCAGTTCGCCGTCGAGGGGGAACAGCAGGTGCATCTCCACGGTCGCGCCGGAAGAGAGGCCGTGCGTGTCACCGACGACCTTGGCTCCGCCGGGCGACAGGTCTTTGATGGAACCCGTCAGCACGGCACCGGTCGGCAGGTAGGCCGTCGTTCTGATCGCGTGGAACAGGTTTCTGTGACGTTCGGAAGTGCGTTTGTCCTGCATGACCGGCCCCTTTTGCGGTCAACGACCCCGTGGCATTAGCGGACTTACCCGCGTGCCTCTGATCTAAACGAATCGGCCCGCCCGTCCGCCCGAATGACAGGCCCTACTCTCCGGCGGCTGCTTACGTCATGGTAAGCCGTAATCCGTCGTATGCGAGTTGCATACCGTCGGGTAAGTCGGCGTTCGTCTGATCGTGCTTTAGCTCATGTGCGATGTGGGTAAAATAAGTCTGCTTGGCTCCGATTCGCCCCGCCCAGTCGATCGCTTGCTCCAGGTTGAAGTGCGTCGGGTGCGGCGTGCGGCGCAGGGCATCCAGGATGAGGACGTCGAGGCCCGTGAGGCGCTCCATGGATTCGTCCGGAATGAAGCTGCAATCGGTGCAATAGGCGAAGTTACCGAACCGAAAGCCGAGCACCGGCAGTCGTCCGTGCATCATCGGGATCGGGAGGATGGTCCGATCACCGATCTGGATGGGTTCCGATGTGATGGTCCGCAGTTCGAGGTTTGGCTTGCTGTGCGGGGAATCGGGGGCCGGCTCGAAGGCGTAGGCGAACATGCGACGGATGCGATCGAGCGTACGCTCGGTGCCGTAGCAGGTCATGTACCGCTTCATGAGCCAGTTGAATCGCCTGAGGTCGTCGAGGCCCACGACATGGTCGGCGTGATGATGCGTGAAGAGAATCGCGTCGATCGCATCGATGCCGTTGGCGACGCATTGCAGCCGAAGCTCCGGTGAGGTGTCGATCAGGATGCGCTGGTCGCCATAGCGTACGAAGACGCTGGTTCTTGTCCGTTTGTCGCATGGATCGGAAGAGGTGCAAACCTCGCAATGGCATCCGATCATCGGAATGCCGTGAGAGGTCCCGCTACCGAGTACGACGACTTCCACATCCGCCACGGGGACGCTCCTGAGAGTCCCTGAGGTTACCCCGCCGCGGCCGCCGACCGCCGGCACGTAGGCGGTATAATATGGCGGGTCGGTGGCTGTGACCAGTCGCGCGCCGCGCACTCGGTTGACCGTGCCGCGAGTCACTGCTACGGTCGACGTCCATCATGCGAAGCTTGCTATCCGTGACCGCCAAACGCCCTGTCGTCGCACTTATCGCACTACTTACGCTTGCCGGTTGCGGGCCGCCGAAGGCGGCCGAACCCACTGCGGTGGGCACGGCGTGGCAGCGAAGTGACAGCGCCGCGCAGCGAGCCCGGCGCGATGGTGCCGCCGGCGGGCGCAACGACGACCGCCAAGCGCCAATCGCCACGGTTAACGGCCGACCGCTCCCCCGCCACCGACTGGTCAACCTGCTTCTGCGTTCCCACGGCGTCGGCGTGCTAGAGCAGTTAATCGTGCTGGACGCGGCCGAGCAGCTTGCCGCCGACCGAGGCATCCGCATCACCGAGGCGGATGTCGATCACGAGTACGAACAGGCCTTGCGTCAGCTCGTCAATCCGTTGGGATCGATGGGCTCCGGGCCGTTTGATCGGGCGGCAGCGGAACGCACGCTGGAGGCTGTCCTTTCAGACCGCAATATCTCACGGGAGGAGTTCCTGCTCGGGATGAAGCGGCACGCCTATTTGCGCCGGCTCGTGAAAGCAGATCAGCGGTTCACCGAGGAGCAGTTGCGGTCGGAGTTCCGGCGTCAGTTCGGCCCGCGTGTGCAGGTGCGGCATATCCAATTGGCGTCGCCGCGTGAGATGGCACGCGTTCGCTCGCGTCTGGCCGCGGGCGAACCGTTCGGGGAGGTTGCCCGCCGGAGTAGTGCGAATCTCGTCAGCGCCGAGACGGGCGGCCTGCTGGACCCCTTCTCGCCTGAGGACGACGCGCTTCCGCTGTTGTTTCGGACAACCGCGGCCGCGCTGCAGCCGGGTGAGGTCTCCGAGGCGGTGCGCATCGGCGAATGGTACCATGTGATCAAGCTCGAGCGTCGAATCGACGCGCAGGATGTGGATTTCGAGGCGGTCCGGGACGACCTTACGCGCACCCTTCCAGACCGCCTCGCGGCGCCGGCCATGCAGTCGCTCTACGAGAAGTTGTTCCGCGAAGCCCAGGTGGAGATTCACGACCCGGCGTTGCGGGATACGTTCCAGCGTGTTCACCCGCCGAAGGATCACTGACCGCGCCCGGGCGGCGGGGAAACTGGCACGCCGGCAGCGTTGACGCTACGATAATCCGTGGTGCAGCGTGCGATCGAGTTCGGTCGCGAGTGGCGTTTTGCAACGAGGAAGGAGAGCGACGTGACCAAGTCGAGAGGTTACCCGTCGATACTGATGTTCGGAGGTCCCGGTTCGGGGAAGGGTACGCAGGGTGTGGTGCTCGGACAGATGCCGAATCTTGTCCACCTGGCCATGGGCGACATCTTCCGCGGCCTCGACAAGGAGTCGGACATCGGGAAAGAGTTCCTCTCGTACTCCACGAAGGGACAGCTCGTTCCGGACGAACTGACGATCCGGGTGTTCCAGCATCATGTAGCTGGCCTGATCGACGGCGGCGACTACCAGCCCGACTACCACACGCTCATCCTCGACGGCATACCGCGAACGGTTAAGCAGGTGGAGTTGCTCGAGCCTGTCATCGACGTGCAAGCGCTCGTGTACCTCGTGATGGAGGACAAGGACGCACTTGTCGCCAGGCTCGCGGGACGTGCCAAGAAGTCCAATCGCCCCGATGACGCCGATCGATCCGTCATTGAGAACCGCATCGAGGTGTATGAGCGTGAAACCGCTCCGGTGCTCGGGTCTTTTCCCAAGAAGCTGATCCGCAAGGTCAACGGAGACCAGCCGCCGCTTGCGGTGCTGCGCGACGCGGCGGGTTGCCTCGTCGGCGTGGTGTCGGCGAAGATCTAGGTTCGGCGGCGAGCTCGCCGGCGGAGGTCCTGTCGTTTCAATCGAAACCACGAGGCGCTGAGGGACATCCCAACGTCCGATCCCACACCGAATTCCGAGCAGCCATACGCAGCGCTGAAGGAGCGTTTGCGCGCGTTCGCCGGCGTGTTCGACGAACGGTTTGCCGCCGCCCTTTCGCCACCTGCCGACGTGCCTCCGCGTTTGGTCGAAGCGATGCGCTACTCGGCGCTTGCTCCCGGCAAGAGGCTTCGCCCCTTTCTCGTGGCCCGTTGCTGTGAACTTGCCGGCGGCGGGTTGGACGATGCGTGGGCTCCGGCGATGGCGGTGGAGTGCATCCACGCCTTCAGCCTGATCCACGACGACCTGCCCGCGATGGATGACGATGACCTCCGCCGTGGCAAGCCGACCTGCCACAAGGTCTTCGGCGAGGCGGTGGCGATCCTCGCCGGTGACGCGTTGGTAGCGCGGGCGTTCGAACTGATCGCATACGCGCCTGAGATGGTCGGTGATCTGGCTCGCGGCACGGGCTGGTCCGGCATGATCGGCGGGCAGACAGCCGACGTGCTCGGCGAAGGGGAGCCTCCCAAGCGAGAGTTGGTTGAATACATCCACGCACGAAAGACGGCTGCCCTGTTCGAGACCGCATGCCGACTGGGGACAATTGCCGGCGGTGGTGGATCCGAGACTGTGGAGCGACTTGGCCGGTTTGGTCAGAGCTTAGGCCAGGCGTTCCAGATAGCCGATGATTTATTGGACCTAACGGCAACGCCGGAGACGTTGGGCAAAGGCGTCCGGAAAGATGCGGTCGCGAGCAAACAGACGTACCCGGGGTGCGTAGGAATAGATGAGAGCCGCCGTGTGGCTGAGCGGGCCGTCGTCGAGGCCGTTGAACGGCTTTCGCCGCACGGAAAGGAGGCTGACGACCTCCGCGGGCTGGCTCGTTACGTGGTTGATCGAAATTATTGAAAGCTCTGAAGCCGCTTTGGCGGAACAATCGGCTAGAATCAGTCAGCGGTTCGCGTGGCGTCGCGATCTGCGTGTGGTCCGCCCGGGAGACGGGCTCGCACGACCGGACAGAAGCCCAAGGACGCATTAATACACCATGAGCCTCCTGGATCAGATTCACTCGCCGGCAGACGTGCGTGCGCTGCCGGTCGGGCAGCTTCCCGCGTTGGCTTCGGAGATTCGCGAGCGCATTCTCGCGGTCGTCGGCAAGCGCGGGGGCCATCTTACGAGCAACCTCGGCGTCACCGAGCTGACCATTGCCCTTCATCGCGTTTTCGATTTTTCGCATGACCGGCTGCTCTGGGACGTTGGTCATCAGTGCTATCCGCACAAGCTCATCACGGGGCGGCACGCCGAATTCGACTCTCTTCGACAGGAAGGCGGCGTGAGCGGTTTCCCGGACACGCGTGAGAGCGAGTACGACCTGTTCAACGTCGGCCACGCCGGCACGGCGATCGCTACAGCGGTCGGGCTCGCAAGGGCCGACGAGATTCAAAAGCAGGATCGCAGCGTCGTGGCGATGGTGGGAGACGCGAGCATCGTCAACGGAGTCGCCTTTGAGGGTCTCAACCAGGCCGGCACGCTGAAGCGTCAATTCCTCGTCGTGCTCAACGACAACGAGTGGGGCATCTCGCCAACGCAAGGCGGGGTCGCGGAGTACCTGGCGCGTTTCCGGGCCAGCGACTGGTACGAAGACGTCAAAGCCCAAACCAAGAAGGTGTTGCCGAAGTTGCCGCTACTCGGCAAGCCGGCCTTCGACATGATCGCCCACCTCAAAGAGGGCATCAAAGCGACGGTCTCGCCGGGTCAGGCGTTCGAGGCGCTGGGCCTCCAGTACGTCGGGCCGGTCGACGGGCACGATATCCCGCACCTCATCGAATTGCTCGATATGCTCAAGCACGCTCATCACCCGGTGCTGCTCCACGTGCATACCGTTAAGGGAAAGGGATGCGACTGGGCCACGGCTGATCCCGGCAAGTACCACAGCCCCAAGCCCTTTGCGGTGGAAGGCGGCAAGGTGACGCTCACGAGCGGCAGCGGGAAGAGTTGGACCAGCGCGTTCGTCGAGAATCTGATCGAGCTGGCGGAGGATGACCCGAAGATTTACGCGATGACGGCCGGCATGCCCGACGGCACCGGCCTGAATAAGTTCGCCGAGCGCTTTCCCGAGCGCTATCGGGATATCGGCATTTCCGAAAGCTGCACCGTCGACATCGCGGCGGGATTAGCCAAGGCCGGCCTTCGCCCGGTCGCGGCCATCTACTCGACGTTCCTGCA
>JAJDDX010000349.1 GCA_029260055.1 Phycisphaerae bacterium
GAATAGCAGGCGGAAAAGCGGGTACGAGGGACACAGAGTCGGGCGAAGCCAAGCACATCGAACCGATTCGACCCGACGGGAGCGAGAAAACCACGAAGAAACCGTCCGCAGACCAAGCTACGGGAATTGTCTCCCAAGCTCACAGCGGACCCTACGACCTGCACAGCGGACCCTACTCACGCCTCTCGTGGCCGGCACTGGTGGGCGAGCCATCAGTGGCACCCAGCGGCACCGACGAACGCACGGGCCCGAGTCCCGCGCGTCCGTTGGCGCCACCGCGCATGATCGTCATTCTTCGGCGTTACTTCGCGACGACTTTGTGCGAGAAGACGGGCGTAATATCCTCCATCTTGTCGAGGTTCCACGCCTCGTCGAGCAGCTTCTCCGCATCGGCATCGCTCATGACGCCGTTGGCCATGCGGCGGAACTTCGCGACGACCTCGTCATCGGTCATCGGGTTGCCGGCGTGGCCACGCGGGAAGTCGACGCGTTTGTTGACCCTGGTGCCGTCGGCGCAAGTGATCGTTACGTCGTTCGGGATGCCCTTCGGATAGCCTCTGTTGAGCTCGGCGTCCTCGACGATCTTCGTCTTGTCGATCAAGTCGAGCAGGATCGGATCGGTCAGGCGATCCTGGTCGAACGTCGGAAGCGTCACGTCGCCGTCGGTAAGGGCGGCTGCGCAGCAGTAGAACATCGAGTGGTCGGCTGTCTCACGCGAGGTCGGGCGCAGCTTCTCCGGCTCGGAGCCGATGATGCTGACCGCCGCCTCGAAGCTACCAATGTGGATCGACGTAATCTCCTTGCCTTCGATCTGCGGACGAAGCTGGAGGCAGGCGTCGATAGCCGACTGCGAGTGATACTCAGCCGGCCAGAATTTGATGTAGGTCTTGTCGATCATGAAGTCGCCGTCGCTGCCCAGCACGACGTCGCTGGCGCCACCGATGTCGAGCTGGTTCTGCAGGCCCTTGGGGCCTTCGAAGATTTCGTTCGGGCCGGTCAGGCCGCGCCGCGCGAGGTCGGCTGCGAAGATGCCGTTGCGTCCGGCGTTGGCGAAGGCGCAGGCCTTCCAGTCGGAAATCTGCCCGGTTCGCGTCTGCCGCGTGGTGATGTTGCACACGCCGGCCAGGCCGAGAGCGTGTTCGAGCTGATCTTCGGTCAGGTCCCACAGCTTGCCGGCCAGAACCGCGGTCGACAAGGCGCCATAGGTCACGTGGTCCCATCCACCGGCACGAAGGCTGGCGGCGTCACACAGGCGGCACTGAATCTCGTAGCCGATGACCGTGGCCAGGATCATGTCCTTGCCGACTTTGCCGCCGGACTGGCTGACGGCGACGGCGGCGGGGATGTTGTCCGACGGGTGTGCCGGTTCGAGGCTGAGGTACGTGTCGTTGTAGTCGAGATAGCGCACCATGGTGCCGTTGGCGAAGGCGGCCAGATCGGGCGCGGTGTGGTGGTTCGTGCCCCACACGGTGGCCGACGGCGGCGGATCGCTGGCACACATCGCCTTGGCGCGGGCCACCTTGGCCGGGTGAGAGTTGTAAGCGCCCAACGAAGTCGCGATCGAGTCGATCACGCGACGCTTGACCTCGTGGACGGTTTTGTCGGGCAGGTCTTCGTATTTGAGGGCCTTCGCCCACTTTGCCATGTTCCGTGCAATGGTCATGTCGGTCTCGTTTCCGGAGTTCTGCGGGCGTCCTCGGCCCTGGTGTCCAAAGGGGCCGTCAACGCCCCTCTCCTATTTGCGGGCGACCCCGCGTCATATCGGTCTGTTCGATACTGCCTTCTCAGAAGCTCTTCGACCACGTCCGATTCCCGAGCCGCAGGCTTTAGCCTGCGCGGACGTCCGCGCGGGCTAAAGCCCGCGGCTCAGATCGTCTTTGAACTTGCGAAACACCGTATTAGCTACTTCTGGGCACCTTTCGAGATGAGGTATTTCGCTGTCCTGCCGTGGTCGTTGTTCGCCGCCAGCCACAGTGGCGTGCGTCCCTCCTTGTTCTTGATGTTCACCGTGGCGCCGTTGTCGACGAGGTACTCGACCATGGCGAGTTCGCCGGCTTCGGCTGCCGCATGCAGTGCCGTGGTATCGCCGTAGGCCATCGTGCTGATGTCGACGCCTTCAGCCAGCATGCGCTTGACACCGTCGAGGTCTCCGCTCTTGGCGGCGGTGATGAGCGAGTAGGCCGGGAGTTGCTCGTCGGTCGGTTTGGCCTCGGCGTCTTTTGGGGCGGCCGCTTCAGTTGGGGCGCTTTCAGCCGCCTTGTCCTTCATGTGCGGGCAGCGAGCCGGGCCGTCCGATTCCTTGGCAACTTGTGCGTCCTGCGAATTCCCGTGGCACCCGGCGATCATGACGCCGATTCCGAAGATAGCGGCGATAGAAATTCGTCTCATGTTTCGACCTTTCGACAGTTGAGTTCTAGTCAGCCCGTTTCGCAGCCTGGCGGAATGATATCTTCGTTACGCCTCGCCGTCGATCGACTCGAGCAGCATTTCCGCCAGGTCGAGCTGCGGCATCTCCTCTTTCTCTTTATCCGCCAGCCCGTCGGTCAGCATGCGCTGACAGAAGGGGCATGCGCTGCTGATCACGTCGGCGCCGGTGTCGAGCAGTTGCTGCGTGCGTACGTTGCTAACGCGCTCGTCGCCCTCTTCCTCTTCTTTGAACATCTGTGCCCCGCCGGCTCCGCAGCACATGCCCCGGTCGCGCGTGGCTTCCGGCTCCACCAGGCTCAGGCCCGGGATGCTGCGCAGCGCGTCGCGCGGCGCGTCGTAGACCTCGTTATAACGCCCGAGATAGCACGAGTCGTGATAGACGACCTTCTTGGCCAGCGGTTTGGTCGGCTTGAGCTTGCCCTGCTTCACCAGTTCGGACAGGAACGTCGTGTGGTGGATCACCTCGTAGTTCCCGCCGAAGTCGGAGTACTCGTTCGCCAGCGTGTTGAGACAGTGCGGGCAGGTGGTGACGATCTTCTTCTTGTCGACGCCGTAACCGTTGAGCAACTCGACGTTGGCCTGGGCTAACATCTGGAACAGGAACTCGTTGCCGGCCCGCCGTGCCACGTCGCCGGTACATTGCTCTTCCGTGCCCAAAGTGGCGAAGTCGATTCCGGCCTTCTGCATGAGCTTCGCCGTCGCGCGGGTCACCTTCTTGGCGCGTTCGTCGAAGGCCGGGGCGCATCCGACCCAGAAGAGCACCTCCGCCTCGGGGCGCTCGGCGATCGTCTTGACGTCGAGCCCTTCGGCCCACGCCGTGCGGTCCTCCGCCGGGAAGCTCCACGGGTTGGCATTCGTTTCGAGGCCGCGGAAGGCGGCTTGAAGCTCGTTGGGGAACTCCGACCTCTCCTGCACGAGGTAGCGCCGCATGTCGACGATCTTGTCGACGTAGGAGATAAAGACCGGGCATTCCTCCTCGCAGGCGCGGCAAGTCGTACACGCCCAGAGCACCTCGGGGTCGATTACGCCGTCGACGAGGTCCTTGTCATGTTCGGGCACTTCGCCCTCGTCGCTGCCGTTACCATTCGCTTTGGCCGCGACAAGGTCCTTCTCGTGCTTATAGAGGAAATTCCGCAGGTCGGTCGTAAAGTGCTTGGGCGAGAGCTTCTTGCCCGTGGTGTGTGCCGGACATTGATCGCTACAGCGGCCGCACTCGGTGCAGGTATAGAAGTCCAGGATCGACTTCCAACTGAACTGATTGATCCGCTTGATGCCGAGCGTCTCCTCGCGTTCGAGCATGCCTTCGATATCATCGAGGTTCGGCAGCTTGCCGGGTGGATCGAGGCTGCGCAAGTAGACGTTCGGGATGGCTGTGATGACGTGGAAGTGCTTCGAGTACGGCAACAGGTTCAGGAAGATCAGTACGAGGGCCGAGTGCGTCCAGAAGCCGACGTGCTTGAGGCAGCCAAGCGTTCCGTCGGACATTCCGTCGAGCACGATCGCCGTCGCCGAGCCGGCCGGCTCGTATGCTGCGAATGCCACAGCTCCTTCCGTGTGCTGTGCGATGGCCGCCCCGTCGTACAGGATGTCCGCCACCATCATGACCAGGATGATCAGTAGGATGATCAGGGCTTCGGTGCTGTGCGTCAGGCGCGGGAGTTTTTTGACGGCACGCAGGTAGAGGAAGATCAGCGCGCCGATGATGACCAGCACAGCGAAGAAGTCCTTGAGGAAGGCGTATGCCTGGCCGAGCCCGTTGTCCGTGCCGAGGATCCAGAGGTCGAAGGGCTCCCAGAAGCCGCGTCCCCACAGCATGAGCGATCGCAGCAGCAGGACCAGGAAGCCGACGAAGACCAGGATGTGCGCCCATCCGGAGGCCGGGTACCGCGGCATGCGAAGCTGCCCGAAGGCGTAACGCAGCGCGGAGGAGAGTCGCTTGCCGGGTTGATCGCAGCGATCGGCCGGCGCGCCGACCATCATCAGTTTCCAGCGCCGCAATGCCGAGTAAGCGAACGCACCCCAACCCACGACGAGAAAGAGGGCCATGAAGATCGGGCCCATGGCTTGGTATCCTTCCTATGGAATGGTCGATCAGCCGACGCACGGCCGCCGAGGCCGGCACCTTCCCATCAACACAACACCGCGCCTATGTGTCGATCGATGGCGGAAGCCATCGCAGCAGTTCCGTTAGCACCCGCTCAACAACGCTACGACTTCGCCGTGTCTCTTAAAAGAGCCGACGCACACGGGCAAACGAGTTTGCCCATGCCACCCGTCGTGTTTCGCTCGACCCCCCTCTTTCCCCCCTTGGCAAGGGGGGATGAAG
>JAJDDX010000350.1 GCA_029260055.1 Phycisphaerae bacterium
TGCTTCTCCGCGCGGTGGGGCGATTGCATCCGGGTGCGGTGGGGGGACTGCTTGGCGCGGGTATTTTCCGGTGTTATCGATGTTCCCCGGTCGCGCGGCCGCGGCTGTGGGCGTCCGCGCTTTGCTGCGCCCTGCCCGATCGGCTTCCCCTTACTGCTCTTAGCGCGCCGTTCCACGGCGCACGGTCGCCGCCCCGGCGCCGACCGTTTCCATCCCGCCCGTCTTCCTTAGGGGCGTTGTGTCGCCCTTTGGGCCGAGATTTCACTGGAGCAATCTCAATCCAAGTGTAGCGACGCCCTTTATGGGCGGCGCTTCATGCACCTGGTCGTCCGGCGCCGGGGACAAGCCCCGACGCTACATTTGGAGTGGATACGTGCTAGGGGCCTGCGCGACCTCTGGAGGCTCGGTAGCAGGAGGCACGCTATCTATGCCACAGATCTGACACAAAAAAGAAAGCTGCCATTATCGCATCAGGTTCTTGCCGGTCGCGTGTAACCCTTTCGAAGTCGGTCGTTCGTGACCGACAGACGAAGGAACCAACCTGGAAAGGGTGAGACGATGAAGACTTCGGCAATCAAGAACGTGGTTCGCAGGGCGGTTGTTTGTTTGGTCGCGGTGGCCGGCGTCATGGTGGTGGCCGGTTGCGACGAGTACGACATGCTCTCCGGTCTCTCGGACTGGACCGGCGCGGGCTTTCGTGGCGGTAACTTCAACCAGGGCCTGTCGCCGCACCTGGATTGCGTCGCGAACCCCTTTGATCCGCGCTGCTAGCTGCGGTATGCGAGGGCCGCACACGCGCCATCAGGGCCTGCCGGGTTAGACCGGCGGGCCTTGTTCTTTGGAATGCGGCGCCGTCGACCTTCAGGGTGAGTATCGGTGCCGACAAGGGGTCGCAGAACCGTTCGTCGACGATTAGCTCGATGCCAAACGTGTGTTTGACTTATGGCGATTCAGTATCACTCGCTGCCGAGCGGATTCGCTGCATAACGTCCTTCACAGTCTGCTCGTAAAAGAGCTTGCGTTCCCGCGCCAGAAGGTCCTCAAGTGCGGGCAACGCCGATTCGGCCGCCGGCCCCATCTCGCCAAGTGACCGTAATGCGGCCCGACGAACTTTGCGGTGGCGGTCAGCCAGGGCAGCCACGAGTGCGGGCACTGCGTTCCGCGCGGCCGGTCCGAGGTGCGGAATGGCACGAGCTGCAGCTTCGCGAACATCGGAATCGTCGTCGTTCAAGGCCGTCGTCACATTTCCGATGGCACTCCCAGCGTTCGTCCCGATTTCGGCCAAGGCCAGGATCGCACCACGCCGCAGAACGGCTCGTTCGTGGCTCAGCAGGGCCACGAGTGCGTCGACGGCTTCGGGCGAACTCGAGCCGATCTTCCCAATCGTCCGGATTACGTGTCCGCAGAGGTACGACGAATCTGTTTGGAGTAGTGGAATGAGGCGCGGCAGCGCGAGGGCGGGATCCGCATCGATGTCGCCCACGGCCGTGGCTGCCGCCCATCGCACCCTGTAGTCAGAATCCGGAAGCATACTCAGAAGGACGGGCGCCGCCGCCCGCGCCTTCGATCCAAGCTGACCCAGAGACTGCACAGCGGCAAGTCGGAACTCGGTGTCGCTTGTCCGTTCCAAGGCCGCCACGAGCGCTGGGACTGTGTCGACAGCCTCTGATTCCAGCTTACCCAGCGCCCTGGCTGCGCCGACGTTATCGTTTGCAAGTTCGCGAATCAACTGTGGAACGTGAAGCTTGGCGCTTTCGGAGTGTTTTCCGAGGGCCCGCGCCGCTGTGCCGAGCACTCCTCGGTCGTTGTCGCTCGTGATCATTTTGACGAGAAGACGGGTAGCGCCTTCCGAATGGAGGGCGAGATCTCCCAGGGCCTTGGCTATGCCGGACCGAATCCTCGCGTCGGGGTGGTCGAACGCTTCGGCAAGATCATCCACGACGCCGGGAGTGCCGCGGGCGATCAACCTGAACGAGAGCGCGACGTTGTTTCGGACCAGAGTGTCGTCAGTCCGGAGCGCGTCCACCAATTCGGGCAGGGCGTCTCTGGCGTCCGGTCCGATACGTCCGAGGGCGATCACGGCGGCTAGCCGGGTCGTCATGTTATCGTCTGACAGGTAGGGGACGATCCTCGGCACTGCGTCCTTGGCATCCGCCCCGACCCAGCTGACTCCATCCATGCGCCCCTTCCTGGCAACGGTTGCTCGAACGGACGGGTCCGGGTCGTCCGTCGCGGCGACAAGGGCGACGAGCGCTCCGGCGGGGGGAGCCGAGAACCCACAAGCCGCCTCAACTGCGGCGCGGCGAACTGTGGGTTCCGGGTCGCTTGCGGCTTCGAGGATGAGGCTGGATACACGCGTACCTCCGGTGTCCACCTGCCAGAGACAGGAGGCTGCAGTTGCTCGCACTTGGGTACCGGGGTGTTTCAGGGCCTTGCCCAGCACCTTGGCCTTCCAGTCCCGCTCGGGTTCGGGTGGCTGTCGGAAGAAACGAGCCGCGGCATCGCGTATCCACTCGTCGTCGCTCTGCAACGCCGCCAACAGGGCGGGGGCATCGCTCTCAGTAACCGGAACGCCGGTGTTCATGAAAGGCCTGCGAAGCGCATCGAGTGCCGCCTCACGAACCTCCTCAACGGGGTCGTGAAGTGCGCGCAGCAGCGGAATCGCAGCTTGCGGCACGCGCGGCCCCAGCAACCCGATTAACTCTGCGCAGTGTCTCCGGACGTGCTTGCCGGCGTGATCGCCGAGGGCGCTGATCAGTCGATCGGCAGTCTCCGCGTCCTCCTTCGCCAGTCTGAGAAGCCCCATGCTCGCCATTGTCTCCGCGCCACCTCCGGTGCCGAGTGCGTCAATCAAAGCGGGGACAACGGGCTTAGCGGCGGGGTCACCGTCTGCAAAAACTCCGATGGCCCGGCGCCGCACGAGCGGGTCATCATGTCGGATCAGCGCCTCGAGTGCCGCAGTGGACTCCGGGCTGAGCGGAGGCCTGGCTCTGCGCCACGCCTCGGCTGCGAACAGGCAGGTTCGATCGGAGCAGTCCTTGAGCAACTCGATCAATGCCCCGTCGGCCTCTTCGATGCTGTGAGCCAATCTGGCCAGGCTCACTGCGGCCTTGAAGCGCACGTCCTCGTCTGCGCCCACGGTGCGGACTATCCCTTGCAGGATCGGGACCGCCTTCTTCGCCGCCGGGCCGAGCTCACCGATCCTTACCGCGGCTCGTTGACGTGCGAACTTGTCGGGGCCATCTAACTGGGCGAGCAACTCCTCGATGCCGACCGCGTTCTTTTCCGCCGCCTTCTCCGAAGACGGCGGCTCGGCCTGTATCAGAGCACTGCCGCAAGCGAAGCCAAGTATGGCGAGGTTCCAACATCCGGAGTGAGACATATCATGATCTCCAGTCCGATCATGCACTCCGTGGGGCCGAGAGTGACTTAGAGAGTAGCTCGCTGCACTGGTATTGTAACGGCGGCGGCGACGTGTGGAAAGTGTGGAATGCGCTGTTGCACTCGGAGCATTAGCGCGGTGATCGTACCAGGTCGATCGGGTTGCCGAAGTGTCAAGCCCGCGACGACCGGATCTCCGCGCGTGCCGCTACGGATAGACGTACGTCGCCTGCAGGCCGAGCGGGATTCCGATCCACCAGTAGAGAAGCAGGAACGCCGTCCAGGCGATCAGGAACGTCACCGAGTAGGGCAGCATCAGGGCTGCGATGGTGCCGATGCCGGTTTGCTTCACATATCGCTGAGAGAAGACCACGACGAGCGGGAAGTAGGGCATCAGTGGCGTGATGATGTTGGTGGTCGAATCGCCGACTCGGTAGGCGGCCTGCGTCAGTTCGGGCGAGATGCCGAGTTGCATCAGCATCGGCACGAAGATGGGGCTCAGCAGTGCCCACTTGGCCGACGCTGACCCGACCATGAGGTTCACACAAGCCGACAGCAAGATGATGCCGACCAGCGTGACCTCGTTCATGGCGCCCGCGTTCTTGAGGAAGTTGGCGCCTTTGATGGCGATCAGCACGCCGACGTTGGACTTGGTGAACGCGTCGATAAAGAGGGCAGCGAAGAAGGCCATGACCAGGTAGTAGCCCATCGTGCTCATCGACTTGCTCATGCCCTTGATGATGTCGCGATGGTCCTTGACGGTGCGCGCTACGTAACCGTGAACGATGCCCGGCACCACAAAGAACAGGAAGATGAGCGGTACGATCATCTTCATCAAAGGGGCGTCTTTCGTTGTCAGGTCTCCGCTATCTCGCAGAGCGGAATCCTCCGGCCAAGCGAGCAGCCACAAGAGGGCCACGCCGAGCACCAGGCTCGCGAGCCCGGCCCACATGCCGCGTCTCTCGCGCGGTGTGAGTGCCTCCATCTTCGGCATGTCGTCCTTGTCGCCGTCGACCAACGTGCCCTTAAGACGAGGTTCGACGATGCGGTCGGTGATGAACCAACCCAAGCCAATGATCAGAATGCTCGAAATGCCCGTGAAGAAGATGTTGCATAGCGGGTTGACCTCGCGGGTCGCATCGAGCACCTCGACACCGGCTTGGGTGAAGCCCTGCAACAGCGGGTCAATCGCCGATGGTATGAAGTTGGCCGAGAACCCACCCGATACGCCGGCAAACGCCGCGGCGATCCCGGCCAGCGGGTGCCGGCCGGCTGCGTAGAAGATGACGCCACCCAAGGGAATCACCAGCACATATCCGGCATCGGCCGCCGTATGGCTGACGATGGCGACGAGGATAAGCATCGGTGTCAGCAGCTTTCGAGGCGTGAAGCCAAGCATGAACTTCAAAACGGCGTTGATGAATCCCGTGTGTTCCGCTACGCCGACGCCTAGCAGGGCGACCAGCACCACCCCGAGCGGATGAAAGCCCGTGAAGGTGTGGACCATGTTGGACATGAAGTCCGTCAGCGCGGCGCCCGTAAGCTGGTCCACGACGCGAATCGGCTCAAACGTCGTGGGATGGACCTCTGTGAATTGAACCGGCGCCACGAAGTACGAGAAGATCCAGGTGGCGATGAGCAGCAGCAGAAACAAAACAGCCGGGTCCGGCAGCTTGTTTCCGGCAAACTCGATCACGCCGAGAATGCGGTTGATGAATCCTCTTGAACCGTTGGCGGATATATCAGGCACGCGCTATCTCCTAAGGGTTTGGGCGGGAGTGTACCGGCAGACGGGGCGCAGGGCCAGGAAAAAGCGCCGCACGGCGTCACGGCGGCATCCGTTGGTGTCGAGGTGCCTACTCGACGGCGCCACGTGACCATCTCCTTCGGCTCGTCGATTCGACTCGACCTGCCCGCGTGGAGGAGGTTCCTAGTAGTATGGCGTTCGTGTGCCAACGTAGTTCACCTGGCACAGCAGCGGTCTTGTTATCTGACGGCCACCCGTCCCACGGACTCGAGAAGCCCTGCCACGATCGCGCATGATCTCGGCTACTTTCTCAGATCGAATGAGCTCTTCTCCCAGGCTCGCTCGGGATGCCCTCGAAGCGCCAAGGCGAGTCAGGTCCCAAACGCAGGCAGAACGTGAAGGACTACGTCCACGGCGAAGTGACATAGGATCGCGGCGATGAGGCTCCGCCGCCAAAACAGCCATCCGAACGTGATACCGACGATGGCATTGCCGACAAGCGTGCCCACGATAGCGGTCTGAGTGGCACCACCGAGGTTGGCGAGCTGCGGTAAGTGCACCAGCCCGAATGCCAGCGCGGCGAGCACGTTGGCCGGCCACGCGATCATCGGCCGAATCTCCGAGTGTCCGAGGAGTCGCGCGACGGGCCATGCGAGGACTGTCATGAGACCGAGGCGAAACCAAGTCTCCTCGGCCACCGCCGCGCCGGCTGAGCCGAGCAAACCGGCCAGAGCTCCGGGGTGTTCGAGATTGGCATACGCGGGTGGCAAGTAGGGCGTCATCGCCATCTTCATCAGTGCCAGGACAACGCCGAAGGCCAACCCGAGCGGGACTGCCAGGATCGCGTCTCGGCGCAGCTTCTCTGTTGCTCCCGGGCGCCGCTCGAGCAGGTCGGTCAGCAGCGGGGCACCGAGCCCGACCCCTCGCCCCAGCCAGAGGCCCAGACCGGCCAACGGAATCGTGATCGCCGACGCGATGACGACGGTCACGATTACCATGTACAGCGGGGAGTGCAGTGTCCTGCCCGGTACCTGCGCGGCACGCCCCATGATGTACGGCAGGCTGGCAAGCTGGGTCACGACCGTCAGCAGCACGAGCGCGAGTAGCGGCCAGGTGAGTGGACGCGGCCCGCCGCTCGCGGTCGCCGGTGCGTCGTGGGACGCGACCGGCTGATCAGCCGCGGGACTATCGTTGCTGGACCGATGCTCATTCATCATTGGCGTACACCGAGTGGGCGATCCCCGAGGAGATCGGCGACAGGGACAGGTCTGGTATGAACCGGGTTCGTGCGTTTCGGTGCATTAGGCGTTTCCAGGAACGCAACGGTGCGTTCTTCAAGCCAACATTTCTGTCTTGCCCAGGCGTGCGCAATCCGCACAGGCTTCTCCGGTATCGGACCGGGTCGAACCACGGCCGCGTGCTAAGCCGGCCGCAATGGCTGCGGGTTGTGCGGAGAGTAGTCGAGGAACTCCCATCGCAATCCGGCGTGGGTCTCCGATTCGCGCCATCGGTCGATACGCAGCGTCCAGAAGCGCTGGGTTTGGCCGGAGCGGCCGGCGGCGTCCTCCTGATCCCAGAGTATCTCAGCGGGGCCGGTGACTTGTAACGTTCGGTTCCGCTCGAAGTCGAGGAATGCGAGCCCGGCGTGTGGGTTGATCGAGAGGTTGCCGAGCGTATTGAACATGCTGTTGCCGACGTAGTCTGGAATCCGTAGCGTGAGGTCGTCGACAACCTCCACGAAGCCGGGCGGGCCACCGCGATGTGACGCGTCGACGCCGCGCTGTGGATGCCCGCTGGCCACAAAGAACGTGTCGGATGCCCGAATCAAAGTGACCTGCTCGGGGCGGAGCGATGTTCCTTCAATCGTGGGCGATACCGCTGCCGACTGGTCGACGGCCTCAAATCGAACGTTCCGCCGCTGGATGTACTTCGGGCAGTTGGGGTAGCACTCCGCCACGTCGAGTTCGAGTGTGGTGTCCGTCGGGCGAGCTATCGTTCCGTTGATACGGAGGCGGCGGCGCGTGGCCAGCTCGAGGAAGAGGGCGCCGATCCGCGGATTGAACTCGATGTTCTTCCAAAGCGGATCATGTTCGTTGATGCCGGCACGCGACAAGTCGAACTCGACCTTGCGTTCATCGGGTGCGGTTGCGAACCCCGGCGGTCCGAACAGCACCGACGCCCACAGGTTCTGCCCGTGATCGACGCTCCCGAGCACGACCATCGGCTGTTGGGCGACGAACTTCAAGGCGCCCTTCATGATCGAGTCGGCGAGCACCCGGCCATTCCGTCGTCCTTCCTCCGCTTCGCCTGCGCGCTGCTGCACGGCAAGCTCGCCTTCGTGGAATGGGTCTTCGATGCGCATGGTCGTGCGAACCTCCGTCTGTTAGGGGCGGCTGCGTTACGCTTTGCGCAGCACGAACCTCTCGTCGTAGTCTTCGAGTGAAGGATAGCGAATCGGTTCGGTATCCCACAGCGTCGCCAGGCGCTGCCGGTACGCCTTGAGGTCGTCGCGGCGTTGTTCGTCGCCGACATGGGCCGGTGACCAGGCGATGTAAGGCGGAAGTACGTCGAATCCGACGAACCGCAAGATGCCGTGGTTGATCGGGTAGAGGATGTTGTCGATGTTCCCGTTGAGGCCGAATTCCGAGCACATCTGCTCAGGAGCGCCCGTCGTCAATGAGAGCATCGCCCGCTTGCCTTTGAAGGCTCCGTTGTCGTACCACTTGCCGACGCCGTAGATGCGCCCCATCACGAAAACGCGATCCACCCAGCCTTTGAGGATCGCGGGAACCGAGAACCACCAAAGCGGAAACTGCAGGATCAGGGCGTCGCACCAGTCGAGCTTTTCGTGCTCGGCTGCAATGTCGGGTGCGAACCCGCCCGACGCCGACGCGTGCCTCTCCTCGATCTGCTGTTTGAAGTAGTCGGCGTCTTTGACGGTCGTGAAGTTCCGTCGATCCGATACGGGGTCGAACTTCATGGCGTAGAGGTCGGAGACTCTGACCTCATGGCCGGCACCGGCGAGCGTCTCCCGGGCGACCTCGGTTAACGCGCCGTTGAAGCTCTTTCGCTCCGCGTGGGCATGGACGATGAATGCATTCACCAACTTGCTCCTATCTCGGTTAGATCGCTTCGACTCGGTCCTACTCGGCGGAAAGCACGTCCATGAGGAT
>JAJDDX010000036.1 GCA_029260055.1 Phycisphaerae bacterium
CCTGATCAATCTTCGGAATCGACAACAAACTCTTGCGAGCAACGCCATTCTCGGCCAAGGCCCCGATGCCGACCCTGCCGCCTGGAACTTTAACTACTCCTTTGCAGGGCACCGTCAGCAAGTGCCCGTGAAAATTTTTGATAACGGTACGTTCACCTATTTTGAGTTCGATGATCGAACCGACACCCCGGCTATCTTCTTGGTGGATGGCAATCAAAAGGAATCACTGGTCAATGGTGTGCGGCAAGGGAAGTACGTCGTGGTGCACCGCATTGGAGAACAGTTCACGCTTCGAAACGGCGATGTGGTCACCTGTATTTTCAATGATTCTTATCAATCTGAGCCGCGATTGGACCAAGGCAGCCCAAGCGATCGTGACGCCGCCTCATGAATGAGGGACCCGACAATCGTTCAGAGGATGAGCTGGAACTGGACGAACGCAGCATTGCTCAAGTGGGTTCCCCCACCAGACAGACAAACATTCTGGTCGTCATCTTTGGAGTCGCCATTGTCGGCCTATTGCTTTGGTTTGTGAATCGCGACGACCAACAAGAATCGAATGCACGCCTAACCGATCCGGAGCCACTGCAGTTTGATTCACCGGCGCGGCGAGAATCCCCTCGACTTCCAGATCCCGAACCCACACCGGTGACGACGAACGCTGCGCCGCAATACGCAGCGCCCGATCCAATGCAAGCCGAGTTACAGCGCATTGCACTTCGCCGCGCCGAAGAACAGCGTCAACTAATGGAACAACGTCGACGCGCACCCATTCTGGTTGTCGACAAGCGCCGCACTCAAGGACTAGGACAAGGTTTTCAAGGATCGCCGGGTGCATCGAATGCGTCCGAGTCAACAAACTCTCTCGCCGCCGAGCTCGCCTCGAGCGAGGCCGATACGGTCGATGTTAGCTACATTAAGAATAAAGGATCGATGATCGCCCAAGGGTCCCTTATCCGAGGGGTCCTCGAAACGGCTATTCAAAGTGATTTGCCGGGATTCATACGCGCAGAGGTCTCACACGACGTCTACTCGTTTGACGGATCGAACCTGCTGATACCCAAAGCATCGCGTTTGGTGGGCCACTATCGCTCGGGCCTCGTGCGCGGTCAGACGCGCGTCTTCGTTGTTTGGGATCGCTTACTTCGCCCCGACGGCGCCTCAATCCTGATCGGCTCACCCGGAACCGATCTCTTAGGCCGTGCCGGTCTCGAAGGGGATCTTGATACGCACTTTTTCAAGATATTTGGCTCGTCAATTTTATTGAGCCTCGTCGACGGTGCCATTGATGTGTCCGTTGAGAATGCTCGCGACAGCGATGGATCGGGAACCACGATTTTGCAAAACACCAATCAGCTGAATCGTGCGGCTGAAATCGCCTTGGAAAATTCGATCAATATTGCGCCGACCATCCACGTCGATCAGGGCACACCCATACAAGTGTTCGTCGCACGCGATCTTGATTTTCGTAACGTCGCGCCAAGGTGATCGGATGAGCGCCGCGGACAACACGGCCACATTGAGCTCATCCGGCATTTTCCTGCGGCAGTTTCTCGGTCCGCTGCAGTCGTTTCTGGACCGTAACGATGTCTCAGAAGTGTGCATCAACGAACCCGGCGTTGTCTGGGTTGAGGCGCGCGGTGCCACCGGTATGGAGCGTCACGAGCTCGGCGAGATTGATGAGCGACATATTCTGCAACTGGCCAAACAGGTCGCCGCATCATCCCGGCAGTCCGTCGGAGGCCAAAGCCCTTTGCTCTCCGCAGCGCTCCCGACCGGCGAGCGCATTCAAGTCATACTACCGCCCTGCGCGCCGCGCGGTGGTTGTGTGTCCATCCGAAAACAGGTGGTCAAAGACCTGTCCCTTACCGACTATGAAAAGGCCGGCGCTTTCAATGCCACGCTTGGAAGTCAATCGCATGCCGTCAACAACCAGGATGCACAACTCGCAGTACTCCTTGAGCGCGGTGATCACCCACGCTTTATTCGCACCGCCGTCGCGGCACGGAAGAACATACTGGTCTCTGGCGGCACATCCAGTGGCAAGACCACCTTTTTGAACGCGATTGCGAAAGAGATTCCGGCACACGAACGGCTAATCACCATCGAGGACACACCCGAGGTTGAGTTATCCCAGCCAAACCGAGTGTCGTTGATTGCCTCAAAAGGTGACCAGGGCGAAGCGCGCGTTGGTATTCAGCAGCTCCTGGAAGCAACGCTTCGCCTCCGCCCCGATCGCATTCTCCTCGGCGAGTTGCGCGGCCAAGAGGCTTACACCTATTTGAGGGCCGTCAACACCGGCCATCCCGGAAGCATCACCACGCTACACGCCGACTCGCCCAACGGTGCCTTTGAGCAGTTGGCACTCATGGTGCTACAAGCCAACATGGGTCTTCGTCGTGAGGAAATTATGGCGTACGTGAAAGCCGTGGTTGAGGTCGTCATTCAACTTAAACGAACGCCCAGCGGCGAACGCATTGTCAGCGAAATCTACTTCCCCAAGTCGTCGCCCGATGGATAGAGGCCGCCTTATATCGCT
>JAJDDX010000351.1 GCA_029260055.1 Phycisphaerae bacterium
CGAGGCCGGGGCGATCGTCGGGGACGCACCGGTCTTCGAGCGGTTCTACGCCGGCGGCACGGGCTCGATGCGCGGCTTCAAGTTCCGCGGCATAGGGCCGCACGAGGGGATCGACAAGAACAACATCGGCGGCGACTACCTGGTGCTGCTGGGTGCGGAGTATTCGTTCCCGCTGGTCGGCGAGAACGTGCGCGGGCACGTGTTCCTGGATACGGGGACAGCCGGCGGTAGTTCGTACCGTGCGTCCATCGGTGTCGGCGTCCGGCTCACGCTCGATCTGTTCGGCCCGTTGCCGCTCGAGTTCAACCTGGCGGCCCCTGTGATGTCGGACGAGTACGACGACGAACAGGTCTTCAGCTTCCTGATCGGCACGTTGTTCTAGCACCGCGTCCAGGTTCACTGCTCCTGGTAGGCGCTCTCGGTAGCGGCTCCGGCGTCCCCCCTTGCCAAGGGGGGAAAGAGGGGGGTCTGTCCGGGTCTGAGCTTGTCGTTCCGGCAGGCGCCTTCTACGATTCCCCGTGGACGTGATGAACCAGTCACACTTTGGATCACGATGATGCTCGAAGACGCGCGAGAAGCGATTGGTGCAGCGGTTGCCCGGATTCCGAGCGGCTGCTCGATTCTGACGGTCGAGCACCGTGGGCAATCCACCGGGATGCTGGTTTCATGGGTGCAGCAGGCGTCCTTGGAGCCGATCTGCCTGACGGTCTGCATCAAGCAGGGCCGGCCCGCGGGCAGGCTGGTGTCTGCGGCCGAGCGGTTTGTGCTCAACATCGTCGGCGACGACCCGACCGCCATGTTCAAACACTTCGGCAAGGGGTTTGCATTGGAGGAGGATGCCTTTTCCGGCGTGAGCATGGAGCCGACCGACTTCGGCCCGGCGCTGACCGACTGTATCGCGCACCTCGGCTGCGTGATTCGGGAGACGGTCACTGCAGGCGACCACGATATCCACGTCGTCGAAGTGGCCGCCGCCCGCGCGGATGACGGTCGCAAACCATATGTGCATATCAGGAAGAGCGGGTTGAGTTACTAGCGGCTCGGCCACCCTGAGAGCGTTCTTTCAAACGACCACTGACGGGTGGCATGGGCAAACTCGTTTGCCCGTGTGCGTTGGCTACCGAGGGACACGGGCAAGCTGCTGCTTGCCCATGCCACCCATTCGCTCCCTATCCCGGCGCCGCCCGCACCGGTGCGTTTGGCGCCGCCCACAAGGGGCAGCGCTACACCTGGGCCAAGACCGTTCTGATGCGCTACGCTGACGCAGCCAGGGTGGCGGTATCGGGGATGAGGTCGGGATTGCCGATGGGGCCTACGTCGGCGTTCAGCTCTTCGCCTACGGCGGTCAGTTCACCCGCTCGCTGCTCCGTGTCCCATTCCAGGATGGGCGCGATGCGATCGATTACGCGCGGCAGCTCGGCTGCGGCCGCGCCGTCGCCCAGGAAGTAGAGCGCCGTGCGCCGCTTGAGCAGGTCGAGCAGATGGCACACCTTTTCCGTGCGGCACAGGTACGCCAACTCGGCCAAGCCATAGGGCAGGTCTTCGTGGATCGGGTGCCCGAGCGTCGGGTCGTCGACGATGTCGTTCACGATGCCGGCTGCGTCTCCCCCGTAGTGCCGGGTGAGATGCTCCACCACAGCCTCGGGAACGCGGCTGCCGGCGCGCTCAATGAGCGTGTCGCGCAGATGTTCCATCTGTGGGACGGTCAGTCGTGGCCAGAGGAGGTCATGCCGCAGTCGCTGCCGCAGATCGCGCGAGGCCGCCGCCTTGCTCAACATGCGCTGCACCGCATCGATGGCCTGCTCGGCCATCAGGCGGAAGGTCGTCAGTTTTCCGCCGGTTAATGTGATGAGGCGGCGCTGCTCGTCGATGGTGATTCGATGCCTGCGCGACAGGCTGTTCTCCGAGTCCTTTGCCTGCGGAATGATCGGCCTTACGCCCGAAAAGGCGCCGCGGATGTCCGTTCGGCTCACGCCAAGCGTCGGGAAGTAGTCGACGAAGCTCTCGAACAGATCGTCGACTTCGGTTGCGGTCGGGCGCGCGTTACGCAGGTCGCCCTCATAATGCGATTCGGTACTGCCGATGATCAGGCGGTTTTCCCACGGGACGGCCCAAAGCGGTCTGCGATCGCGCACGCTGCGGATGACGATGGCGTCGGGCCCGAAGCGTTCCGGGCGGCGCAGCAGGATGTGGCTGCCCTTGATCCACATGAGGTCCATCGGCTTGGCGCCGAGCATTTTGGCGGTCGTCGGCGACCACGGCCCCGTCGCGTTCACGATCGTTCTGGCGCGGAGGGTCCACTCCATGTCGCGCGGCTCGCACCGCAGTTTCACCGTCCACGCGCCGCGTTCGAATCGAGCTTCCGTGATGGTGGTGTAGTTCCACAGCGAGGCTCCCTCGGCGGCGGCTGTCCGCAGCGTCGCCATGACCAGCCTGGCGTCGTTCGTGTGCGCGTCCCAGAAGGCGATGGCCAGCGGGAGGCTCTTGATGGTCGGATAGTCGCGGCGAAGGGCCGGGGCGAACATGCCGTGCGACCAGCGGCGGTCACGCAGCAGGTCGGTCAGGCCGTAGAGCTGTAAACTCAACGTCACGGCGAACCACTTGGGGAACCGGGACCATTCGAAGGGCATCACGAACTTCATCGGCGAGACGAGGTTCGGTGCGAGGTGGTTGAGCAGGCGGTCGCGCTCCACGATTCCCTCGATGACCGGTGCCACGTGGCCGTGTTCGAGGTAGCGAAGCCCGCCATGGATCAGCTTGGAGGTCAGATGGCTCGTGCCTGACGCGAAGTCGTGCGAATCCACCAGCATGACACGCAACGATCGCATGGCGGCGTCGCGCGCGATGCCCGCACCGGTGATCCCGCCACCGAGTACGAGGCAGTCGACTTCACGTGGTATGAGCTTGTGGATTGCGGACATGACGCCCTCGCCCCGGTCGTGTCTAAGCCGGGGTCGCCGCTCAGTCTCCGGCCGCGGCGATCCGCGGCGCAGCTCCGATTACCTTCTCGAACGCAAGAGCATACTGATCGAGCAGGTCCTTTTCCGCACAGGGGAAGGAGGGCAAGTGGAACAAGCGTTCATTGCCCGCCGTGGTAATCGGCAACGCGTCGGGCCGGTAGATCGGCAGCGACTCACGCGGCATGTGCCCGAGCCGGGCGATCTCGATGAATTTGTCTTCGCTGAAGACCGGTTGCTGGTGCAACAGTGGGTAACGAGGCTGAATCGCTTCACATCCTTCCGCCTGGAGGGCCTTGACCAGTTGATCCGTCTTAAGGCCGGTGCGTGACTCGACGTTTTCCAGGATGTACATGAAGTATACACGCTCGATGTGCTCAGGCGGCAGGAACGTGTTGATGCCGAGCTTCTGAAGTCTCTGCGATAGATATCGGATGTTCTCGTTGCGCCGCGCATTTCGCTGCGCGAGGTGTCGGAGCTGGACCCGCGCGACGGCCGCCGACAGCGGCGCCATGCGATGCTTGAGGCCGAAGCCCGTCCCGGCGAACCGCCTTGCGGGCGTCTTGAGGGCCAGCACTCGCTCGAAGTGGCCCAGGCATTGGGCGTTTTCGAAGATGTCGTCGCTCTCGGTGACGAGGATTCCGCCCTCGCCGGCCGGCGCGAGCTTATTGGTCTGCAGGCTGAAGACCGCCGCGTCGCCGAAGGTGCCCGTGAACTTGCCGCGGTATTTGGCCCCGTGGGAATGCGAGGCGTCTTCGAGCACCTTGAGGTCGTGCTTCTTCGCGACGGCGAGCAACTCGTCCATCTTGGAGGGCATGCCCCAAAGATGCACGACGACCATGGCCCGGGTCTTCGGGGTGATCTTGGCGGCCACGTCATCGGGGTCGAGCCCAAGCTGATCCGGCTCGGTTTCGCAGAAGACGGGCACGGCTCCGCACCAGAGGACGGGCATCACGGAGGCCCAGTAGGTGGCCGACGGCACAATGACCTCGTCCCCGGGCTTGAGGCCGAAGGAGTTCAAGGCGGCGAAGATGCCGGAAGTCGCGTTGGCGTAGGCCAAAGCGTGCCGCACGCCCAGGAAATCGCGATAATCCGCCTCGAGTTCCTGCGTGATCGGGTGCAGCGACAGTTCGCCGGAGCGCAGCACCTCGGTGACGGCCGCCACATCCTCATCCGTGATAATGGGCCACCGCTGGGCGTCCTTTCCGTCGAGCGTTACGGCTCGGTTTCCGCCCAGAATCGCCGGTTGATCCGCCGTGGCGATCGAAGTCATGGTCTCACTCCGGTCGGGGAATGGGGGCGGCGAAAGACCGCGCTTCAAGTGCTTCGCCTCCCCCGAAAAAGGCTTTGCGGATGGTATCGCGTGCCTAATCCGCCCGCAAGCCGGGCCCGGCCGCCGGCGTGGTCAGGGTTTACCCGGATGTACGTATTTTGTTAGGGAAAAGTATCGCGTCGCGCGGGGCATCAAGTTAGAATTCACGCCATGGTGGCGCGCTTGCACAGTGTGGCGTTCCGCGGCATCGAGGCCATTGAGGTCGAAGTCGAGGTCGACGTGGCGCGGCGAGGCTTCGCGGGGACGACGCTCGTCGGTCTACCGGATGCGGCGGTCAAGGAGAGCATCGAACGCGTACGCAGCGCGCTGGACAACTCCGGCTACGAGTTCCCACGCCACAAGGCCGTCATCAATCTCGCGCCCGCCGATCTGCGCAAGGAGGGGCCGGCGTTCGATCTGCCGATCGCGCTCGGCATGCTGCTGGCGGACGGTGCGCTGGTCGCCGACGAGCCGGAGAAGTACCTCGCTGCCGGTGAACTCGCCCTCGATGGGAGGATTCGTCCGGTCCGGGGCATTCTGTCGGCGGCCATGCTCGCCAAGGAGCGCGGCTTCAAAGGGATCCTGGTGCCGGCTGAGAATGTCCGCGAGGCCGGCGTCGTTGATGGGCTGGATGTCATTCCGGTGACGTCTTTGACGGACGCAGCCGGTTTTCTCTCGGGGCAGCTGCCGCTCGAACCGGTCACCATCGACCTTGACGAGGCCTTCGCCGTGGCGTCTCAATACGATTGCGATTTCGCCGACGTGCGCGGGCAGGAACACGTCAAACGGGCCATGACGATTGCGGCTGCGGGCGGGCACAATGTGTTACTGATCGGGCCGCCCGGTTCCGGCAAGACGATGCTCGCCAAGCGCGTGCCGACGATCTTGCCGCCGCTGACGCTGGAGGAGTCGCTCGAATCGACGCGCATCCATTCGGTGGCGGGTGAGTTGCCGCATGGTGTGGCGCTGCTCGCGACGCGTCCGGTGCGGAATCCGCATCACTCCGCGAGCACGCCGGCGCTGGTGGGCGGCGGGGCCATCCCGCAAGCCGGCGAGGTGTCGCTCGCTCATTACGGCGTGCTTTTTCTCGATGAGTTGCCCGAGTTTTCGCGCACGGCACTCGAGTCGCTACGTCAGCCTCTCGAAGACGCGACAGTGACGATTGCCCGGGCACATGCAACCGTCAGCTTCCCCGCGTCGTTCATTCTGATCGCGGCGATGAACCCTTGTCCGTGCGGTTACTACACCGACTCGCGCAAGACCTGCAAGTGCAGCCCGCAGCAGATCGACAAGTATCTGTCGCGCATCAGCGGCCCGCTGATTGATCGCATCGACATTCACGTCGAGGTGCCGACCGTGCCGTTTTCAGAGCTTAGGAGCGAACGTGACGGCACACCGTCATCGAACATGCGCGGTCAGGTGCTTTCGGCGCGAGCACTCCAGCGCGGGCGTTTCGGCAAAGACGGCAAGCTGACCAACGCTCGTATGACGGGTAAGTTGCTGAGGAAGCACTGCAAGATCGACAAAACGGGGGAGGTCGTGCTCAAGCAGGCCATGACCGAGCTTGGCCTCTCTGCGCGAGCACACGACAAGGTGCTGCGCATGGCCCGCACGATCGCCGACCTTGTCGAGCGTGCCGACATCACACCGGACGATTTGCTCGAAGCCATCCACTACCGACGACTTGACCGGCAACTATAGCCGGTGCCCAGCAGCAACCGACCATCATGGTCGCCTCCTCATGGTGTTTCAAGACGACAGTGACCTCGGTGCCGGGTGCGGGCAGCATTGTCGCTACGATTCCCAGACTCGATACGGACCTGGATAACTGGGAGCAAGATAGCGTACAAACATCACCCAAACATTCAACAACGGTGTCCGGGTGAAGGCGGCAGTTCTTCCTGGAGCGCGCACCCCCTTGACCCGGATCAGCCTGTCACTATCCTAGCTGTCTCGTGAGCGAACATCGAACGGCGATGGAGCGTACATGGAGCGCCGCTCGTACTCTGCCCGTCCGAATGCGGGCACAAATCAAGGTCGAAGGACGGATGCGCCTGTGAAGAGGGCAAGAAACTTCGGTCACGAAGATGCCGGGCGCGCTACACCCGAGACGATTGCCGGCGTGGTGCGTAATCATGCCATTGACGAGTTCCTGTCTACGAATGATAAGCTGTATGTTGTCGGGCCAAAGGGATCTGGAAAGACCCTGTTGCTGAAGAAGAAGGCGATTGCCGAGCGGCGCGCCAGCAACGCGCTCTGTATCCCGACGCACTCGAGATTACTCGTTGATCAGCTTACGGCAGCCTCCCACGTCGGGCAGGCATTCCACCGTAAGTTCAGTGAGGCAAAATCAACCGAAAGACCGGGAAACGACAGCAACCTCGCTTGGACCGGTGTTTGGAAGTACTCGATTCTGATCTCCGTACTTCATCACGTGCGTGATGCCGTGTTGTCGGCGCCAGCCAAGCCCAAGACTACCCGTAAGCGGAGCCCCAGCCAGGACGAGTTGACTTATTCCAAGTTGGTCGCTGCGCGAGAGCAACTTGACAAACTCCTGCGCGATTCGCCACCAACGCCACAACTTCCGTACGCGTATTACACAAGCATCTGCAGCCAGCTCGACTCCGCTGGACGAGCGGCGCTCGCATCGATACACGCGGCCATCAATTCCATCGATGAGCTTCTTTGGAGCTATCAGGGTGACGTCAACGTCTTCCTTGACAACATCGACGACTACTATGAGCACGATCCGGCGCTCTGGCTTCAGAGTATGTTCGGCCAGTTCCGCGCTGTGCGGGAGATCAACCTACGGCACTCGAATATCCACGTGTTTACCACCCTCAGGCAGGACGTGTATTCTCAGTTCGATAACGAGATGTTACTGCAGTACTTCGATTATATCTCTCAATTGCACTATACCAAATCCGAACTTTGCGCCATTTTTGAGGGTGCGGTCGAGCGACTCGAGGACGATCTCCTGGCCGAGCCCACTGTCCGCAACACCGAGCCTCTCCGCTCACTTTTTGGCGACTGCACTGTCCTGCGGAATGAGTTCGTGGGCTGCGATGAGAGGATTTGGGACTACATTCATCGCCACACCTTGGGCCGGCCGCGCGAAATAATCCATATGGGTACAGTCCTCCTGCAGCATCGAAAGAACGGGAGTTTCCAGCCGGCGCAAGTACGTAGAGCGGTACACGACGCCACCACGCTGTTCACGAGGCAGTATCTGAAGGAGATTGCTCCCTTGATTGACCCGCGCCTTGAAATCGCCAAGTTGGTTTCGCGCTTTGTTTCGACGGCGATCATGACGCGAGCTGACCTTGATGCTGCGACGGCCAAGTTCGTAGAGAGCCATGAGGAAGATATCCTTTGCCCAGGTACGCCGTCGGATCTAACGCGGCCGTTTGATACACTCTATGACGTGGGTCTGCTCGGACTGTCGCAGAAGGTCGTAGGCGAGAAACACTTCGTGCAGCACTTTCAGCCGGCGGGGCATGGCCCATCCGACCCCATAAACCGTCATCTGCCGAAATCTGACCTGTATTTTCTCCACCCGATTCTCAACCATTTCATATCGCCGGCGGCTCGAAGCAATCGGATGGTTATTGGCGATGAACATCCGGTCGTAGCGTCGTGAGACAAGCCTATGGCGAATGCGAACACCTACGAATCGCTCGTTAGTCAGGCCGACAGTATTCTACGGATTCGCAATCCAAGCCGACGCGAGGTGCGCTGGCGGCAATGGCAACAAGAAGTCAAACGCGCGGGGAAATCCGATGTGGCGCTGCGAGAGCTTCCGCTAGCGCTTACGTTCGAGGCCTTGCGATCAGACTTCAAGATGCTACGAAGGTTCGCCGTCGATGTGCTGGCTGCCGAGGGCGAGCCAGTGGATTCTGCCCGGCCCATCCAACCGTCGCCAGAGGCGGGAAACAGAGGGCGGCCGCTGAGGGTATTTGTAAGCCACAGGATTGCGGACAGCCAGACGGCTCTTGGGGTGCGGAAGGTCCTTGCCGGGCTCGGGGGGGAGCGACTGCAGTTCTTCCTCTCGGAGGAGATATCCGTTGGAGCCCAGTGGTATCGCTGGATTCGCGAGCGTTTGCTGGAATCCGACCTCCTCTTGCTGTTATACACCGACCCGGATCGGCAGTGGAATTGGAGCTTCTACGAGACGGGCCTGTTCGAGCAACTCGACGACGAGAACGCGAAGCGGCGCATCATTTGTATTCATAGCAACGCCACCGGACCGCCTGATCCGCTCGCTCATCTGCAAGCCGTACCGGCACGCCTGCAGAGCGTTCGCGACTTCCTGAGAGACTTGTTTGTACGGACGGAGATCAGTGGCCTCCGTGATCCTATCGCTCCATGGCTCGAGAATGCGCCCGCCGAGTTGGACAGAGCTTCGCGCAAGATAGTGCGGTTGATTAACCGTTCCCCGGTCACAACGACGTATTTCAACGAGTCGCTTCGTCTTCGAGTGACGAATCCAAAGCACCTTGAAGCAGGCGAGATCCCGGGAGACGCTGTCGTGACTTCTGAGGGAGGTGCCCTGCGTATATTCGGGCTCAAGACGGGAGAATGGAAGTGGTCGGACATTGAGGAGGCTGCCGGCCGGCTCGGCGATACGCGGTGGTTGCGGGAAGTCGTTGACGCGGCATCCCTGGCGGCCGCCGGACAACATCTGCGCCCGATCCAGGCGACTGTGGTCGCGCAGGACGGAGTCAGCACCTATCGCCCAGTTCTTTATCGCTTGGACAAGACGGCGGACGGATCGCTGGAGTTCCGGCTCCTCTTCATTGGCGATGTCTCGGGTAGCTTCCGGCACGTTCCGCAGATTCTCGGGACACTGCTGACTTCACTTGTCATGGGGAGCAGGTTCCGATACGAAGTGATCGATGGCTTTGGACATGCAATCAGGCGAACGCATTCGAAACGCCTAATAAAGGAGACCGTGACTCGCGTTCGGAATGCCGTTCAGACGATCGAGACCGAAGCAGCGTCCAGGGGATTGCTCAACGAAGATGTCATTGTTGCGGCATTCGAGAGCGCCGAGGACCAAGCACGCGTGCAAGACTGCTTCGCTCAGTGGTACGATTGTCGTGACCGGTTGTTTTGCGACGACGAGGTCTTGACACCGCAGGCTCTGGAACGCTGTCTGGCTCAGTTCCGTGAACTCAACAAGCGATACATGCATATTGCGTCGGCGCGGTACAGCGAAGTCGTTGTCGAACGTATGACCTAATCGGCGGAGAGAAGGGCCGGCTCGATCGAGTGACGGACTCCAGACGTGAACGCGGGGCAGCCTGCGAGAGCCGGGCGGTGGCGGTTCTTGAGCGATGGCCGAATCCGATAACAATCGGGCAGTATTCGGCGTCGAACGGGACGGCTAAGGTGAGAAGCACCACGATCACTTCCTCGTGCAGTACATGCGGTATGTTGAATCGACAGACAGCGTGTGCGATCGCCGATCTTGCCGATATCACATCGGACGATCTTCTCGATGCCATCCACTATCGCCGGCTTGACCGGCAACCATAAGTTGTAAGACTGGCGGTTGGCGTGCGGGTGACGCTGTTCGCGTTTGCCACTGTCTTATTCGAGCGCATGCAATGAGCGTGATCGTCGCTGAGAACCTGACCAAACACTACGGCCGGCGCGTCGGCGTGGAGGGCGTGAGCCTGAGCGTGCCGGCCGGCACGCTGTTCGGCTTCCTGGGCCCAAACGGCGCGGGCAAGACGACGACCATTCGCCTGTTGCTCGCCTTGCTTCGGCGTACCGACGGCAGCGCAACGGTCTTCGGGCTGGACTGCTGGCGGCACGCGCATCGGATCAAAGCCGACGTGGGCTACGTCCCGGGCGATCTGCGTCTTTATGATTGGATGACGGCGCGCGACGCCATCGGCATTTTCGGCGAGGTTCGCGGGCGCGATCTTACCGGCTCGGGCCTGAAGCTTGCTGGCCGATTCAACCTCGAAACCGATGTGCGCGTGCGAGCCATGTCTCGCGGTATGCGGCAGAAGCTCGGCTTGATTCTGGCGCTGGCCCATGACCCCAAGCTGCTGATCCTCGATGAGCCCACCAGTGCCCTCGATCCGCTCATGCAGCAAGTGCTGTACGACGAGCTGCGGACCCGTGCGACCGGCGGGGCGACGGTGTTCTTCTCGAGCCATACGCTGAGCGAAGTCGAAGAGCTGTGCGATCGTGTGGCTGTATTGCGCGAAGGCAAACTCGTGGCCTGTGAGAGCCTCGATGCCCTGCGCAAGCGCGCGAGCCGCCAGGTGACGGTGCGCTTCAAGGACTCGGAGGCTTCGCGAAGTGCTGCGGTGCCGGCATTCCTTGACGTGAGCGAACGCCGCGACGGTTTGTGGCTCGGCACGCTTGGCGGCCCCGTGATGGACTTGGTGAAGTGGGCCGCGACGATGCCGCTTACCGACTTGGCGATTTCAGAGCCGAACCTCGAGACGCTCTTCAAGCAATACTACCGGCAGGACGGCGACGGCTCATGAATCGCGGACTGATTCACAAGTCACTGCGCGAGGTTTGGCCGGCCACGCTTCTATGTGGCGCCGGATTGATGGCATTCGAGGTGCTATTCACGTTCTTCCTGCGTTCGTTTCAGGACATGATCGACGTCGAGATTCTGAAGATCGACTTCGTCCGCAGCTTCATCGAGGGTCTCTTGGGATCCGATGTCGGAGCGGCGGTCAGCCCCAAAGCGCTCGATGCACTGGCTCTGGTTCATCCGCTCGTGCTTGCCGTCGTATGGGCGCACGAGATCACGCTTTGCACGCGCATGCCCGCGGGTGAGGTTGATCGCGGCACGATCGACGTGCTGTTCGGGCTGCCCGTATCGCGCTGGCGAGTCTACGTGTGCGAGTCGTTGGTTTGGGTGTGCGCGGGGATGGTTGTTCTGGGCCTGGGTGCCGCCGGTTATGCGATCGGGCATCTCGCGGTCGATGTGAAAGCACAGGCCGGGCTCGAAACGCTGTTCATGGTGGTCGTCAACATGTTCGCCCTCTACCTTGCGGTAGGCGGGCTCGCCTTCCTCACGTCTTCGCTGTCGTCGCGTCGCGGTCGCGCGGTGGCGGTGACGTTCGGGATCGTACTCGCGTCTTTCCTTCTGACCTTCCTCGCCCAGTTCTGGGAGCCGGCCAAGACGCTGGAGTATCTGAGCGTGCTGAAGTACTACAAACCGCTCTTGGTCATCCGCGACGGCGCGTGGCCGATGGGCGATATTGCGGTGCTGACCGCGGCCGCCGTTGCGTTGTGGACGGCCGGCGGTGTCTTCTTTTCACGTCGAGATATCTGCACCGTATAACGGCGGCCGGGCGCCTACGGCTCTACCCGGCGCAGGTAGTGCATCGTCCCCGCGATGAAGCACGCGATTCCGCCGCTGCAGCAAAGCGCTATATACAAGATCGCGAAGGGCAACCTCTTCTCTTCAACGGCCCTGCCTGCGTCTACGACGTAGGAGATGAGCATGAGTGTTCCGCCGAGCAGGAACACAGCCAGGATGCCCGCCCCCGCGGCGTTGCCCGGCGCCCGCGCGAATGAAGAGAATAGCCACGCCACGCCGAACATCAGAGCGGCAGTGCATGAGAAGAACGCGATTGCAGCGAAATAGTCAGCGGGTTTGAAGGGCGCGGGGCTGCCACCCATCAGGAGCCAGACGCCGAGGTTGGCGATCCAGACCGCAGCCATGATGCCAATCGCCACGATGGCCTTGCTTCTGAATGCTCTGCCCCGCGTGATCGGAAGGTACGCCTCGAACTCCGCCGATCGATCCGCGCGTTCACCGGCCATCGCATTCCCGGCAACGAACGCGGCGAGCACCATAGAAAGTGCGAGGCTCCAATTGCCGGCGATGGTCGTCGCTACTGACCAACTAAAGGGGCGTGAGGGCAACGCACGTGGAGGCTCGTACAGCAGTACGACTACTGTCGCAATCGCGTAGGGTACAAGCAGCACGATGCCTGCTGCGATGATCAGGTGGATGTTGCGCCGGAGTTCTTTCCACAGTTGCGCTTTCATGCCGACGCCCTCCGGCCGCGAACGTAGTCTTTGAAGATGTCTTCGAGCCCGATGTCGATCACGTCGACTAGGTCTACTTCGTTCGCTGCTCGCAACTGTTCGATCGTGTTCGGTGTGAAGTCCTTGACGGTGACGAGCCACTCGCGTTGTTTGAGTTGTTGGCGGATCGTGCCGTCGGGCGGAGTAGTCGGAGCGGCGCCGTCCTTCATGACCGCCCGCACACGTTTCGTCGTGCTCAGCAACGTATCGACGTCGGATCGAACGAGCAGGCGCCCATGATCGATGATGCCGATCGTGTCGGCCAATCGCTGCACGTCGCCGAGCGTGTGGCTCGAAAAGAGGATCGTCTGCTCGCGGTCACAGACGGACTGGAGCACGCCGTCGAGCAATTCCTCACGCACGACCGGGTCGAGCCCGGCCATCGGTTCGTCGAGCACCAGTAGCTCCGGCTCGTGGGAAAGGGCGAGCACCAGCGCGAGCTTGACCACCATGCCCTTGGACATGTGTATGACCTTCTTGTTCTCGTCGAGTTCGAAGAGCTTCAGCAGCTCGGCGCAGAGTTGGTCGTTCCACACGGGGAAAACGGCGCGGCAATAGGAGATCGCCTCGCGCGTGCGCATCCACCGGTGGATGAACTGCTGCTCCGGCACGTAACCCACGCGCGCCTTGACCGCCACCGCGTCGAGCGCCGGATCGAGGCCCAGCACGTATGTGGTGCCACCGTCACGCCGAAGCATGCCCATCAACATCTTGATGGTCGTCGTCTTGCCGGCGCCGTTCGGGCCGAGAAAGCCAAAGGCGGTGCCTTTCGGGATCGTCAGCGTGAGTTCGTCGACCGCGACCTCGTTGCCGAATCGCTTCGTGACGCCGACAAGTTCGATGGCACGCTCCTGGATGGGTGCGTCGGTCATGAATCCTCCCTCTCTTCCGGCGATGTGGCTTGGTCCGGCGCGGACTCGCCTGCGACGGGGCGCAGCGCTCGATTGAAGATGGTCATGATGTGCGACTGCGACATGCTTGCGGCACGGCCGGTTTGAATGCCATCGGCGAATCGGGCCAGCACCGCGGACTCGGAACCGCGCTGCGCCGATGTGTCGCCTTGCTGTGCGACGAACGCGCCGAGCCCCTTTCGCTTGACGATGAGCCCCTCGCGCTGCAGTTCCTGATAAGCCCGCTGGACGGTGTTCGGATTGACGACAAGGTCGAGGGCCAGGCCGCGGATCGACGGCAGCGCCTCGCCCGGTCGGTAGACCCCAGCCGCGACCAAGCCGCGTATGTGCTCGACGATCTGCTCGTAAATGGGCACGTGGCTATTAGGGTCGACTGGCACGCGTAGCTCCGGCGGGGCTTCCGAGTCAACTGTACTAGCTATCTAATACAGTATGCACCATGGCGCTCCAAAGGCAAGCAGAGAATCAGAGATTCCATAAATAGTGGTGGGCGAAGTAGTTAAGTCGACGTGTCGGCGGCCGGACGGCGACGATGCCTCAGTCGACGCGTGAACGGCCAAGCGACTGAAACCGGGTCATCGGTGCGGTGGCACTGTTGTTGCCTAGGGGGTTATGTGCCGATCGACAACTATTCGCGTCGACGGGTTTTCTGGTGGCTCACGGGTCGAACCGGAGTTAAGATTCACCGGCGACAAGCCAGCGCGAAGGAGAACCGATTCAGTGCCTGACACCCAAGAGACCCTCGATTTGATGGCTGCGGAGATCTTCGATCTCTACAGACTGATCGCGAAAGCCCGCTCACAGGCCCCAACCGGCCCCGAAGTCCTCTCCGAGAGCGAGTTTCTGACCTTGGACGTGCTCACGAAAGACCAGCCGCTCACCATCGGCGAGGTCCAGAAGCGAATCGGCGTCGTCCCCGCTCAGATGTCCAGGATCGTCCGCGCGCTCGAGGAGCAGGGCGGGAAGGGCTTCGTCGAGTGCAAGATCAACGCGAAGGACCGCCGCCGGATCGACATTTCGCTAACTAAAGCCGGGAAAGAGGCTTACGACCAATTCCGGACCAACCGTCTCGCCTCGATGTACAAGATCCTCACCGTGCTCAAGCCGGACGACCGCATGGAGTTCATGCGGCTCATGCGCCAACTCGTCGCGGCGTTCGAAACGAAGCTGGGGTAACTCTAGCTTCAATTGCGAACTAATCCCAAAAGAAAATATTATCTTCCTGCTAACTATCCCGATGTATAGAATGTCTAAGTAGTCGGATGATTTGGGCTCGGGGCGTTCTATGGTGGGGGCGCCTGGACGTTCCCGGAGCCTTTTCGATTCAAGGCATCAGAATACGGGAGGCGCGGCTATGTTCAGGACAACGACGCTCGGCTTTGGTTTGGCGGTAATCGCAGTGGGTGCGGTAATACTGAGCCCGATAACGGCGCAGGCTGAACCCTACGGCGGATTCGCGCGGTGTGATACGCGACCGATTCATTACGATTACGGTCCGCGCTACCAGCCGACGGTGAGGCGGACCTACGCCGATTCGTCTCGGCATCTGACCTATCGCAGGGCATACACCGGTGGGACCGTGACGCTGCCCGTCTACACGCAGCCCTCCTGCGGCACGACCTATGTCCAGCCCGCCTACCGCACAAGGACCGTGGTCCGCACCGTTCCGACCGTACGCTACGCGCGGCCGACGGTCCGCCGCTCGGTCCATGTGGGCGCGGGCTACGGCTATCACCCGCGACCCGTGCGTCACGTGCGCCACTACCGGCCATCCGTGCGAAGGCACTACGTTTCCCCGATTCGCTCGCATTCGAGCCATCGCCATTACACGCGGCCGCGTCACTACAGCCGGCACCGACACGGCAGCGGATTTGGCTTCAGTATCGGTGGGGGGCGCCACGGCGGCGGGTTCGGCTTCTCTTTCCATCGCAACCGGCACTGACGGTCCAACAGAACTTTCCTCTACGCTGCTTCCGCGAGACGGGCCGGGCGAAGTCGTCCGGCCCGTTTTGTGTGCGCGGCTGGCCTCACAGCCGCTCGCTCACGCTCGCGGTACTGATTGGTTGGCGGCGGTCCGGGTGCTTCTCTGTGCTCTCCGTGATCTCTGTGGTAAAAGCACGGTGGCCGGCGGGTTGTTGGCCGTGCGGTTTGGACGAGCTGACACGATACGTTCGTGAGCATTTGCGGCTGCCTGCGTCGGGCGGCTGATGGGAGGCAGGAGCATGTCGCTTACCGATCGATTCAGCGTGTCGCTCGATACGGAGCTGCTTGCGGCGTTCGATCAGCACATTGCCGGCAAAGGGTACGAGACCCGCAGTGAGGCCGTGCGCGACATGATCCGGCACTTGCTCACGTCGGGCCGGCGCCTCGAAGATGGTGAAGCGGTCACAGCCATGCTGACGGTCGTATGCGATCACGGCGTGACCGGCGCGGCGAAGCGTCTTCGCACTTGTCTTATCGAGCACGAGGCGGTTGTTTCGGGCTCGCTGACGATCGGCGTTGACGCGTCGCGCGACATGCACGCGATCGCCCTTCGCGGATCGGCTGGTGTGGTCCAGAAAGTGGCCGACGAGATTCAATCCATGCGCGGCGTGACGGACGGGCAGTTGGCGATCATGCCGCGCGGCGGGAACTGACGCGGCCCCGGTTCGAACGGTTGGTTGACGGGATGGCAGAACACCCCCTTGGTCTTCTTCTTGCGGCCCTGCGGCGGCGTTGGAGCCTTCTGGCGTGTCGGATGCGTGCGCCGCGGCCGTGGGTGCCGAGCCATCAGGTGTTTACCGGGAGCTTCCCCGAGGACGCGGGCCTCGTGCTTGTACATTTCTGGGCTACGTGGAACGGCGTTGACCGGCACATGGATCGCCGGCTTCGATCCATCGCACGGGCATAACGGGGGCGCTTGGTGGTTCGCTCGTGCGACACCGATCTGCAGGAGAACTGGGACATGGTCAGGTCCTTCGGTGTCGCGGCTCTACCCACGGTGGCGGCCTTCATTAACGGAGAGCTCGCTGAGAAGTTGGTCGGATTGCGTTGCGAACCGCGAACTCCGAAAGTACGCGCGACTGTGGCTTGCGATGGCGGGCGAGCCGAGCTGAGCGAACCCAATGTCGCAAATGCACTGCGGACAAGCCCCGAGGTGACACTACAAATGGGAACGCTCCAGAAGATGGAGCTGCGCGGTCCTGGTGGTTTCAGCGTGGCCCGTTGCGCGCAAGAAGGCGCCTCCCGGCGACCCGTGAAGGTCGCCGGGAGGCGCCGATATGATCGTTGTGGCGGCGCTGTTACTCTACGCAGCCGGGCCAGAGCGGAGAGGGATCGTTGTGATAGACGCGACCGACGAGTTTCACCAGGTCCGCCACGTCAATCTGGCAACTGTGGTCCACGTCTGCGGAGTTGAGCGGGCGCGGCGCGGGGCCACTCTGGAAGATATAGGCCACCAGGTAGTCCACATCGTCCTCGTCGATGACGCCGTCGTTGTTGACATCACCGGGCCGGTAGTACCTGATGAGGACGGAGCCGGCTCCGAGCGTCGGGTAGATCGTGCCCCACGACGGATCGTGTAGCGAGTTGATCCACGATGCGGAGTCCACGGCGTCGAACGACGTCTCGCCCACCGCGGCGTCCGTGGCCACATCGAACAACGGGCTGAAGACCACGCCGCTGCCGGCGGCGATCTCGGCGTTGCCGCCGAAGCTCGGCATGAAGGATATCTTGAGTTCGCCGGGCGTCGAACAGACGACCGAGACGATGCCGTCCGTCTCGTAGTCCGATGCGCGGGCGCCCAGGTCGAACGAGACGAATGGCGAACCGAGCACCGGATCAGTGACCGGTGTCAGTTTCGTCGAGTCGTACTCGAACCGCATCATCCCGGCGATCACGGTGTCTTCATTCACGATCGAAATGTCGACAGGCACGTCCCACTGTCCCATCCTTCCGTCGCCATCTGCGAGACCCACCGTGTAGCCGGTCTGTGCGGAAGCGACCGAAACGGCCGAAAGCACCAAAGCGCACACTAGGCTCTGTCTGAAAACACCGCTTCGTGCCGATATCCCTGACTAACGACAGGGAGGTCGGCAATCATGAAACGCCACGAGCTCACGGATGAGCAATGGGCGTTGATCGAACCGTTTGTTCCGCCAAGTGTTGCGCGCA